>CAZXJG010000072.1:2210-6593 GCA_964640985.1 uncultured Melioribacteraceae bacterium | reverse complement strand
TCAACTTTTGTTGCGTAGCCGATAGTAAATGCGGCATCAAAAGATTTGAAAACTCCCACCGGCTTAGGAGAATTGGAAAGTGTTCTAATGAATTCGCCGAAGTTCATATATGTAATACTTGCCGTAAGGCTTCCGCCGATTGCGTCGATATATTGTCTATAAGTAAGGTAATCGTAAAAAAGATCGGGCAGATTAAATTGAGGTAACCATTTACTATGTGTTATGTCAACTTCGGAACCTGATAGAAATGCAATTCCGGCGGGGTTCCAAAAAATTGCAGCTGCATTATCGGCTAAGCCTCCTCCCGTCTCACCCATTCCACTGGCTCTGGAATCGGGGGCTATAAGCAGAAAGGGTACTGATGTTTCACCTTGTGCTTTTATTTCGTTATAATTAACTAAAGCCATACCGCCTAATACCAATGTTATTAATAAATACTTCATCTTATTTTTCCTCAATTTATTGAATTTAAATATTCATCTAATTTAATAAAATTAATTATTATTTAATTGTAGATAATTTACCTAAAAAAGTTTGTCTGAATTTTCCATCGACAGTTTCAACAGTAAGTTTATATAAATATGTACCATTCGCAATTAAGCTGCCGTCCTTATCTCGTCCGTCCCAATTTACTTTCACAAATTTTTCGAATATAGAATTTTCCCGAATAACTTTTATCAGTCTGCCTGCTATGGTATAAATTTTTATTTTAACATTAATAGGGCTTGCTAAATTCTGCTGAAAAGTGAAGGTAGTATTATAAGTAAACGGATTTGGATAATTAAACACATCGCGTATAACGAGTCCGCTTTGATTAACCACAGAAAAGTAAGCTATATCGGATGAATAATTGTTAAATACATCCCAAGCCTTAACTTTCAATTTATAATTACCTTGTGGAAGGTCGCTGAATTTATAATTTACAACACCCGATTTTCCACCGGAATTCAAATTACCGACAAAATAATTTGTAAAATCTATAGGATTTGATTCGTTACCGTTTAAAATACCTTCTAATTTGTGTCCTACACCTGTGCCGGTCGTATTAAGTCCGGTTTGGTCAGAGAGTTTAACTATTAAATCGAAATCCGGACTTACCAAATAAGAATTTTTGAAAGCGGTATTATCAAAGAATATTTGAATTTTTGGTCCTTGTTTATCATTAACTACAGTAGTATCGCTGCCTCCAACGGTTATGTTTTTAGTATATCCAATTCCGTCGGTATTTTGGTTCATAAAATATGCAACAATTTTTCCATGTCTATTTTCATAAGAAATATCTTTCGGTACGCGGAACGAAGTGGAAAATTTTCCGTTTTCAATAGAAACCCGTCCTTTAAATAGAAGTCCGCCCTGAACATGCATAGAATCTCTTACCTCTTCGAGATAAATACTTCTTTCAGAATCGTATACGGAAAGAATTGCCTGTCCTGAAATATTGGTATTAACGAAGCCGTCGGCTTTAAGAACGGAGCCGTCGATGCGGGCAACACCGAGAGCTTTTAATTTAATATTGATACCAAGATAAGAACCGTTAACGGAATCAATTTTTACTTTCAATCTCGGTTCATCTAAACGTAAACCTGGATCACCGAACAGGTGAAATTTTTCATCATTTGCACCGGTTCTGTTTTGTTTCATTTCAAAATAAGCTTCACCGATTGTAGGCGGTAGATAAGTAGAATCCCTATATCCTAACAGATGATCGTAAAATGTGTAAGTTAATGCTGCGTTTGCGTACGATACTACGGGTCTTGAGGCGGATATACCGCCGATAATACCTGCCCCGTTTAAAAGTAGCATTTCCTCCGTTCCACTTTGAAGCAGAGGATCATCGTATCTTCCGAAATCGCAAGTTGCTGCCGTTAGAAAGAAATATTGTTTGTTTCTGAATTGCGGTATGCTTGTGTTTTTATCAAAAACAACTTCGTGAGTCCAAACATTAGGGTTGCCATGTCCAATAAAATTAAGTATTAAAGTGCCGTCATTAATTGCTTTAAGTAATGCAACGTTCACGGCAGGTTTACGTCTTCCTAAGCCGGTATTTACAGCTGGGTATGCTGCAAGATAAATTTTATCTTGATTAAAATACGGAGGGATATGATACCTCGAAAGCTGTTCGGATTGTGCCTGATGCAAGTTCCAATCGTTACCTGTTGAAGTTAATCCGTCATCTGCCAATAGTGTAATTTTATCGCGCCACAAACCTTTCTTAGCTTTTGTTTCATATTCAATAATTTTATTAACAATTACATCGGCATCTTCGCTTGTTCTTACCGGCAGCCGTCCTATGGCAACGTCATCTGTTTCATCGTTCCCGACTATGCGTGCATAAAAGTCATCGTAAGGATATGAATAAACTTCGTTAAATGAACTCATTGTTTCATAAGCCGGGATATAATTTTTACCCTGCCCTTCGGTATCTAAGTAATCGTAATCACCATCGCCGAATAGTAATACATAAAAAGGTTTTATACGCCAGTTTAAATATGCATATCTAATAAAATCTCTTATAGCAACAGGATCCAGTACTCCGCTGGAAAATTCATTATATATTTGATTTATGTAAACAATTGTTGCGGTTATTTTTTTCGGAGCTTCATATTGCCTGTATTGACGCAGCTTTTCGGCTTGGTCTTTAAATATTTTATCTGTAATAATAATATATTCAGCACCGTCAATGTTGCCGTGTAAATTAGAGTTTTCTACCTTTTGTCCCGAAGGCGGTGTAAGAAACTTATTTTCCGTAAGTGCAATATACTTTGAGCTTTTACTTTCAGTTCCATTTGATTGGAATTTATAATCGCCTCCGCTAATTGAAAGTGGAGATAATAATTTTACATTTGCGAAATTGGTAACATTGAATGCTTCAATTGAGCTGTTGGAAAAGTTTGATAAATCGTATTGGATAACCGCATTAGTATCTTTCGAAAAAAAGGTGAGATTATCATCGTTTGCTTTAAGGTTTTGTAAATATTTTATTTCGTAATAATCCAAATAACCATTGACCGAAGTATTTATTGTGTTGAAAATAAATTTTAGAACGCTTCTATCATTCGGAAGAGTACCGGTATATGATGCGGTTTTATGGTTTACGCCGGCTACCGAATAAAATCCGGAAGCTCCCATCATATTTCCTGAATATATAAGTTTTCCATTTTCATATAGACTTAGCGGCACTGTTTTAGATGAATAATTAATAATTTGAAAATTAAAATTAATTTTACTATCGGGTAAAATATTCGGCAGGGGAGTTATATAAGTTCTGCTTTTGGTAGAAACCGAAAATTCGTCGCCGACATAAATAACGCCCGATTTTAATAAATTAACTTTGTCATCATCCCTAAATGCAAATGCTTTTGTAGCGGTTTGTTTGTATGCATCGGCAATATTCAAGGACTTTTGAATTTTCATACGCTTGCCGGGGTTACCGCCTGAAGTTATCCAATAATAGTTTACCTTTGAATAATAATCTTTACGTCTGACAATTTGTTTTCTAACGGAATCATATTCCCAAAACGATGTACCGCGGGCATAAAATAAAATATAATCGTTTTGGTCAAATTTTCCGTCATTTTGTCCTTTTACAAATATGGCATTTTCTATAAGGTCATTAGGTCGTTTTGCACTTTGTCCTTTGGGCAGCATATAACCGCCGTTATTGTAAATTTTTATTGTACGCGGGTCAACGGTCGATGCATTGATTCCATATTGTGATAACATAGAACGGCTAATTTTATATATGCCTTCTTGTGTAATTCCAAATTTATACCATGTGCCTTTAGCCAATACGGAATTTGAAGCGACTTTGTACAACTTCAGGTTATTTTTGCCCCACTTTTTTGCAACGCTATAATTTAGAATAAAGTTTCTTAAATGTTTATCTTTATAATTACTCGGACTTTTATTGGAACTAGCGAAGTTAATTTTAAAAATAATTCGTTTATAAAATCTTAACTCCCCGGTCGAAGCATTAAATAATAAAGGATAAATTTTAATTCTTTGTACGGGTAAACCTCTTACAGAATTGAAATTGCCGAACGTAACTATGAGGTTGGGTCTATAACTATTGTATAACGGGGTTATTTTGTAATAACTTATCCAAAAACCATTTTCCTTTTTGTGAAATGGAATTGGAACAATTTTTTCATTTATGTTTGTGTATTCGGCATCTAAAATTTGGATAGTGTTCCCAAACTTTGAAGGTACACCGATATCTAAAATTTTAACCGGGAAATCCGGAGCTCCTACTTTAGCATTCGGGTCGGTAAATGCTTCGGATAGAATAAATTTTTTATAATTTATACCGGCAATTTTAACATTCAGTTTTTCTGCTATTTGCGGGGTGTATTCAACAATAATATAGGATGAAGTTGATTTTAA
>CAZXJG010000072.1:0-2200 GCA_964640985.1 uncultured Melioribacteraceae bacterium | reverse complement strand
GGCACGACAAAAGAAAATATATTATAAAAAATTTGCTTTTCATTTTTTAATTATTGATAAAAACAACAACCCACTTTTTTATTGATAATAATCAAATTAGATAAATTAAAAATGTAGCAAATTTTTCTATATATTCCTCTAATTATTTTTATTCAAATTTACATAAGTTAATTCAATAAAGTCAAGTCAAATTAACAAATAGTAACGATTAAGATTCTTATATAAACTTTAATGGCAAAATTTAGTGTTTCCTATTAAATATTACAAGCCTAAAATTTTTTTATTTTTTCTCATCGCAGCAATGCAAAACTCAATATGTTCATCAAGCGGAATTCCTAATTCATCAGCTCCTTTAATTATGTCTTCTCTATTGACGGCTCTTGCGAAAGCTTTATCTTTCATTTTCTTTTTTACGGATTTTACTTTTACATCATCGAGAGATTTACTAGGTCTAACTAACGTTACGGCAGTAATCAAGCCTGATAGCTCATCGCATGCAAAAAGTACTTTTTTTAATAACGTATCTCTCGGTTCCCCGGTATAATCTGCATGTGAAAGAATTGCTGTGCGGAAATTTTCATCAAAGCCTTTTTCTTTTAAAATTTCAGAACCTTTATACGGATGTTCTTCAGCACTTGGGAATCTTTCATAATCAAAATCGTGAAGCAAAGCTACATTACTCCAATAGTTAATATCTTCGCCGAATTTTTCGGCATAAGCTTTTACGCACGATTCAACCGCATAGGCATGTTTTAATAAACTTTCACTTTTTGTGTATTCTTTTAAAATTGAAAGGCAGTATTCTCTATCCTGCATTTTATTTTGTTCCATTTTATCTCCGGTAATTAAGCGCATTTAATTAAATGTAATAATAAAAATGTAAATTAATTATAAAACTAAAAATTACATAACGATTCTATTTTTTTGTTAACGTATTATTAAATGAAGGGCACAGATTTGCTAAAATACATTCCGGGCACTTGGGTTTACGTGCAATACATATCTTTCTTCCGTGTGCCATTAACAAAAGAGTAGAGTTTATCCAATAGCTTTTTGGAAGAAGTTCTTTTAACCGCTCTTCTATTTTATCGGGGTTTTTAGAATTTATAAATCCAAGTAAGTTTGATAACCGGCGCACATGTGTATCTACTGCAATTGCGGGAATTCCAAATACTACTGCAACAACAACTGCAGCGGTTTTTCTGCCGACGCCGGGTAATTCGGTTAATTTATCAAAATCATTTGGTACTACACCGCCGAATTGTTCATTTAATACACTGCAGCATGCTCGTATGCTTTTTGCCTTTTGTCTGTAAAACCCGGTCGAAAATATATCTTTTTCCAATTCTTCCTGTGTAACTTTCAGATAATCTTTCGGCTGGCGATATTTTTTAAATAATTTTTTTGTTACCGAATTTACACGCTCATCGGTGCATTGAGCAGATAAAATTGTAGCGACAAGTAATTCAAAGGGAGAATTGTATTCTAAAGCCGGTTTTACATTGGGATATTCTTTTTCTAAAATATCAAATATTTTTTTTGCATGTTTCTTTTCAGTTATTGTTGTCATTTTTATTAAACTCTTTACTTTTTATTGTTAATCTTTCCACAGGTCGATTGTTTAAAATTTGTTGATTAATAATATCATCAATATCATTAATAGTAACATGACCGTACCAAACTTGTTCGGGATAAACCACCATTACGGTTCCGTGTTCACATGCGTCCAAACACCCTGCACTGTTGATCCTTATTTTTGAATTTAATCCTAATTCTTTAATTCTTTTTTTTACTGCCTGCCCCGGAATTCCAAAGAACCTTTGTCGGCACAACAACCGCGGGGATGTCCGTCGGGACGCTTGTTTTCACAGACAAAAATATGTTTTTCAAAACGCTTCATTTAACAAATACAAAATATCTTATTTAATTATATGTAAACATAACGCGGCAAGCCGCAAAAAAAAAGGGGAAAAAATACAAACATTTACGTATTCCGGAAATCTAAAAAGTATAGTTGTATGAATGCTTGATTTAAGTGTATGAAAATCACTTTCCATACAATCATTCAACCATACAGCCATACCGAAAATATGATTGAACTTTATTATAAGCAATAATATAATTGGAATTATAAACAGGTAAAGGTTGAAAAAGTTATTGTAGCGCGTACGGGATTTGAACCCGTGATCTCCGCCTTGAG
>CAZXJG010000071.1:12773-15052 GCA_964640985.1 uncultured Melioribacteraceae bacterium | reverse complement strand
GTTGTATGAATGTATGATTGATTGAAAAGCATAAAAATCTCCTTCTTCCATACAACCATACAGTCATTCTATCAATGTTTATATTAATTTTCTTTCAATATTTCTTTACAAATGGCATAGCCATGCCTAGGGCAAAAAACAAGGATTTAGCTGACGATACTATAGAAAAGAGTAGAGAGGAAAAAAAGACCCCAACTTGAAAGTCAGGGTCAAGTTAATAATTTCAAAGTATTAGTTATCTTCTAAGAGTATACCTATAAATTTTTTTGCCTTTATTCTTCCGATTGATAAAATTAAAAACGGAAAGCAAAACACTAAATAGGAAAGATCGATTTTATCGTGAAAAAATGCGATTTTAAATCCGAACTCGGAAATTTTAATGATATATGAAATTATCACCAACAAAAACAAAGAAACACCGCTTGTAAAAAAAACTTCGCGTAAATTTTCTACAATCCAACCTGAATAAACCGAAACTATTAAAAAAATGATAACTATCCACATAGGTAATTGTGAAACATTTGATTGAACTGCAAACGGGCCGTTATGAATAAAAGCAGAATAATCTTTATATATAAAAGGAATAAGTATTAAAGCAAACGTTAAAAATACAACTACACCGAAAAGAAACAGTGCAAATAAATTGCTTCTAAATTTGTAAATAAAATAAATAATATAAATTACTGCAACAATGGAACGAGTTGAAAGCCCTACCCCAAATAAAAACGCAAAGAAGTAAAAATTAAAATTCCGCTTTTCGATATTTAAATTTTTCTCTGCAAAATAAATCAGAAAAATTACAAGTGCTACATTGAAAAAAAGTTCACTTCTTACAACAAATTCATAAAATAAAATTGGAGAACCGAAAAGAAACACAATTTGAGAAATAATTTCTTTTTTAGTTTTGTGCAATTTAATTAGTACAAAAAGGAATAAAACCAACCCGAGAGGTTCTAATAAACCTATGTGATTAACAAAATAAAATGGGATTGCAATAAAAAATAAGGCAGGAAAAGAAGAAGGTGCCAAATTTGAATTGTAAGGGAAGTTACCTGTGAAAAGTAAACTTAACCAATCTTTTATTGCAGGAAGTCTTCCGATTTGTCCAAAACGAGGTACAAATAAAATGTAAATTATTGAAACAAGAACAACCAATGAAGCTAAAATCCAAATTGTAGTTTTGTCAAATGATTCAATATTTCTTGTATCGACTTTTGTAATTAATGTAAGAAATAAAACGAAAAGGATTAAAAAAGCACTTAAAATTATAAACGGCGAATTTGTATAAATTACTGCATATTTTAAAATAAATAAAAAATCGAGAATAAAAATCGAAGAAATGGCAATGATGTTTATTATAGATTTTGACTTTAGGGGGTGGAATAGAATAACTTGCATATAATACAAGAATGAATAACTGTTATTAAATACTTTAGGAGTTGTAATTCGATAACTTATTTTATTCTACCCCCTTAACACCAAAGATAATTTGTTTTTCATAAAAAGTGGGAACCAAATTATTCCGGATTCAGCTCTTGTTTAATCTCTAATTTTGCAGCTATCATATCTTGATGAGACATGTTCAAATTATTAGTAATTTTCCTAATGTAATTATCCTCAAGAGGATCTAATACATTATCGGCAAAAATTAAACGCCAAAGATTTTTTAAAATTTCATATTTTTCATCATCTTGGCAATAATCGTTAATTACTTTAGTAAATTCATACACACTAATACTCTTTTTTATTTCTTCATCAGATAATTTCAAAAATTTATCAATTTCTTTATCGTTAAGATGAAACAATTCTTTCATCGCAGAAATTATTTTTTCTTTTTCTTCAATTGTATATTTATCATCGACCGATGCGACTTCTAAAAAAAGAGCACAAGTTGCAACTTTTAGTTTTTGTTCTCTTCCAGTATCCGCATTAACACTTTCTTCCTTTTTGAAAGTTTGCGGCATAAAAAGGTTTTTAAATGAAATCATAATTGTACTTTAATTTATTAAAATGTTCTAATTAAAATAAAAACCGAAAATCGGTAAAAGATAAAAAAATAATTTTTGTTAAATAATAATATACCACTCTTTCGATTTAAGTAAGCAAGATTATTTAAAAACAAAACTTAACTAAGACTGAATAATTATCAAAGTTAAAAGATATTTCAATTATATCTTTCCAAAATAAAATAGGAAATACAAGATTCTTGAATCTCCACCGGACGGCAATAATAAAGATTATGTTTAGTATAATTGTAATTTGGTTTTCTGATTTTGATT
>CAZXJG010000071.1:3876-12763 GCA_964640985.1 uncultured Melioribacteraceae bacterium | reverse complement strand
CTCTCTTATAAAGAGAGAAGCATAAGGAAAAATCCGAAAACCAAATATACATTATATTATAACTTCTCCACAAATCAGGTGCAAAGTAAATAATTGCCGGGTTAATAATTAAAGAGTTCACTAAAGAAAGGACTAAAAACCGTTGTCCGTGGGACTCCTACGGAGAAACGGTTGCCACGTGTACTAAGATTAAATTAACCCCCGACTTTGGCATAGCCATCTCTACGGGAAAGTCGGGGGATAGCAACAATTTAGAGACATCATTAACCGCTTCTCCCGAAGGGATGCCTTTGGCAAGCGGTTTATGAATTTCTGAATTTGCGTAATAATTACCTTTTTTAAGTGGACTCATTAAAGGTTAATCAAATTTAAAAGTATTTTTGCAGATTTTTCCCATGTAAACTCTTTCATAAATTCACCGGCATTTTCCCCAATGCGTTTAATTTCATCACGATGAAAATAAGCATATTCAATTTCGGCAACAAGTTCATCTAAAGAAGGTTCTATCCAATCTGCCCAAAGGCGGTTTTGGTGCATTAAATGAAACGGTTTGTTTTCTTTAAGTAACAACGCATGGTTATCCGAAAGGACATCTGTATGCCCGGTTGCATAAGTTGCAACAACAGGTTTACCGCAAGCCATATATTCCATCAAAACTAAATTTGTGCCGCCTTCGCAACGGTTTGGGAAAACACCTAAATCGGTTGTAGCATATAAATTACGTAACTTTTTATTATCTACTACATCTAAAGTAATTATTCTATCGCTATCTAATTGGTTAGTATAATATAAATCCGACATAAATTCTTGCCAAGTGGAACCCTTTGCATTAAATTTAATATGAGTCGAGTATTGCATCAATTCCATAGTTTTAGGCCAAAAGTTGTACCAAGCATTTATAAGTATTATGTCAGGGTGTTTTTCTTGAAGAATTTTGACAGCTTTTAAAACAATATCCTGCCCTTTACGTAACTCGAATTTCCCGCCGGAAAATATCACAAACAAATTTTGATTTTTATTTTCTTCAATCGGGAAAAATAATTCAGGGTCAATACCTTGAACCAGTACATTTGAATTTTTAATCCCTTTAATCAGCATTTTTTGTTTATTCCAAGTAGAACCGCCAAATACAATGTCATATTTTTTTGCGTTTTCTATCGATTTATCATTTAGTTCATTCTCAAAAAAAGTATAACCATAATTTTCAGTGCCCCGTAATGTTGTAATGCTTTCAAACTCCAAAGATGTTAATGCATGAAAAACTTTTCCATTAATATAATTTATTTTTTCCGTATCATTTTCAAAGTCCCACTGAATTGTATTTTGATAAAGTTTAGATACTTCTTTGTTTAAATACTTACTGCAAACGCCCCATCCAAAATTTTCGCCTTTAGAAAGAGCGAGATATAATTTTACGTTTTCATGTTTCAGCATTAAAATTCTCTCTAATTTTCCTTTAAAATAAAAGCCCAATATTGGTCTTTTCCATATTGATTTTCCAAACCAAATATTTTTTTGTAAATAACTTGGAAATTATGTCTTTCAAATAACGATTCCCACATTATCTGATTTAATATGCTGTAATGATTAATGTTTTTTTCATGCTTGAAATCGAAATTACTTGCCGGTATCTCGATATATAAAACACCTTTTTTTTTCAATACGCGTTTGTACTCGTTCAAAGTATAATATGGAAAAATACTATGTTCTAAAACATGCCTTGCCCATAGTAAATCGAAACTATCATCGGGAAAGTTCAAAAAAGATTGATACATTTTATATACTTCAAATCCTTTTTTTCTACATATTTTTACATCGGTATCATTTAGAGTAATTCCAATCGCATTAAATCCTTTTTCTTTAAATTTCGTTAAAGCTACACCTTGCCCGCACCCAACATCTAAAATTTTTATGTTTTGTGGAAAGCTTATATTATCCATTAAAAAGTCTATCATTGTATTTGAAATATCGAAATGAATTTTAAAGGGCACTTCAGGATAAGTTTCATTTTCTATTTTTTTAAAAAAGTTGATAAACCTCTGAATACCAATCGGTTTAATATTTTTTATCGGTGTAACCAAGTTTTTTAAATATAAACTTCTTACCTCTTCATCGTTTAACAAATTAAAAATCACGCTAATAACCGACTTCCAATCATTCATTTGTTTTTGTCTGATAATTTTAACCGTAGGATACCAAGATGAATATTCAACATTAATCCCCCATCTCCAATCGGGCACAAACGGTACCATTAGCCAAACCGGTTTCCCCATTGCTCCGGCAAGGTGCGCAACTGCCGTATCAACTGTAATTATTAAATCCAATCTGTTGATTATCAAAGCTGTATTGTAAAAATTTTTACTCTCGGACATTAAATTATTAATATGAAATTTTGACGGCAAAAGGGATAATTCTTTTTCAGCATCTCCTTTTTGTAAACTGTAAAATTCAATTCCTTCAATATCTAATAAAGGATATAAAACATCTAATTTTATATGCCGTTTTTTGTTTATTGGAGGATTCGGATTCCCGCTCCAACAAAGTCCTACTTTTAAATTATTTGATATCCCTTCATGAAAAGAAATATCCGCATCAACATTAGCATTAATTTTAATATACGGAATATCGTTTGGAATATTTTCCGGATTGGTTTTTAATACCCCCGGTAATTCCGAAAGTCCGATAAAATAATCATACTTATCCAAAGGGATTAATGATTTTTGCCGTTTTAGAATTTTATCACCAAAATTTTGATTTTCAAATAACTTATACAATTCCGGCTGACATTCTAAAATTATCTTGCCGCATAGTGTTTTAATAAATAGGAGATAACGTACAAATTGAATTGCATCGCCAAAACCTTGATCAGAAAAGACGTAGAGAGTTTTCCCATTTAATTTTTCCCCCAACCATTTTTTACCGGGAAGTTTTCTGTCAAATAAATTTTTGGATAGAAAACCCCATTTATATTCTTCCCAGCCTTCTTCGTATTGCCCTGTTAATAAAAGTAACAGTGCAAGATTAAAATGCGCATCCGCATAATTTTTATTAAGCATAATTGCAGTCCGGAAGTTTTCAACTGCCTCGTTAATTTCCCCTGACTCTCTTAAAGCTACAGCATAATTGTAGTAAGATTCTGCATTAGTTGGATCAGACTTAACAGCTAATTCATTATAGTGAACTGCCTTGTCAATCTCTCCTTTTTCAAATAAGATTATTCCTAAATTTGAGAAGGCTTTCGAATGTTCCGGATTTAATTTTAATGTGGTTTCAAAGCATTTTTTTGCAGCTTCTTTTTTGTTTTGCGTAATATAAAGTATACCGAGTAAGTTGTAAAGTTCTGCTATATTTTGTTTTGTCGTAACAGCATCTGCTTTATCGGAATTGTTTGATAACAATTGAGATAATTCATATTCGGCTTTCTCTATGTTACCGTCCCGGACCATATTCCGAATGAATTGCAGTTTTGTGTACAGTGTTTCATCAAGGGTTTTCAATTTTGATGTAATGGTTTGCAAATTACTACTCATAGTTTACATGTTTTTCAAATGATTAAGTATTTCTTCAAAAAGAGCATCCCAATTTCCTCTTTTAGTTTGACGAAATAATGTTATGGTTGGATACCAAATAGATTTTGTGCCTTTTAATCCCCATCGCCAATCGGGTATAAGAGGCAATAACAGCCAAGTTTTTTTCATCAAAGCTCCCGATAAATGAGCAACAGCCGTATCGACTGTAATTACAAGATCGAGATTTTCAATAATTGCCGCAGTCACATTAAAATCCGTTAAATTTTCACTTAAATCAGATATACCGTTTTGTGAAAGCAAAAATTTTTCTTCTTGATTTTTGTAGTCTTTCTGCAAACTGTAATAATCTGCATCTTTTGCTTTTGTGAGTAAAAGGAAATATTCTACCGGGACATGTCTTTTCCTGTTATGAATAGGAAAATTTTTCCCACTCCATACCAACCCGATTTTCTTTTTTTCATTATTCCTAATCAGTTTATACCATTTTGCAATTATATTTTTATCGACTTTCAGGTAAGAACTTTTTTGTTTAGGAATTGTAATATTATTTAAAATTTTTGGTAAACTTAAAAGAGGAATTTTATAATTGTACCGTTTAGAATTATCAATTTTTGTTATACCGTTAAAGTAATCTTGGTATTTTAACAGAGGAAATATTTCTTCGCGGCAAACAAAATCAATTTCAGCATCTTGTTCATTTAAATATTTCAAATAACGTATAAAGTTAAAATTATCACCAATTCCTTGCTCGCTATATACTAATATTTTCCCTCCTTTCATATCTTCGGGATTATTAGGCAAATTAATATCTAAATTTTTGTACCACTTCTTTTTTAACCGCCATTCATATTCGTCCCATCCCTCTTGATATTCTCCTTCAGTCAACAAAATTTCAGCAAGTGCCGAATGGTATTCCGGATTATCCGAATGTATTAAAATTGCTTTTCTCAAATACTCTTTTGCCCTTTTCAAATCGCCCAATTCATAATTAATTATTCCAATATTGTATAGAATTTTATGTCTTGAAGGGAAAGTATTATCAAGCTGAAAAAATAAATCAAGTGCAGATTGTAATTTACCTTCGTAAAAATAAGTGTTCCCTAAATTTATATAAGCATCCAAATATTGGTTGTTCAATTTAATTGAAGCTAAATAATTTTCAATTGCTTTGTCATATTCTTCATTTTCTTTAAAAACATTGCCCAAGTTAAAATATGTTTCTTCAAATTCAGGATTAATTTGACTGGCATTAAACAATATATCTTTTGCCGATTGGTATTGCTCTTCATCCAAATAAAGCAGTGCCAAATTATTCATTGCTTTTACATTTTTATCATCTAATTGAATAGATTGTTTATAATATCTTTTTGCTTTTTCTAATATTTTTTGTTTATGATAAAAGACGGCTAAATTGTAATTTATTTCACTGTTATTTTCATCTAATAACAATGCTTCATTTAAAATATTTTCCGAATCATTGTATCTATTCAATGCATAATAAACGGCAGCTAAATTAATGTATGCCGACATATAATTTTTTTGTTGAGCAATTGCTTTTTTATAGTAATCTACGGCTATTTCCAACTCTTTTTTTTCTTGATATACCAATCCGATATTATTCAAAGTTCTGAAATCATCCGGATTATTTTCTAATATTTGCTGAAAAAGTTTTAATGCATTATCACAATTTTTTTTTTGAAAATAAGCTACAGCTTGCCGGTTAATTAAAGATTGATCTATTGTGGAAACATAATTTATTTTTGGGGACGTTATGCTTTTTCTTTGATTATTGCCTTGCTTTGTCCCTAATGATTGTGAAAGATATACCCCATCTTTTTTTCCTACCGGCTCAACTTTTTTTTTAAGAACAGTTTCTAATTCTTTAAAAACAGTTTCCCAGTTACCCTTTTCTTTTTGTCTAAAAAGCCGGACTGCCGGATACCATGGCGAATCGTTTCTCTCAAGCAGCCATCTCCAATCAGGTTCATAATCCAATAATACAAATGTTTCTTTTCCAAGTGCTCCCGCTATGTGTGCAATTACAGTATCAATTGTAATAACCAAATCCAAATTTTTTATAATAGCAGCAGTATTAACAAAATCTTCTTGAAAATTTACCGGAGGAAAGTCGATTTTTTCAAACTCACTTGCTGCTTCGCCATATTGTAAACCAAACCATTTTGTGTTTTTGATATTAAGTAACGGTAAAAAATATTTCAATTCAGCATGTCGTTTTCGATTTCTAAGAGGGTTAGGATTACCCGCCCAAAGGAAACCGATTTTTAAATTTTGAGTGTTATTTATTACTTTTCCCCAATGCTGTTTTAATTTATTTTGAACAGTGATATAAGGAATATTTGTCGGGATATTATTTAATTCCGTGTTAAATATATTTGGTAAACTTAGCAGTGGGATGAAATAATCGAATTCATTTTCGTAAACAAAATTCTCATTTTTTATAACAATTTTATCGATATAATTTTCATCTCTTAACAAATCAACAATTTCACTTCGGCATTCAAAAATAACTCTAGCACCTTTGTTTTTTATCAGATGAACATACCGCAAAAATTGAATAATATCACCTAAGCCTTGTTCACCGTAAATAAATATGGTTTTACCTTCTAAATTTTCACCTTTCCATTGTGAATTATTATAATGCCTTCTTGCACCGGGTTTATTTAACCGCCATTGATATTCCTCCCATCCTTGCTTATAACGCCCCAAAAGAAGAAGAAGAAGAGCTCTATTCCAATGTGCTTCAATATTTGAAGGGTTAATTTTTATCGTCTTTTGATATTCTTTTAACGCATTTTCATATCTGTTAACTGCGGCATAAACTACACCAAGGTTATAATGAGCATTCTCATATCCGGAGTTTATTCTTATTGCTTTCCGGTAATTGTAAATTGCATCTTTATAATTTTTTAATTGACGATATGTATTTCCTAAATTATAATAAGCCGATGAATTATTTTGGTTTGTTAATATCGACAATTTATAATATTTAATCGCTGTTTTTATATCATTAGATTCATGATACAAAACTCCGAGATTATAACTTGCCTCATAGTTGTTTAAATTAAGCTCAAGTGCTTGTTCGTAAGTCTTTTTTGCTTCCTCTAATTTCCCTTGCTTTTTTAATATTAGTGCTAATAATGAAGTTAATTCGGAATTTGTGGAATAATAATTTATGATTTCACGTAGATATTTTTCTGCATCATTATATCTTTGTTTGCTAAAATAGATTTTTACAAGCTGCAAAATAACTTCAGGATTAGAAAAGTCCTCTTCCACCAATTTCAATATAATTTCTTCCGCAGCATCAAGTTGGTTTAATTCATAATAATTAATCGCTTTGTCTAAATTATAATATAATTTGTTCATTATCTTAAAAAACAAACCTTAATTATATTGCAGAAATCTTTTCTTTTATGTTGATTAAACGAACTAATATTTCAGGATAATCTTTAAATATATTTTCAGCTTTATTTACAATTTCTCTTAAATGTTCGTAATCTTTTAATTCAGAATAAATTGTTATCAGATTAAAAATTATTATAGGATCATCCTCTTTTAATGACAAAGCTCTATTAAACACTTCCACAGCTTTTTGCAATTGATTATTCTCAATTAATACTTTCCCGAAAAGAGATAAAAACTTGTAATTATTTGAATACCGGAAAGAGAGTTTTGTAAGTAAAACCAATTTATCGAAGCCTCGTTGATAATTATTAAATAATTTTATCAACGTATTAAAATTAATCCCTTTTACTACCTCATCAATATTTTTAAATAAAATTGGTTCAGCGGGTAAATTATTTATCAGAGTATGAATAAATTCTAATTGATCTCTCCCCTCTTGATTAATATCGCTTGCAATTACAGTTGGATAAAAATAATTAAATAAACTTTTTGATTGACAAAGGACAGAAACATTGATACAATGCAAAGCAAGAGATCTTTCATCAATGAGAATATCGAAATAAGTTTCTTTTTCTTTTTTTAAAAGAGATGAGTTAAATTCATAAGCTCTTTTACAATAAAAGATTGCCTTATCAACTTCATTTAGTTTCAGGTACACATTTGATGCTATAACGTTTAATAATGGCTGTGTGTCCACTAATTTAAGTCCTTCTTTTACAAAATTGAGAGCAGCCAACGTATTATTCTCCTTTTCTTCATTTGCAGCTAAGTAACGATAGCAATGAGCTTTATGATGTTTTTCCAGCTTAGGATCTTGTAAAGCTTTATTAAAAAATTGCATTGCCTTTTCGTACTCTTCAAGCACCATATAAGTCTGCCCTATTTGAAAAGCATTGTAACCGGATTTGTTTTCCTCATATTCTGAATTCAACAATCTCAAATTCCGCAATGCTTTTTTCTTCAAGTTTTCTTTTGATATGTTATAACCCAAATGAAGTATTTCTATATTGGAATTTATTAATCCGTATTTTTGCTGCTTTAATGAATGCTCAATTTGTTCGTGAATTCTGCCGGAAAATTTAATATTCGATGAATTTTTAAAGAGCCTGATATATTTCATGATATTAGGTGTTCCGGTTTTTTCATTAATACTTTTAACCGAGCAATAAACTCCCAACTTTTTATTTTGTGAGGTAATTTCTTTTACTTTATCAAGGGAATTAACCGAAAGCCTCTCGTCGGCATCTAAATACAAAATCCAATCGCCATTAGATTTTTGCAAAGCATAATTACGTGCAGCGGCGAAATCATTTTCCCAATCGAGATAATAAATTTTTGCTCCATATTTTTCAGCAATCGAAACGGATTTGTCAGTTGAGCCTGTATCCACGATTACAATTTCATCAACAATTTTTCCAATCGAAGTAAGACATCCTTCGAGGTATTTTTCTTCATCTTTTATAATCATACTCAAAGTTATACTACCCATTAGCTACCCTATTATTCTTTTTCTAAAAGGCTGTTATGTCTTTCTTCATAACCTAAAATTTTATTCGTTCTTGTCAATCCCAAAACCGCATAATTATTATTCGGATTATTTTTTACCGCCCATTCGAACATTGTTTTCGCTTCTTCATCTTTCCCTTTGTGCGAAAATACTTCACCGAGTCCTGCACACGCTTGTGAAGATTGAGGATTTATTTCCAACGATTTTTCAAATTTTGTTTGAGCATAATCATCTTTGGCAAGAGATAAATAGTTGAAACCCATAAAATTATTTAAGCTGCAAATTGCCAAAGCGTTTTCTTCTTCGGAAAAATTTTCTTCAATCATTTTTTCGGCAGCATCCAATTTATTAAGCGAATCTTCAAACTTTCTATTTTCAAATAGTTCATAGCCTTCTTCAATCAAGTTTCTGGCAAATGCGGCCA
>CAZXJG010000071.1:0-3866 GCA_964640985.1 uncultured Melioribacteraceae bacterium | reverse complement strand
CCAAATCGTTTTTATTTTTTACTTCTCCGTTTGTATAATTTAAATTCCCTTTTACTTTTTTCAATTCCGCACTAGCAAATTGGTTATTGGGTTCGTTTTTAAGTGACCACTCAAACATAGTTTTTGCCTGTTCATCTTTGCCTTGTAAATAAAAAATTTCACCAAGACCTGCACAGGCTTGAGAAGAGTTAGGGTTCAAACGAAGTGATTCTTCAAAATTGCTATGTGCTTCATCAATATGATTCATTGCTAAATAGCAGAAGCCTTTGAAATTTTTTATACTGGAAAAAGATTTTTTTGTTTCACGATTAATACTATTCTCGTCTAATAATTCTGATGCATGTTCTAATACTTCAAGTACCTTACCATATTCTTTCTTATCAAAAAGTTCATAAGCCGTAGTTAATAATTTCGAAAAATCGTCTGCCGATTCTGCAGAAACACCAAGAGCCAGCGAATTATTATCCGCCGGTAAATTTAACGATCTGTTTACTTTTGCCAATCCTTTAACGGCAAAAATATTATCCGGATTGTTTTTAACCGCCCATTCGTACATAATTTTTGCATCTTTATCGTTTCCCAAAATAAATAGTACTTCACCTAATCCGGCAGAAGCTTGTGAACTATTAGGATTTAACATAAGTGCATTTTCAAACAAATTTTTTGCATCATCTAATTTTTTCAAAGCCAAATAATTAAAACCTAAAAAGTTTTTTACACTCGCTAAAGCTTCTTCAGAAACGCTTATACTCTTAAGTTCTTTTTCAATATTTTTAAGCATGTTTACAGATTCTGAAAAATTTTTATCATTAAACAACTGAAACGATTCATCCAATTTAATTCTAATTTCTTTTGGGAAATCCAATTCATCAAAAGCAGCGTTTAAATAATGAAAAGGAGAAAATCCCAATTCTTTATTTATTTTTGATAACCCTAAAAGAGCAAATTGGTCATCCGGGTTACTTTTTAAGGCATATTCGTACATGGTTTTTGCATCATCCAGCATATGTTTACTATTAAAATATTCCGCTAATCCGTTAAAAGCAGCGCTCGATTTCGGGTCAATTCTTAATACGTTTTCAAAAGATTCTTTGGCATCTTCAAGTTTACCAATAGAAAGATATATATTCCCTTTAAGCATTTCCGCTTCTGTCCTTTTGGTTTCCTTGATTTTTTGCGTCAGTCTAAGTGCTTCATCAAAATTATCCGCAATAAAAAGTGAGTAAGCTCTATTTAACAAATCGTTTTCGTTTTCAGATGACAAATCTGTTTCTTCTTCATAATTAAGTAATGAATTATGCATCTGCGGAAATCCTAACTTAACATTTAATTTTCTTAAAGCTTCAGCAGCTTTTTCATTTCTAGGATCATTTTTAACCGCCCACTCAATCATTTCTTTTGCTTCTTTATTCATATTATCGGATAAGAATAACAATCCAAGCCCTAAACTTGCTTCCGATGAAGAATGATTTAATTCGAGAGCTTTTTTGAATGCTCCACTTGCGTTTTTCGAGTCGCCGAGGAAAAGATATATTGAACCTCTTAAAATTTCAATATCTTCCCGAGTTATTTTTATTTCATTTTCGTCTTCAGGAAATGATTTTTCCGCTTCATTTAATTTATTAAGCGCTTCTTTACCTTCTCCATCTTGTAAAAATTCATACGCTTTTTTAAATAGATTTTCAAAATTCGACATTATGTCTCCTCAATAATTTTTAAATCAATAATTTTATTTCTCATTACTCTCAATTTTCTTTATAACCCTTAATTTTTAATTTATCTCCCTTACAAATTGTTCAATTCATATATCCGGCCATATTATCCCGTTATTAAAAACATTATTTGCTATTACAAAGTCTGTTGTTTAATTATTGAATACCAAAGATATATTTGATTTCATTTACTAAATTCTTTATATATAACTGCTTATATCATTACTAAATTCGTTCCAATTAATTAGGTGAATTACAAAAAGTATATCTTATAAATTTTTATTTCGATTACTGCTTAAATTCAAGACTTTTTCTTAGTCGACATAACATTTTAAAAATATTTAACTGAATATTTTTGTATATCTGGCTAAAATTAGCCAATAAAATTTAATGATTTTTAAAGTGCGGCTTTTAAGGCAAGTAAACAGAGTTATGCTTTTTATGGACAAAAGATAGAAATTTTTATTCTTTTTACCAATCTTTTTTGCCGGATTTATTTGGGAATAAATTTACTTAAAGATGTAGGTATGCCCTATTCTTTTTTAAAATTAAAATCATTATTTTAGTATACTTAAATCTATTTTTTTAAAAATTGAAGGTGTGTAAATGAAACGTTTTGCAATAATATCAGTGTTACTATCAATGGTTTTCGGATTGGTTGCTTTTCAATGTTCTTCCACAGAATTAACTAGTGCAAAGCTGTATATCCAACAAAAAAATCTACCTAAAGCTAAAGAAGAGTTATTAAAAGAAGTCAAAAAAAATCCAAAAGCAGATGAAGGTTATTATTTATTAGGATATGTCTATGCCGAAGAAGGGAATTTTAAGAATATGATACAAAGCTACGAAAAATCTCTCCAAATTAGTAATAAGTATGAAAAAAGCATAAAAGATTCCCGTAAATATTATTGGGCAAAAAACTTTAATAACGGAGTTATGGACTTCAACAAAGCAGCCAAAGCTAAGAATAAAGAATCTCAAAAGAAATTTTTTATTAATTCGATAAGTAAATTTAAAAATGCAATTATTTGTGAACCGGATTCTGTGGCTTCATATAAAGATCTGGTTTATTCCTATTTAAATTTAGGTAGAACGAATGATGCAATTGCACCTTTAATTAAGATTAAAGAATTAGACAATTCTGCCGATGCATATTTGAGATTAGGACAAATTTATTACAGCGACGGCATTAATGCAATGAACAACTATTATACAACAAAAAATGTACAAGATAGCCTTAAAGCAATTGGTTATTATAATAAGGTCATAAAAATTCTTGAAGAAGGAAGAAAATTCTATCCTAATAATTCGAAAATATTACTTATTCTATCTAATGCATATATTAATGCTAAAGAAATTAATGTTGCAAAAAGTATTTTTAAAGCTGGTGTAGAAAAAGAACCCAATAATAAAATTTATCATTATAATTATGGGGTTTTGCTCCTTAATTCAAATGACTATCAGGATGCTGCAAAACAATTCAAAGAAGCATTAAGAATTGACTCCAGTTATAAAAATGCTATTTATAATTTAGGTGTAACTTACGTAAAGTGGGGCGCTCATTTGAATGAAATTGCTACCGCTAAAAATATTGAGGATACTACATATAAAAATAAATACAGATTGGCTTTGCCCTATTTGGAAAATTATCTAAAATTAGAACCTAATGAGGGGAAAATTTGGAATATTTTAGGTAAGGTTTATGCAAACTTGGGCATGAATAAAAAATCGGAAAAAGCATTTGATAAAGCCGATAAGTTAAACAAATAAAATATTAATTTGAATTTATTAAAAAACCACAACCTGTATTTAATACAGATTGTGGTTTTTTTACGACGAGGGAAAAATGGGACAAGAAAAAGAAACAAACACACAGCAAATAAATATTGAATTGGGTGAAAAAGAAGCTGAAGGAATTTATTCTAATTTAGCAATTATTACTCATTCGCCTGCAGAATTTATTATCGATTTTACACGTGTTGTTCCAGGTGTATCTAAAGCTAAAGTATTCTCACGAATTATTACCACTCCACAACATGCAAAAATGCTTTTGAGGGCTTTACAAGATAATATTGAAAAATTTGAAGCAAGATTTGGTGAAATAAAAATTGATGACCAAGCTTCACCGCAATTCGGATTTATGAACGCCAATGA
>CAZXJG010000070.1:3948-15067 GCA_964640985.1 uncultured Melioribacteraceae bacterium | reverse complement strand
TTTTCAGCGGAATGAATTGCCTTTTTTAGTAGTTTATTCGAAAGAAGCGAGCGAGCTGCATCGTGTACAATAATTAAATCGTTATCAGCGGCTTCGCCGGATAGAAGTGCATTGTAAACGGAATCTTGTCTTTTATTTCCGCCTTCAACAATTTTTATAATTTTCGAAAAATTATATTTGTCCTTCAATTTAAATAACAAATCGAAATATTGTGTTTCGGATGCAATAATAATTTCATCAACAAGGTCACAGTTTTGAAAAGTATGCAAGGTATATGCAATTAATTCTTTCGAATTAATTTTAATGTACTGCTTGGGCAGAGTATACCCGATACGGGTACCTCTGCCGCCGGACGGGATAATAACAATTGTTTTCATTTTTATTTTATTAGCATTGCATCGCCGTAACTTAAGAATCGATACTTTCCTTTAAGAGCTTTTTTATAACTTTTCTTAATATTATCGTATCCTCCAAAGGCTGCAGCAAGCATTAAAAGAGTAGATTCCGGATTATGAAAATTAGTAATTAAACGTGTAATTATTTTAAATTTATAAGATGGGAATATAAATTTGTCTGTCCAACCCGAATTAGCTTTTGCTTTACCGTTGGCAGTTACGCTGCTTTCGATTGCACGGGTTGAACTTGTGCCTACAACAATAACATTCTTTTTCGCTTTAAGCGCGTTGTTAATTGCATCGGCTGTTTCTTGAGGCACATAAAAATATTCGGAATCCATCCTGTGTTTTGTTAAATCTTCAACTTCAACCGGTCTAAATGTACCAAGGCTTATATGAAGTATAACCGGTACTACCTTCACACCTTTCTTTTTAATTCTACGTAATAAATCTTTTGTGAAATGTAAGCCGGCAGTAGGAGCGGCAACAGAGCCGTCGTGTTTTGCAAAAACCGTTTGATAATTTTCTTTATCTTCAGGAATCGGATCCCGCTTGATATAAGGGGGAAGAGGTGTTTGTCCGATTCTTTCTATAGCATGAAAAACATCCCCCGAATTCGAATTAAATCTTACGGTTCTACCGCGTGAAGTAGTATTATCGATAACCTCACACCACAGTTTATCGTTAAAATAGATACGATTGCCGATTCTAACTTTTCGTGCCGGATCAACTATTACATCCCAAATATTTTCCTGTCTATTTAATTCGCGCAATACAAATACCTCAATTTCTGCATTGGTTCTTTCTTTTTTGCCGAAAAGTCTTGCCTGCATCACTTTTGTTTCATTAATAACCAAAACATCGCCTTTGGACATATACTGAATAACATCGGAAAATACTTTATGTTCAATTTCACCCGTATGTCTATCTAAAACCAATAATTTAGCAGAATCGCGCGGTTCAACGGGAAATTTTGCAATTGCAGTTCTAGGTAAAGTATATTTAAAATCTGATAGTTTCATTTCGTCTCCTACACATCTTTTTCATTTATAAAATTTTGTTAAAATATAAGCTAACATCAAAAGCTGCCCGCTTTGTTAAAAGGAGCAGCTAAAAAAAATATTTTATTTTTTCTTTTTATCCCGCAATGCAGCACGTGCGGCAGCCAATCTTGCAATAGGCACTCTAAATGGTGAACAGCTAACATAATTCAACCCTGCTCTGTGAAAAAACTCAACCGAATCAGGTTCTCCGCCGTGTTCTCCGCAAATTCCCACTTTTAAATTCGGACGTGTTGAACGCCCTCTTTGTGTACCGATTTCAACTAATTGACCTACACCCTGCTGATCTAAGCTTTCAAAAGGATCGCGTGGTATAATTTCTTTATTAACATATTTCGGTAAAAAACTACCTGCATCATCACGCGATAAGCCGAATGTTGTTTGCGTTAAATCGTTAGTTCCAAAACTAAAGAACTCGGCAACTTCTGCAATTTTATCCGCCGTTAATGCAGCTCGCGGTAATTCTATCATTGTTCCCAAGAGATAACTAATTTTTTGACCTTTTGCTTTGAATACTTTTTCGGCGGTTTTTCTAACAACATTTGCCTGTAACTTCAACTCGTTAACGTGACTTACAAGCGGAATCATTATTTCCGGTTTTACTTTGATGCCTTTTTTTGCAACATTTATAGCAGCTTCAAATACCGCTTGAACCTGCATTTCGGTAATTTCAGGATAACTTATACCCAAACGGCAGCCCCGGAAACCGAGCATGGGATTAACTTCGTGCATTGATTCTATTTTATCTTTTACCTTTTTGAAAGGCATATTCAATACCGAAGCAAGTTCCTTAATTTCTTTATCGGTATGTGGTAAGAACTCGTGTAAAGGCGGGTCAAGCGTTCTAATTGTTACCGGACGTCCGTTCATCACTTTAAATATTCCTGTAAAATCTTTTCTTTGAAGCGGTAATAATTTTTTCAGCGCTTTTTTTCTGCCTTCTTCATCTTCTGCAAGAATCATTTCACGAACCGCCATAATTCTGTCGCCTTCAAAGAACATGTGTTCCGTTCTTGTAAGTCCAATGCCCTCGGCACCAAATGCAATTGCATTTGCAGCTTGATCGGGTTCGTCTGCATTTGTTCTTACGCCTAATGTACGAACTTGGTCTGCCCAATTCATTAAATCTTTATAAGTTTTATAAACATCGGATTTTTTAGCATCCAGCTCTTTACTAACTAAAACCTGAACAATTTCGGAAGGTTTAGTGGAAATTTGTCCGGCAATAACTTCTCCTGTTGTTCCGTCAATAGAAATATAATCACCTTTTTTAACAACAATATCAGAACCTTCTACTTTCATAGTTCCCTTTTTGTAATCAATAATTAAAGAGCCGCATCCGGCAACACAAACTTTACCCATTTGACGGGCAACCAACGCTGCGTGCGAAGTCATACCTCCTTTTGCCGTAAGTATACCTTCGGAAACATTCATTCCTCTAATATCTTCAGGTGAAGTTTCAATTCTAACAAGAATAACTTTATCCCCTTTATCAGCCATTTTTTCGGCATCTTGTGCAGTAAAAGCTACTTTTCCCGAAGCGGCACCGGGTCCGGCATTAAGTCCTTTAGCCAAAAATTTACCTTTTTTTACCGCATTTGTTTTTTCTTTAACACTAAATACAGGTCTTAATAATTGGTTCAACTGATCAGGTTCAATTCTTAATAAAGCTTCTTCTTTAGTAATTAATTTTGAGCGAACCATATCAACGGCAATTTTTATCGCTGCAAATCCTGTCCTTTTACCAACACGGCACTGAAGCATCCAAAGTTTTCCCTGCTGAATGGTAAATTCAACATCCATCATATCACGGTAATGCTGTTCAAGTTTTTTTCTAACATCAACTAATTCGTTATATACTTTCAAATTATCTTTTTTAAGATTAAGTATCGGCAAAGGAGTTCGTACACCTGCAACAACATCTTCACCTTGAGCATTAAAAAGATATTCACCGTAAAATACATTTTCTCCGGTTGCGGGATCGCGTGTAAATGCAACTCCGGTACCGGAATCTTCGCCCATATTGCCGAATACCATCGACACAACGCTAACGGCGGTACCCCATTCATCCGAAATATGATTTATTTTTCTGTAAATTTTTGCACGCTCATTATTCCACGAACCGAACACTGCTCCAATTGCACCCCAAAGCTGTTCCATAGGATCATCGGGAAAATCGGAACCTGTTTTCTTTTTTATTTCTGTTTTGAATTCTTTTACAAGCTCTTTCAACATCTCTGCAGTAAGTTCGGTATCCTTCTGAATTTTATTTGCTTTTTTCTTTTTATCAATAATAACCTCAAAAGGGTCCAAATCGTGTTTATCTTTCGGCTGAAGCCCAAGCACAACATCACCGTACATCTGTACAAATCTTCTGTAAGAATCGTATGCAAAACGCGGATTACCGGTTTTCTTTATCAATCCCTGAACCGTAACGTCGTTAAGTCCCAAGTTCAAAATAGTATCCATCATACCCGGCATCGAAACCCGTGCACCGCTTCGTACCGAAACAAGCAAAGGATTTTTTGGATCGCCGAATTTCGTACCCATTATTTTTTCAACTTTTTTAAGGGAATCTAAAACTTGTTTTTTTAATTCTCTCGGATATTTATCATTATTTTTATAATAATATGTACAAACATCCGTAGTAATTGTAAACCCTGCAGGAACCGGTAGCTCTATGTTTACCATTTCGGCTAAGTTAGCACCCTTACCGCCGAGAAGGTTTTTCATATCTGCACGTCCTTCAGCTTTCCCACCGCCGAAAAAATATACATATTTTGGTGTTTCCCCTTTTGCCATTTTATTTACCTCACATTATGTTTAAGAATGTTTAATTAGCACTTAAATATTTTTAATAGCTGATTGTTAAAATTTGTTTCATCTTCAAACTGAATTTCAATTTTTAGATAGTATATATCGATATCATCAAATTCCTTAGAATATTTTATGAGTTTAACCGCATCTTTTTGTGTGGTTAAAACGGAAAATGAGTTCGTTTCATAAAATGCTTTCCTAATTTGTTGAACTTCTTTTTGTGTATAATTTTTGTGGTCCGGAAAAAGAAGTTTATTTTTAATATCAATATTATTTTTCTCAAGAATGCTCAGGAAAGAATAAGGTTTAGCTATTCCGGAAACCACCAAACTTTTTTGTCCGTGAAATTCACTAAGTTCATAAAATTTATGATTTTTTACGTCATAAATACCTTCGGCTTTATAATGAGCAAAATAAATCTGTTTGTTTTTAAAATATTTATTCAGCTTTTTATGTAATTCTACTTTTTCAGAAAATTTTCTATTAATAATAATTAAATCGGCTCTATCTACCGCTTTATACGGCTCTCTCATAATTCCGGTTGGAAGCAAATGCTGATCAATATTTTTAAATTTGCTCAAAAACCTTTGATCAAAAATCAGAATATTAAGGTCTCTATCAATCCATCTATGCTGAAATGCATCGTCTAAAATGATAGCATCCAAACTAATATCATTCAGTAATTTATTAGCTCCTTCAACACGTTTTTCACAAACCGCTGCCGGAACTTTACATTCGGAAGCCATTAAGTACATTTCATCGCCGCATTTATCCACATCAACTTTTATTTTTTCACCGTCGGATACAAGCAAATAGCCTTTTGTTTCCCGTCTGTAACCTCTGCTTAAAATACCGACCTTTATTCCAGCGGATTTTAAAAGATTGGTAACATAAATAACCATTGGAGTTTTCCCCGAACCGCCAAAGGTCAAATTTCCTATCGATATTACCTTTGCATTTACCGAATGCGATTTAAATATACCTTTATCGAAAAAAATATTTCGTGTGCGAATTAAAATTGAATAAATTAAAACCGATGGATAAAGTAATATTTTTACTAACTTGAACAAATTTTCTCTGCTTCCGTTTTTAAATTATTTAGTTGTTTTTCCAATTCTATTATAAGCTCCGAAGTTTCTTGATAACTTGTATCGGGACTAATGATTACCGGTTTCGAATAAATAACCGTTACCTTACTAAACGGTTTGGGAATTTCAAATTTATCCCAACTATTAAGTACAAATTTCTTATTATATGCAATACCCATTAAAATAAGGGGCCGGCTGCTTTTTTTTGCCGTAACTACTGCGCCGGCTTTCATTTTATGCAAGGGACCTGTTGGCCCGTCCGGTGTAATTGCTACAGAAAAACCATCTTTAATCAATTGCATCATCAATTTCAAAACATCGCCGCCTCCTTTATTGCTTGAACCTCTAATGAGTCTATACTTCCATTTATTTAGAATGTTCGCTAATAATTCACCATCCGGACTATCACTTACAACAGCGGCTATTTTTGTTTTACGATGAATGAACCACGGTACAATCATATTGCCGTGCCAAAACGCAACAATGAAATTCTGATCTGAATTTTTCAAATTTTCAATTACGTCACGGTTTTCAATTTTTATCTTTAAAGTTTTACAAAGAACATCTATTACTATTCCTAATAATTTATTCCCAATCTTTCGCAAAAAGTTTTTTTTAGTTTTACTAAGCTTCATTCAAATCTAAATAAATTAATTTTGCAGCTTTTTTAGACGCCCCACCCGAACCTAATTTCTCTCTTACTAATTTCAATCCTTCTTTTAACAAATTATACCTATCCTGATTTAATAATATTGTTTTAGAGATTCTATAAATATTTTCCGCATTTACATCCTTCTGAATTAATTCATTTACAATGTTTTTCCCTGCTATAATATTGGGCATTGCGATGTTGCTGATTTTTATAAGCATTTTACCAATTAAATATGTTATTCTATTAGTTACATAAACCACAATAAACGGAGTATTGATTATACTTGCTTCAATTGTTGAAGTTCCTGATTTTATAATTCCGAATTTTGCATATTTAATTAAATTATATGTATTACCTTTTACAACTTGAAATTCATATTTAGCTCTGAATTTATAAAAATAAGATTCATTTAGATTTTCGGCACAAGCTACAACAATTTGAAAATTAAACTCCTTGGCTAATTTATCTGCACCTGCAATACATTTGGGAAAAATATTTTCAATTTCGTGTAAGCGGCTGCCGGGCATTATAAGTAAAATATCTTTATCTAATTCAAGTGAATTTGTTTTGTACAAATCTTCTTTCGACAAAAAGTTATAATTATTAATTTTGTCAATTAAAGGATGCCCCACATAATTAACCTCTACTTTGTAATCGGAATAGAATTTTTCTTCAAAAGGGAAAACTACAATCATACGGTTAACTAATTTTTTTATTTTCTTTATTCTGTTTTTTCTCCAAGCCCAAATTTGCGGCGAAATGTAATAAGTTATTTTTACACCGAAACGTTTGATTTTTTTTGCAAAATTCAAATTAAAACCAGGGTAATCGATTAAAATAATTTCTTTGATTTTTTTTTCTTTAATTAATTGAATTAATTCCTTCTGCACTTTTTTAATAAACGGTAAATGTTTTAAAACCTCAGTAAATCCAAGAAAAGCCATTTCTTTAATGTTATACAGAGCCTCCATTCCTTCGGCAATCATTTCATTTCCGCCAATACCAAAAAAAAATAAATTTTGGTCTATTGCTTTTAACTCTTTAATTAAAGCTGCGCCGTGCATATCGCCCGAAGCCTCGCCGGCTATTATCAAAATGGATTTACTCAACTATTTCTCAAAATAAATAATACAATTAAAATTAGTGTTATAGAAGCAAACGCTTGTAAAGAATTTTTTTCGGAACGAAAGCCTGCTTTTAAATTTATCGGCGGCTGTTCAACTTCGGCACTTTTATATTTACGAATACGGGGAATAAACCGCGGTACGGCTTTTGCATAAGCTTTATACTCTTGGCCGAAAGTTTTCGAAAGATATTCTTCCTCGTTGATAATAATTATACGGTATTGTAAAAAAAAGAACAAAATAGCAAAAATTTGCAAATAAGGGAAAAGCGCCATTGACATAATACCAACACCGGTATAAAGAAATATGTTCCCTAAATATAGCGGATTCCTTAAATGACCGAACGCACCGCTGATGACAAGAAAAGTTCCCCCTACCGAGCCTGTCGTTCTCGTTTCGCTGCCTGCATAAATAACTCCCCACATTCTAAATGCTTCGCCGATTAAGGCAATTAAAAATCCGATTATTAAACTCCAAAGTGTGGGTTTCTGAAAAATTAACATTAAAATAAGAAGTGGAATTGGAGTATAACTTCTATATTTAAAAATTATTTGAGATAATTTCTTCATTCTTATCCTTGTAAATAAACCGCTCTCCTTTTTAATTCGGCTTGATATCTTTTTTTAACACGGTTTTTGGTCAATAAAAATGAAATTCGTTCTTTTACATCGGCGAAAGTGCTGTAAGGATAAAACGAAATTCTGTTCTTTTCACAAAACTTTAACAGCGAATTTTTTGCAAAAACAAAATCACAATATTGAGCCGGACAGATATCCGAAAATCCATCACCGATGTAAATTGTTATATCATCATCGCTGCTCGTCGAAATTATATGATTCCGTTTACAATTAGCACATTTATGACATTCTTCATCCGTATAAGGAAACTGCGGTGTGATTTTCCCGAATTCATTTATTAATAATTTATTCGAAAAAACTTTCAAGTTTTGTAAATCTTCTTGTTTTAAAATTTTATCAATATACAAATCCATTCCATCGCTCAATACAAAAACATCGAGATTGTTTTGTTCTGTAAATTCAATAAATTCTTTAAAAGCAGAATCAATTTTAACTCCGGATATAAAATCATCAAATTCCTTTTGCTCCAGCTTGTCAACAGTGCTGCACAACATTTCCCAACTTTGACCTGATGAAATTTTATCATCTAACCAAAGTTGAACAATTCTATTTGCTTCGTCCGGCTTACCGAAAGTAAGGAACATTTTTTCGCCCACATCTTCTGTGGTTATCGTCCCGTCAAAGTCTATATAAATTTTAAATTTTTCCCTGTTCATTAATTTTTAGCAAACTTACTTATTGCTTCGTTAAACTGAACTCCAACCAATTTTGAAATTCCTTCTTCTTGCGTAGTAACTCCGTACATATTTTCCGCAACTTCCATCGTTCCTTTGTTGTGAGTAACAATTATAAATTGTGTGTTGCTGCTAAATTCTTTTAACAATTTAGTAAAACTCACTATATTCGTATCATCTAACGGGGCATCCACTTCATCTAAAATGCAAAACGGACTTGGTTTAACAAGATAGATAGCAAAAAGCAAAGCAATTGCAGTAAGTGTTTTTTCACCGCCGGAAAGCAGTTCAATTGATATTGGTCTTTTCCCCTTTGGTTTACCTATTATTTCAATTTTCGATTCCAATGGATCTACGCCTTCTTCTAATTTTAAATCCGCCTCGTCACCTTCATCAAACAATGTTTGAAATATTTTTTTGAAATTTACTCTTATCGATTCAAATGTTTCCAAAAAGATATTTTCCGCTGTAGAATTTATTTCCCCAATGGTTTTAATCAAATCTTTTTCGGAAGCTATCAGATCATCCCTTTGTTTGTGAAGAAAGTCCATTCTTTCTTTTTCTTTTTCATATTCGGAATATGCCAAAAGATTAATGGGACCTAAAGTTTTTATTTTCATCTTTAACGCTTGTACTTCATCACTTTTCTCATCATAATTAAAAGTTTCCAAATCATCGAAATCTTTTAATTGAAGGTCTGCCGAATATTCTTCTTTTATATATTTAACAAGATTCTCTTGTTTCAAATTTATTTTGTTATTTTCTAATTCCATAGAATGTATTTTATCGGAAATTACCTGCCGTTCGTCACGATATTTATTTAATTCGATTTCAAGTTGAGATGCTTCGTTTTTAATACTTCGTAATTTATTTTCTATATCTTTTTCTTCTGCCTGAAGAGTTTGTTTGACTTGGTTTAATTTACTATATGAAATCTTATATTCTTCAATAATATCTTTCAACGATAAAATTTTCTCTTCGGAAGTAATTATCTCGGATTTCCTTTTTTCTATCGAAACAGAGATTGCTTCATTCGATTTTTTAGCCCGTGAAATTGAATTATTTAAATTCTGCAACTGCCCTTTCAGCCTTTCTAATTCCAATTTTTGCTGATTTTCCAGTTTTATAACTTCATTAAATTCATCTTCACTCTTCTTTAATGAAATTTCCAAGTCACTTAATTGTTCTTCCGCAGTTTTTCTAAGTTGAAGTGATGTCTCAATTTTTTGTGTAAGCTCTATTATTTTATTATCAAGTAAATTAGATTCTTTAGCGAGTGTTTGAATTTCTTTTTGAGCCAAATCAATCTCTTCAGTAGCTTTTTCTTTTTCAAATTCAAATCTTGAAATTTGCTTTTCTATGTTTGTAATATCGTTATATAGAATTTTCCCTTTTTCCGATAAAACCTCCAGATTGATGCCGTTAATTTTATTTTCAGTTGTTTCTATCTGTTCTTTTAATTTTTGTAGATTTTCTTCAAGGTGCGGCAATTCGTTTTTCAACTGTTGTAAATATTGTTTCCGTCCAAATAAAGCTTCATCTAATTTCGGCAAAGAACCGGCTTTAAATATTCCGCTGTTTTTTACCAAATCGCCGTTAAGAGTTACAAAATCGAAATTCGGATATTTTTTAATTAAATTTAATGCCGATTCTAAATTTTCCGTCACAACAGTGTTCGATAAAATTTTCTTAAAATATGGTTTCCACTTTGAAGAAGTTTTAACGAGATTCAGCGCCCAATTGATGAAATCTTTTTCGTGCTCTAATTTTTTACTGCGCCGTTTATTAGTAGATTGATAAAATTTTTCGATAAAAGATTTTTTTCCTATGAATAGATTTTCCAACAAAAGGAACGAAACTTTTCCGAGATCATTTTTCTTTAAGTAATCTATTGCTTTTTTCAGGTCATCCAAATTATCGATTAAAATATTATTCAAAACCGTACTTAATGCCGTCTCTAAAGCAAATTTGAATTTATCATCGGTACTTCCTACATCAGCTAACAAAGCTTTTTCTTTGGAAGTCCAGCCCTCACTTTCCAATAAAGTTTTTGAACCCTTCGACACACCTTCTAAATTAGTAATCAGATTTTGCAGAAAATCAATTTTATTTTTTAATGAAGAAACGGCTGCTTCTTCATTTAATTCTTTTCTTTTTATATCGTCTAATTCTTTTTCCAAAGATGCTTTTCCGATCCGTTTTCGCGTATAATCAGATTCTGCCTCCTTTAATTTTTCTTGAGCCTCTAATTTTTCATGCTCAAGTTCTTCCAAATAACCAACACTTTTGGCAATTTTATTTGTTATCTGTTGAATTTTTTCGTTGGTTTTTTTTATTTTTTCATTAGTCCCGTAATGGGCTGTTTTCAAATTTTCTAATTTATTTTCTTCAATATCCAATTCTTTAAAAAGAACTAGAGTATCCTCGTTTTTGCGTTTTAATAGTTCCTTGTTTTCTTCAACCGACTTACGTTTAATTTTAGTTTGTTCTTCTCCTAAAGTAATTGCGTCTTGAATTTCAGATATTTTTTTATTCAAGTTTTGAATTTTTTCGAGATTTTCTTCAATTAATTTTTCATTAGTTTGTTTTTCAAAGCGAAAATCTTCCAACTCATTTTTTAATCTTTCAAGATTATTTTTAAATAAAGAAAATCTTTCTTGCGATACTGAA
>CAZXJG010000070.1:3641-3938 GCA_964640985.1 uncultured Melioribacteraceae bacterium | reverse complement strand
TCTCCCTGACGAAATTAACTCACTTTATGTTATCTGAAATATTTTTTTGCAATTCGTGTATTTTATCGGTTTGTGCCGAAATTTCTTTTCTTTTACCGGTAAGATTATTTTCCACAGCAGAAATTTTTTCGCGTGCTACATTAAGTTCATTTTCAACTTTATTAATACTTTGATCAATCTCGATTTTTCGACCGTTCAATGTTTCTCTTACATCAATAAATTCATTAAGTTTTTTGCTGTAAAAAGCAAACTGGTACTCTGCTAAATCAAATTCCTTATCGTGTAAAGCACTTTGTA
>CAZXJG010000070.1:0-3631 GCA_964640985.1 uncultured Melioribacteraceae bacterium | reverse complement strand
ATTATATCTATTAGCCTTTTTTGCTTGTCTTTCTAAAGAGCGCACCGATTTTTCTACTTCCGATACAATATCGTTAACGCGTGTTAAATCGGATTTTACATCATTTAGTTTTTTTAACGACAATCGGCGTCTAAGTTTATATTTATTAACACCGGCAGCTTCTTCGAACATTTGCCGCCGTTCTTCGGCTTTGTTACTTAAAATTGTCTCAATCATCTTTAATTCAATTACCGAATAGGCATTTGTACCCATTCCGGTATCCATAAAAAGATTCGTGATGTCTTTAAGTCTGCTGATATTTTTATTAAGTAAATATTCGCTTTCACCCGATCGAAATATTCTCCGGGTAACAGTTACCTCAGAATATTCGGTAGGAAGTTTACCCTTATCGTTAACCATTGTTAAAGATACTTCAGCCATTCCCATCGGCTTTCGTTGCCGCGTTCCGTTAAAAATCACGCTTTCCATTTTATCGCTGCGCAGCTTACTGGATTTTTGCTCACCCAACACCCATCTTATTGCATCAACAATATTTGTTTTACCGCTGCCGTTGGGGCCCACTACACCTGTTATACCTTTTGTAAAATTGACTACTGTTCTATTAGCAAAAGATTTGAATCCGAATATTTCTAATTTTGATAAATACAATCGAGCTCCTCAATTACAATAACCGATACTGTCTGATAGCAGTTATTATATAATCGATGCTTGAATTAGCGAGTTGAAAATAAATTAAAACCGTTGCAATAATAATTATGAATGCACCAATACTATAAAAATAAACCAAGGACGGCCTGATGTCAAATATTACATAAATTCCTTTTAATAATCTTTGAACTGTCCAGAATAAGAAAATACCCAAAATTATATAAATATATATATTTACAACATTGGCAAGCAAAATTTTATGTAATACTAATTCTAACGGTAAAAGTAGAGATAAAGGCAAAAAAGACCAAATGACCACGAAATAGATATTAGATAAAAACACTTTTTGCTTAACAAAAAATGATGCCCCTTTGAAAAACAGGCTTAAAAATAAAAATAAAATTATCGAAAAAATAAATAAATAGAAAAAGCACTGCATCGGATTCCAAGCGAGATAACTTATAATTTTTATTAAAAACGGAGAAGCAAAAGCAAGCGAAACTTTTTCCAATAGAAAATTCATTCTAGCATAATACAAAACAATGGTTAGTAAAAGTGAATGTGCCCCTGCTAAAACGAACATTAAAATAAACGTATGAATGCCCGATAAAATTCTGAGATCTCTAATATCCGAATAAAAATTATAAGGGCGCATTAAAGCGCGTGTTGCATCTTCGCGAAATTGCCTTTTGGAATTTATTAATAATGCCATTATTATTGATAATATTAATGCAAATAAAATGAAGAACATTGGAGAATTACTCTTCTTTGTCCCGATTGGAATACTTATTCTGCCGGTTTTATTCAGTTTTGCATTCAAAACTTTATATGTAAATCTTTCCGTTTTACGATTTGCGGGTAATATGCCGATATGATATAAATTGTTTTGGCTGTATCCGGCAAAAAACGAAGCATAATCTCCCCTATAATCGAACATTGTATTAATAAAAAATCCGGAAAGTTTAAACTTTTTCGCGAAATTGATAACGTTGTAAAAGTACTTTGCCTGTGCTTCGTAAGAATACGGATTCAAATAACCGTTGGAAATACCATACATATTCGGATAAGTAGCGGAACTGATAAAATAATTATAACGATTATTTCCCGGAATGCTTTTTTGAAATAAATTAAAATAATATTCCGATGATTTGTTATAAAGTTCAATTCCGTAAAAATCCAAATTTGCAATTGAACTTTTCGGTATTCCTATAAATGAAGCATAAGTAAGAAAATTTGTTTTATCTTTTACAATTTTGCTTAACAAAGTAAGATATTTTACTTGTTCAACGGAGTTTGCAATATATGAACTGCCCAAACCAATAGCCGCAACCGATTGATATTTAGAAAAACCGTTTAAAAATAATGTAAGATATTTTTTACTCCTTTTAATAAAATTCATATTTTCCGTAAATCTCGGCTGTTCTGAATTAATCGGTAATTCAATAAAAGCAAGTAAACCAAGACGGGAACATTCTTTTAATGCATAAGGATCGGGAATACTTTTGGCGAACCGCACAGAGTTAAACCCTGTTTTCTTAATAATTTTTAAATCTCTTATGATATTTTTCGGATAAGGAAGTTCGTCGTTTTCAATATCAGATAAAATATAAGTAACCCCTTTTAAATAAAATTTTTCCCCGTTTAATAAAAATCCTTCTCTGCTTTTACTAATTGAAAACACGGCCAAATTCTTTTGAGATTTATCAATTAAACTATCATTTTTAAATAACAAAGTGGTTAAAATATAATTTACCGGATGTGCCGGAGTCCACAACGAAAGATTTTGTATTTGAAAATTCCCGGAAATAATTTTTGAAGCTGAGTAATTATCCATTAAAAATTTAGGGGTTGATTTTTCCTTAATAAGATTCCCCTTTAAAGTTTTAAGCTGAAACTTTAATACAAAACTATCCCCTTTTTTAATTTGTGAACGATCGTTAACCTTAATTTCCGTGTTGATTTTTATTTCCGTAACAGAATATTTTTTTGAAAAAGTGTAATCAACTTTTGATTTTGAAATATAAATTTTCGGTAAAATTTCTAAATAAACACCCCTTAACATTCCTCCTAAATTTTGGGGAAATAAAAACCTTTGTTTAGCCGGAATAGTTGTTTTTGCCGTAAGATGATTTTCTATTTTAATTTCCAAAAGATTCTGTCCATTACCGTTTAACATCGATTTATCAAGTTTAATGCTAAAAGGTATTGCCCCTCCTGTATGCCGGTAGATAATTAAATTATTTAAATAAATATCGGCGGAATAACTAAGACCAAAAAACTTCAAAAACATTGTTGAATTTTTGATTTGATAATTTGTTAAATAAAAATTTTTGCTGAATGTAATCGATTTATCAACTTTATAAACGGAAGGTAAATTAATATTTATTCTTTCATCTTTTTTATCGGACGGATAAACCGACCAGTTTAAATTTAATGAAGTAATTTTCCGCGTTGAAGTAATTCCCAGAAAAAGCGGATCAAATTTGCTAAAATTTACTTGCTGTAATCTAAAAATTTTAATTTGAGCTGTTGATGAAGATAAATTAAATACAAAAAAAAAGATTGATAATAATTTGAAAAATTTGGTCATTATTCTCTTCAAAAAAGATAAAAATAAAGAAATGTAATATACTAAAAACAAGCAGGCAAATCAATTTTAACCATTACTGTCCTTTATATAAAACCTTGTAAATAGCCCAAAAACAAATAATATAACCTCATAAAAAGAAATTATTAATTTAAATATTTTCTCAATAGTACCCTTCTAATAACCTAATATTTATGTTTCTCGGAATCTTCTACTATTTAAACCTTTGAGCCTTTTCACCTTTGTTCCTTTTCACCTTTGAACCTTTTCACCTTTGTTCCTTTGTTCCTATGATTATCCCTTTGTGTGCTTTGTGAAATTCTTTGCGAACTTTGTGGTTAAATTTTTACCACAAAGAACACTAAGCAGGCACAAAGAACACTAAGAATATTGAAT
>CAZXJG010000069.1:6624-15655 GCA_964640985.1 uncultured Melioribacteraceae bacterium | reverse complement strand
ATAGTTTATTTTAGGTATAAACTATGACTTTTTAGGCTTTTGCGAAAATCGGTGTAGAATAGAAATTCAAAGACTTATCTGCGTTCCCAAAACTATTGTTCTTCTACCGAAATAGCTCAATATTTTCTTCCTTTCGGTATAGTTGGAGTTGTAAAAGTACCCGAATAAATTCCTAAAATTAAGTATGTTTAAAGCTTCCAAATAAAACACTGTGAAGTATTTTCCAAACAGTTGGTTTAAATATGTAATTCTAAAATCCAATCTTTTATACGTTGGATAGCGCCCGGAGTTTTTTAATCCGTATACAGGTTGATATATTTTTTGATTTTTATGATAAATAGAACCTGCGATCGGCGTAAATGGTCTTCCTGTAGCAAGTTTGAAATTAATGCCTATCTGCCACATTGCCGAAAAATTATATTTTGCAACTACCGATAAATTATTGGTAATATCAAAATCACTGTTTGTTAAATTTTTATAATCCATCCACTTTCTTTTTGTATTTATAAATCCGTAAGAAATCCAACCGTTCAATCCGAATGGAAAACTCCCTTTAATTATCATATCAACTCCCTTTGCAAATCCGAATCCTTTACTATCATAATTACCTGATTCATTTTTCAAAGGCAGGTTTTGATAATCTTTATAATATGCTTCCACTCTAAACGAATTATGCTCATTAATTTTATAATTATACGAAAGAACGTAATGTGTTGCTTCCATCGGTTTTAATTTTATGCCGGCGTTGGTTTTATCAAAAAGTCTCATATCCGGAATTTGGTGAAATATTCCCCAGCTTAATTTAACGGTTGACTTACTTGCCAATTTATATCCGACGCTTAGACGCGGGTCTATCCAATCGGTATTTAATTCAGGGATGTAATCGGACCGGACTCCTGTTATAGCAAATAAATTGGGAAAGCCGAGCGGTTTATTGATTCTTATTTCGGCATAAGCTCCAATTCTACTGCCGGTAATTTTTTTGTTAATTTGATCGGCGGATGCGCCGGGGCGTATATTATAATTTTCTTGGGGAATAACACCTAAATATGTGCGTTCCCTTCTTTCAGCCACCATCCCGGCGCGTAGGTCTAATTTTGAAGATATTATCTGCTCTAAATCCGTTCTAAACTGCAGAACATTGTCTTTTTTCGTTAAATCAAGTAATCCCAACTTCCATTTGTCTGTGAATTTATTAAACGAAACGCTTCCTTTAAAAATAAGATTATTAAAAAACAGGTCGGATATTTGTAAATCGATTAAATTATTTTTACTATTTCCGTTAAAAATTCCACTATATTCTGCTCTCTTAATATTTATGCCCTGTTTATCGTCGGCAAACAAACCGAATAATTTCAGTCTTCCGGTTTGTGAATATTTATAAATTAACGATGTGTTCAAGCTTTGCGACCTCGGCGTTGTTGTGAATTTATTTAACGCTCCGTTAAGCCACAAAATCGGTTTTGTGAAACTCTGTTTTGCATAAAATCTTAATCCGAGTTTATCTCCAATTATCTGTAGCGCTCCATTTAATGATGCAGCAGCCATCGAAATTCCGAGATTATAATTATTTACAATAGGCTCGTTTTTTGTCTCAATATCCAAAACGCCGGAAAGAACATTTCCATATTTTACGGAAAAACCGCCGCTTGAAAAATAGATGCTTTTTACCGCTCCGGTACTTATATTTGAAAATAAACCGCCGTAAGCCGATTCATAAGTGTACGGATGATAAACCGCTGCTTGGTCAATTAGTGTAACGGTTTCGGAAGGATCACCGCCGCGTACATATAGTTCCGCACTTTCCGAAACTTGTGTTAACCCCGGCATTGTTTTTAACGATTGAAAAATATCGTCAGCTCCGCCCGGTGTTGTCAATACATCCATTGCGCTAATCACAATCCCTTTTCCTTTTTCCGAGCTGAAAGAGCTGCCCATTACAATTGCTTCCGGAAGTTCTACCGCCTTTTGTTTTAAGAAAATTTTAATATTTATCACTTTCCCTTTATTCAATAACTTTATTCTTTTTTTATACTTTTCATATCCAATCATACTGGCAATTAAAATAATGTTTCCTTTGAATCTTGTAATAAAGGAAAATTTCCCTTTCCCATTTGTCATTGCTCCATCTGTTGTATTAAGCAGATATACGTTTACGTAGGGCAACGGACGGTTTTTCGTATTGTATACTTGTCCGTTAATTTTTATGCTCTGTGAATACAATAAGCCGGTATTGAAAAATATAATTAGAATCAGCGCTATTTGATTTATCTTGTTAGACATAGGTTAACTAATCCACTCTTATTTTAATTATTAGATTTTTTTTATTCAGTGTAAATTTTGCACTCTCGTATTTAGGCGGACCGAAACTTCCACGAGCATTATTTGAAAAGCCATATTGTTCCGTCGGCATTCCGAAGAAATTTTTATCTAATTTTTTGTTTCCATTTTCATCGTGATAACATTTTATTGCATATTCACCGAACGGTATGTTATTAAAAGTATATATTGCTTGTCTGTTTTTTATCTTTTCGGTTACTCCCACAAAAGGTTTTTGTCCCTGTTCAAAATTTTCTTTTGAATTATTCAAAGCAATCATCATTTTCCCTTTGTTATTATTCAAGTCTGTAATGATAACTTTTATACTGCCGGTTTTTGTATCCATTTTTTGCGCCGGTTTAATCATCATTTTATCGAGTTGTGGTAAAAGATTATATTTCACCCACCCGAACTCCGGTTCAACCTCTAATGCTTGATCGTAAGTTTTTTTTGCAAGCCGGTATTTATTTTTTTGGGTTAATGCTTGTCCTTTCCAAGCAAGAGTTTCAACATAACCCCAGTCGATTGTTTTTTGTGCATTTTTATTAAAAAGGGATATTGCCATATCAAAATTTTTAATAGCGGAATCGATACTTCCTCCAAACATCGGCGGTGTGTGAAACTGCATAATTCCGCGTATTAAATAAACTCGCGGATTAGTGGAATCCGATAGTTGTGCTTTTTTGAGAAGGGAGTATACTTTTGCCGATATTACAGGCGCTTCCGATTTATCTGTGCTGAGTTTCATCATATAAATAGCCGCAAGTAATACGTCTCCATCCGATTTGTATCCTTTAATTTTACTTACTTTTTTTGCATTCTCAATTGCAGATTTGTAATATAAACCGGATAAATCTTTTTCTTTTTTCTCCATAGCGATAACAAGCAATCGATACTGATTATATGCCAAGTAGTAACGCGCTTCGGTATTAGAAGGTTCGGCGGATAATATACGTTCCAAAAGTCCGTTGGATTTTAAGAAAAGTAGTTTGTCGAATTTTAGATACGCTTCTTTCGAAATCTTTTTTGCTTCTAACATTATTTTTTTAGTGTTTGAATTAGAAGCGTAATTGCTTGTCGATAAAGATATCATTAGTAAAATAATAATGCCTATGTTTTGTGTGATTTTTTTTAACATAATAATTCTCCTTTATTTTGTTATAATAAAAAGTACTTTGAAAAACAAAGTAAATAATTAAAAAAATTATTTTTTTATCATTTTCTCAAGCCGTTCCACATAACTTTCAAATGCTTTTCTGCCTTTTTGTGTTAAAAGATATCTTGAAACCGGTTTCCGGTTTTGAAAACTTTTATTTACCGCAACGTAACCGGCGTCTTCTAATTTTTTCAAGTGAACGCTCAAGTTACCATCGGTGGTTTTTACTTTTTCTTTAAGAAAAGTAAATTCAGCTTCATCAACGGAAACTAACACCGCCATCACGGCAAGCCGTATTCTGGAGTGAATAATTTCGTCTAATTGTTGATAATCAAATTCGTTCATTGTACTGTGCCGGTTATTTCTTTTTTCGATTTATTATAAATTATAATTCCCGGTAAAACTTGGAATAAAAGCATCATCGCAGCAAAAAATAATATTGTATATAATCCGGGCCAAAAAAACATAATCAAAGCGCCAAGCCACCAGCCGATTGATAGGGCAGAGATCCATTTTTTACCGTAAATAAAACCTGTTATTGCAAAACCGATTCCTAATATAATCGAAAGTGCAGGGGCAATAGAAAATCCTTGTAAAGCTCCCGAAATACTCCCGGCAAATCCCATAATTACCATAGCAATTCCGCATGAGGTCCACACAGCCGAGAGTAATTTCCCTGCAAAAGTTTTAGTGGCTAATTTTTTAGCTCTTCTTCTTCCTATTATAAAACTTACTAACCATCCCAAAATTATAATCGTAGGCCATAACCAGGTGAAAATAAATAAATATTTTGTAATTATTGAGAAATAGGTAATGATTAAACCTATTACTACAATTATTCCCCAAAAAATAAATTCCGTTCCGTCCTTATAAACTATGCGCCTGCTGTCCGACATAATTTTTTTTATGAAAGCGATTTCTTGTTGAGCTGTTATTTCATCCATTGTTACCTCCAAATATAAAGTACTTTAATTTACAAAGTAAATATATATAACTTTAATTCTTATGTCAAGTAAAAAATAAAATGAATAATTTAACTGCCCGCATTTTTTATTATTTTATCATTATCTTGAATTTTTGATTCATAAATTAGCATTGTTAATATTTTATAAAATTCTTTATCAAAAAAAAATTAATTTATAGGTTAATAATCCAATGCCGGTATTATTGTTTACCCTGCAAATCATTTCACCGATTTTCATCCTAATTTTATTAGGTATTTTTTTAAGAAAAACAGGATTGGTAAATGAAATATTTGTATCGCAATCCTCAAAATTTGTTTTTACGATTTCACTGCCTGCATTGATATTTCTTAAAATCGATACCGTTACAATTGGAAAAGCATTTGACGGTAAACTAATCTTAACGTCTCTGATACTTGTTTTTATATTTGCAATGATTAGTTGGTTTATATCGACAATAATAACTAAAACTCCGCAGGATAAAGGCGTTTTTATTCAAGGTAGTTTTAGAAGCAATTTTGCAATTATCGGTTTAGCGGTAATTGCAAGTTTAATCGGGGAAAATCAATTAGGTAAAGCTTCATTGGTTTTGGCTTTTGTAATGCCTCTTTATAATATTTTGGCGGTAGTGGTTTTAACCGTTCCTTTCAAAAATGAAAGAAATTACAATTTAGTAGAATTGTTAAAACAAATTATTACAAATCCATTAATTTTAGCTGCAGTAGCGGCTGTTCCGTTTTCCGTTTTCCATATAAATATTGGAAATATTCTTACAACAACAATTAGTTACCTGGCAAAAATAGCACTTCCATTAGCTCTTGTGAGTATTGGTGCTTCATTAAATATTAAAAGATTAAGAAATGCTTCTCAGCTTGCGTTTTCTGCTTCTGCATTAAAATTAATTTTATTCCCTTTAATTGCCGTTCCGGTAGGATTGTTTCTCCATTTTAACTCTGTGGAAATTGTGATAATCTTCGTTTTATTTGCAAGTCCTACAGCAATTGTTTCTTTTATAATGGCAGATGCGATGGGTGGAAATTCAAAATTAGCAAGTGACATAGTTGCCGTTTCAACTCTATTTTCAATTATTACCTTAAGTTTTGGAATATTTATTCTTAAATATTTTTCATTGCTCTGAAAATTAATTAATTATATTTTACAAATAATAATTATTCTAAGTAGTTTATTAAAATTATCTATTTTGATATTTTAATTATTTTACAATTTTGACGATTATTATTAACATTTTGAAACTTGAAAAAAAGTTCTAGTTTACTTAATTTTATATTAAGACAAAAAAATCTAAATTATTATTTTTCCCATCATTTTATGAGGTTTTACAATGATTTACACCAAAACTGGTGAATATGCTATAAGGGCAATTTTGTTTTTAGCACGGCAGCCGGAGAATACATTGATAATGTCTTCACAAATTGCTGAAAGTGAAGAAATTCCCGCTCATTACTTAGCCAAAATTTTACAGCGTATGGCGAAATACGGATATGTCGATTCGTTCAAGGGACGTAATGGGGGATTTAAAATTACCGATTTAGCACAAAAAAGTTCTATACTCGAAATTGTAGAAAGAATTGAAGGACCTGTCATTAATCTCAAATGTGTAACCGGACTTAAAGAATGTTCCGATGAAAATCCGTGTCCTTTGCACGAAGAGTGGGCGGAATTACGCAATAGAATTTATAATTTAATTTCCAGTAGATCTGTGCAAGATGTCGCTAATGAATATTCGGAAACTTTGCAAAAAAAGAAAGATTCCGCTTAGTTTAAACAAAACATATTATATGCCGGATTTATCCGGCTTTTTGATTTAATTGGGGAAAGCAAGTTTTGATTTTTAAAGTCTCTTTTTTGTTTTGAGTAAAATCTGAGATTTTAAGTTTTTACACCGGATGAGCACTTTGTGCATATCGAATTAAGAGTAATAAACAATAAATATTTAGTCATTCCTTTTTTTATCGTTTAATAAGCTTTTTAACCGACTTAAATCGCTGCATAAAAAATTTAAATTTTGAAGGCTCTTTTGGGTAAGGGTAAAGAATTTTTCATTATAAATATTTTCTATAAAAGCCCCTTGGTAATTGACTAATTTTATTAAGTTTTCTTTAATTTTTTGAATATTTTCGGAATATTCATCTTGGATTTTTGAAAAGTATTGATCATCAATTTCATTACTTTTATTACGGATTATTTTTAATAATCCTTGTGTGTATTTTGCCGAAAAAGAGATTTCTTCAAGGGTTTTTATTTCGTTATGTTGTAATGAAATTTCAATTATCCGTTTAATGTCTTCCGGCATATTAAGAGAATTATTGGAAAAATTTAATAATTCATTAAACAGAACATCGGCTTCTTTTTTATAATCCATCGGTTAGTTCCTAGATTAATTTAATTCCGATTCCAACACCATCGCCAACTGGAAATATTGCCGATTTTAATTCCGGATGTGCCATGAAAATTTTGTTAAATTTTCTGATATGTTCAGTTGAAGTTTTGTATTTATCGGGTACGTTTTTAGAAGCTGCATACCCTTGCCAAAGAAGGTTATCTACGAACAAAACACCGTTTTTATTCAATAATTTTAATGATAATTCAAATAGTTCAATGTAATCTTCTTTGTCGGAATCGATAAAAATTAAATCATAATTTTCATTTGATTTACGCATTATACTCGATGCATTGCCAAGGATTAAATTGATTTTGGAGCCGGCACCTGATTTGTCGACAAATTTTTTTGCTAAATTATAGCTGTCCGTACTTTTTTCAATAGAATCTACAATTGAACCGTCAGATAAGTGTTTTGCAATGGTAATAGTTGAATATGCAATAGCTGTGCCTATTTCGAGCACCCTTTTTGGATTTAAAATCATTATAATAAACTCGAGTAACTCTTTTGCATTCCAATTAAGTATTGGTATTTGTTTTTCTTTCGCAAAAGTTTCCATCGAATTCATTAATGGATTGTTATGTTTCCGTAGTGTTTTTATATATTCAATTTGTTCTGTATTGATTATGTTTCCCATCAAAATTAATCCCTTAATAAAAGTTAGCGAAGTAAAATCATCTTTTTTGTTTTAGAAAAATTATTGACAATGATCCTGTAAAAATATACTCCTGAAGCAAAACCGGCCATATTAATCGATTTTGTATAATATCCCTTTGATTTATATGCATTTACAATAGTCATAATTTTTCTTCCCAATTCGTCAAAAATGATTATTGTTACTTTTCCGCTCTGAGGTAAAGCATAATTAATTGTTGTTGCCGGATTAAATGGATTTGGATAGTTCTGAGAAATCATATATACTTTTGGAATAATTTTATGTGTTTTGACCTCGGTAACGGAAAAGATATTAAAAGAGCCATAAATGAATTTATAAAAATTATTAGAAGGTTCACGTACTTGATTTCCTAAAGTGTCGGAATAAGTAAAATAAAAAAAGATTGAGTCGCCGTTTGTAAATGTTGGAATTTCGAAATTGTATTTAAATGTACCGTCAAATTGTAAATTATTTGTGATAAAATTAGAGTTAAGATTTTTATAATGAATTTGAGCGGTGCTCGAATTAATACCGTGAGGGTTAAAAAATATTTTATTTAATACGTATTTAGAGCCGACCTTATGCAAATTCGGAAAAGCAATTGCTCTTTTAGCAGAAATTAAACCGTATCCTCTGTTGTTATTCGGAGTTAATGCATTGCCCCCGGTTTCAAGTAAAATTTCTCTGACTTGTGTATTTTTTAAATAAGGGGAAGTCTGCAATAATAATGCGGCAACACCGGCAGCGATAGGTGTTGCTGATGACGTACCGTTTGCCCATTCATATCCGCCGGTATGGGCACGAGCGCCTAAAACGTTAACACCCATTGCAACCACGTCGGGTTTAATCCTTCCGTCATAAGTTGGGCCTCTACTACTAAAATATGCCAAATTATTTGATGAATCTACGGCACCGACTGCAATCACATTGAAACCGTCGGCAGGAGCTATAATGTATTTCCAACTGTCATTGCCTTCGTTTCCTGCAGCGGTTACAACAACAACCCCTCTTTGAAAAGCCAAGTTACAAGCTTTTGTAACAATTGTTGTTTCTCCGTTCATATCTTTATATGTATATGAATACGTACCTTTATCAAAAATATTGTATCCAAGCGAAGAGCTTGTAATATCCACTCCTTTAGCTTCCATCCATTGTAGTGCGGCTGCATAATTATCTTCTTCAATATGAGTTTCGGAAGAGATATTTTCTGTTTTGGCTAACATAAAATTTGCACCATAAGCTACTCCGATAAGTTTACCCGGGTCATACCCGCCGATTATTGACAATGTATAAGTGCCGTGCGAATCTTGGTCATAAGCGTCATTTTTTTGATTTTCCGTAATTGAATCGTGTTGAACGAAATCGTATTCGGAAACTATATGCAGGTTTTTAAATGCCGGTTGATCTTCCCAATCGAAACCTGTATCCAACATTCCGATTAAAACATTTTTGCCATTAATCCCGAGGGATTGAATTACCGGAATATCCGAAAGAGCTAATTGAGTATATGAAGGTCCGTAATTCAATGCCGTAACTTT
>CAZXJG010000069.1:0-6614 GCA_964640985.1 uncultured Melioribacteraceae bacterium | reverse complement strand
TTATTTAATGAAACATTATATGCTCTTCTTTTAATGAAATCATTTTTAAAAGTTATAATTTTAACGGGGACAATTTTTTTCACAAATGGAAGAAGTTTTACTTTGCCGTATTCTTCTTTGTTTAAATAAGCTGAAACTGCATTAAACCATCTGAGTTTATTATCAATTTTAATTTTCAGTTTTTTTAAATCGGCGATATAACTTTTCGTAATCGGTATGTCTTCGTATCGAATGAAATTTTTACCCATTACTTTTTTTCTTCGCTCGATGCTGCGTTTACTAAGTAATTTTAACGCTTGAATATATTCCGGTGAAACTTTCGATAAAATTCCGGAGGGTTTTACTCCTTTATCTTTAAAATAAATAAAATATTTTTTTTGGGGATAAATTGCAGAAGTACCGAGGATAAAAATCAGAATAAAAAATAGATTTTTCATAAAATTTTCCTTTTAATGAAAAGTGCAAATAGTCCCATAAAAAAAGGAATTAATGCAATATTTTTGCAATTCTGTTAAGTCTTACGGAACCGAGTAATTTGAAAAAATCGATAAAAGGAATTTTAGGGTTCCACGACCAATAAATCATCCAAGCTTCGCCGATTATTCTGTCACGCGGTACAAAGCCCCAAAACCTGCTGTCCCAACTGTCGTCACGGTTGTCGCCCATCATAAAGTAGTAATCTTTCTTTATTTTGTAACTATTTACTACTTTTCCGTTGATATAAATTTTATTACCGATTACCTTAACAACCCTTCTGCCGAATTCACGATCGATAATTATACGCCATTGTTCAATGTTGTTTGTGGTAAGTTTAATTATTTCCCCTTTTTTAGGGACAACGAGCGGTCCATAATTATCTGCGTTCCACGGCATACCTTGTGGGAAAATATTCGGGTCAACCACACCCGGCGGTTGAATTCCAAGATGATATTGAATATAGTGCGGTATGGGTGCTTGCTTGCCGTTAATAAACACTACTTTGTTTTTTATTAAAATTGTATCGCCCGGAGTTCCAATGCAGCGTTTTACATAATCGGTTATCTTTGTGGGGAACAAAACATTTTTATCACCGGGCCATTCGAATACAACAATATCGCCACGTTCGGGATTTCTTATTGCAGGTAACTGAAAATATGGAAGTTCGATATTTGTAAACCGTATATTTCTCGGTGATGATGATCCGTAAATAAATTTATTTACAAAAATGAAATCGCCTACCATTATTGTATTTTCCATTGAACCGGTCGGCACTCGGGAAGTTTCAACTACAAAAGTTTGAATAAGTAAAGCTGCAATAACTGCAAAAAGGATATTCTTAACGAATTCGTAAAATTTTTGTTTTGGTGTTCTTTTTTTAAGTGTTTTTTTATGTTTTTCCATTTGATGATTTTATTATTACTGGAATTATAAATTAAGTTTTATTATACAATCAATTAGTCTTCAAGTTGCAAAACTGCAAGAAAGGCTTCTTGCGGAATTTGAACATTTCCTACTTGCTTCATTCTTTTTTTACCTTTTTTCTGTTTTTCTAATAATTTTCTTTTTCTTGTAATATCGCCGCCGTAACATTTTGCCAGCACATTTTTCCGCAAAGCTTTAATATTTGTTCTCGAAATAACTTTATTCCCAATTGAAGCTTGAACTGCAATTTCAAACATTTGGCGCGGGATCAGTTCTTTTAGTTTCGAACATACTTTTCTGCCCCAGTCGTAAGCTTTATCTTTATGAACAATAACGGAAAGAGCATCTACTTTTTCACCATTCAGCAAAACATCCAATTTAGTTAATTCCGCTTCTTTATAGCCGATAAATTCATAATCGAATGAAGCATAACCTCGTGAAGTTGATTTTAATTTATCATAAAAATCGAAAATTATTTCCGATAACGGAAATTCAAATTCAATATTAGCCCGTGTGGGATCTATGTAAGTAGTGTTTTTATATATCCCCCTTTTCTCCATAGATAATTTCATAATATTCCCGACATACATACTCGGAGTAACAATTTGGGCTTTAATATACGGTTCTTCTATATGTTCTATTTCCGCTAACGTCGGCATTTCGGAAGGATTATCAACAACTACTTTTTCGCCGTTTCTTTTATAAACCTGATATTCAACATTAGGCAGAGTAGTTACCATATTTTGGTCATATTCTCTTTCCAACCTTTCCTGCACTATTTCCATATGAAGCATACCGAGGAAACCGCATCTGAAACCGAAGCCGAGTGCAGCGGAAGTTTCGGGTGTAAATAATAATGCCGAATCGTTTAAACGTAATTTATCCAAAGCATCTCTTAAATCTTGATAATCATCGGCGTTGGAAGGATAAAGTCCGCTGTAAACCATTGGTTTAATTTCTTTATATCCGAGCAACGGCTCTTCTGCTCTGTTTTTACTGTGTGTAACCGTATCGCCGACTTTTGTATCGTGCACGTCTTTTATGCTTGCAATAAGATAACCGACATCACCCGATTTTAAAACGCCGGTGCGAATTTTTTTCAGTCCGAGTATACCTATTTCTTCAGCAAGATATTCTTTATCATTTGCAAAGAATGTAATATTTTCTCTCTCTTTTATGATACCGTTAAATACTCTTATATATGCGATTGCTCCGCGGTAAGCATCGAACACCGAATCAAAAATTAATGCTTGCAGCGGCTTTGTTTCATCGCCTTTTGGCGGCGGTATTTTATTTACAATGGATTCCAGAATTTCATGATATCCGATTCTTTGTTTAGCACTGCAAAGTAATATCTCTTCCTCTTTGCATCCGATAAGATCAATAATTTGACCTTTAACGGTATCAACAACTGCACTTGGTAAATCAATTTTATTAATAACAGGGATTATTTCGAGTCCGGCTTCAATTGCAAGATAGAGGTTGCTGATAGTTTGAGCTTCAATGCCTTGTGCCGCATCAACTACAAGCAACGCACCTTCGCAAGCGGCAAGTGAGCGCGATACTTCGTAAGTAAAATCAACGTGACCAGGCGTATCTATTAAATTTAAAATATAATTTTCATTATTATCGGATGTATAATGCATCTGAATAGCATGAGATTTAATGGTAATTCCACGTTCTCTTTCTAAATCCATATCATCCAATAATTGTGATTTAGCTTCACGTTTGGATACGGTGCCGGTTTTTTCCAAAAGCATATCGGCGATGGTAGATTTGCCGTGGTCTATATGTGCAACTATGCAGAAATTTCTAATATTGTTCATATAATTAATTTTTATTTAATTTAAATAATATATGAATATAGTGTTGTAATTTCCATATACAATGAGTATTCCGTTTTAAAAAGGAGGTAATTATTAATTAATTTCTTTGCCGGTTCCTACATTTGCATTACCGACTAAAGTCGGATGAGCTGTTTGGGAGAGTTTGCCGAACACCACGATGAATTGTGGTGTTCGCACAATTTAAATGATTGAGCTTGTGGTGTATTAACGCAATTAATTAAAACAGCACCAAGCTTCAGTTTGTGATAGATATAGCCTGGGGAAAACAGTAGTATAACGAAATATGCAAATCAGCTTATTTGCAAATGATGCCAATAGTAATCAAATAGAAAATATTATATTGAAAAAATAACCCGGAATGTTGTGCCGGCATTTTTCTTACTATCAAATTCAAGTTTGGCTCCAATTATGTCTGCATAACCTTTTACCAAAGCTAATCCCAAGCCGTTCCCATCGTATGGTCTGGTATAACCTTGTTTTTCTTGTGAAAATAGGTTGAATATATTCGGGAGAAATTCTTCACTTATTCCAATACCGGTATCTCTAATTTCAACTGTTAAAAATTTTTCTTGAGGTTTGAAAATTAGAATTTCTACTTTCCCCTTTTTAGTGTATTTAACGGCATTATCAATTAAATTGCGGAAAATTTGTGTAAGAGCATATTCATCAAATGAAGATGTAAGCAAGTCGGTGGTTTTTATGATTTTAAATTCTATTTCCTTTTGTTCTGCGATTGATTTATATTCTTTAAAAAGAGGCAATATTATTGAATCGTATATATTTATAAAACGATAGCGCGGTTTGTAAATTCCACTTTTAATTTCAGACATGTTTAAAATTAAATCGATAGTTCTGTAAATTCTTTTCCCGGAACTATTAAATATGTCGAATCCTTGTATTAAATCATCGTCCAACTTCCCGATTAGTTCTTGCTGCAATAAACTTGAGAATCCCATAATTGAACTTAGAGGGGTTCTTATTTCATGTGACATTTGCGCTAAAAATTCCGATTTCAATCTATCGGATTTCTCAGCTAATTCTTTCGCTTCTTTCATTGCATTTTCAGCTTCTTTGATTTTTGATATATCTATCAATGTACCATGAATAGTTTTCGTCCCTTCTTCGGTAATTATCAAAGCAGTGTTTTCCAAAACCGAAACAACACTTCCGTCCTTACGTTTCATTTTCATTTCATAGTTTTTTACTTCCCCTTGCTCTTTAAGAATTTGAATAAATTCAATCCGGTCTTTTGGATTAATATAAAAATCCCGAGGGTCGGCGGTTACTATTTCTTCTTTTGAAGAATATCCCAATAATTTGTAATAAGCAGCATTGCAGTCAATTATCCCTTTTTGGATATCTGAGATAAATACTGCTGCGAGATTGTCATTAAAAAGTTGTTTATATTTCCTTTCGGATAATCTCAATTCCTCTTCCGCTTGTTTCTGCAATTTATCATATTTATCTAATTTCCGTATCATTTTATCGAACGCTATTGCCAATTTGCTTATTTCGCCCCTTGGCACAGAAATATTTGTATGGACGGAATAGTTGCCTTTGCTTGCTTCCTGCATAGCATGAGATAATTTCATGAATGGTTCCGTGATATTCCGGTTGCCCCAGAATAATAGTAAAACTAAAAATCCTCCGACAAAAAAAGTAACAATAAACAGTTCAACTTTAATCTCCTTGCTGGTTCCTATAAGAATCGAATCTTGCGGCATATCAATAATTAGATCAATTTTGTGTCCTAATGTATCTTTAAAAATAGATTTAGCTGAAAAATATGTGATACTGCCTTTATTATTTAAGTAATTTAATACTTTACCACTTTTACTAAAACTGTCTATTAACGAAATAGACGGCCAGTGTTGCAGCTCTTTACTGCTCAATTTTGATTCGGAAGCCAATAAATCCTGGGTTTTCCCAACTAATGCTAAATGTACATTTGGGGGAAGAGATTTTAAAATTTTCTGTTCAAATTTTTCAAACCATATTTCATCTAAAAATACGACTAATCTTCTTTTTAATTTGTTATTCTTGAATAAAGGGAAAATTATATAAAGTGTAGAATAATTGGATTTATGTTTAATTCTTATGTCATCCACGGTAAAGCCGGTTATTCTTCCTAAATCTTTAAATATATTTCCATTTTTTTTTAAAATAGTATGAATAAAATTATTTGTCGTACCTAGAATATCCCCTTTATTATTAAGTAAGGCAATTGAGCGGAATTCAGGCATTATATTATTTAATTCTTGAAGGAATTTTTTACTGGAATCTAATTTGTTGGACAATAAAATTTTATTTTTTGAAGCGATAAGCAATACTGACTTTATTTTATCGAATTCCTTTTCTTCATTTAAAGCAGAAAGGTCAAGATATTTTTTTACTTCGTTCTTATCGTAATTTCTAGCGGCATTACCGCCTATTACATAATATATATAAATATTTATAAGAAGTAGAGGGGCAACAATAAGTAACATCAAAAGAATTAATTTTACTCGTAAACTAAGTGAATGTAATCTATGCATATTAAGTATATAAATTTGCTAATTAATTAATTAATAAATAGATCCTAAAATAAGTCTTTTTAATATAGAAATAATAAAACTATCATCGTCGTTAAATTGTATATAAAAACATAATTATGATACCTAAAATTATATTTGTCTATTTCTTTTTTTAAAGGGGATAGTTTTACTATAAATTCAAAATATTAAAATGATCTTTTAGATTGGACTTGTTAATTATTAAAAACATTACAAATTTAAATTTATATGAGACCATTATGAAAAGCAAGGTACTAAATTATTCTCCCTTTATTGTAACTTATTTTTGTCTTGACTTTATGGGGGCAGTACAGTAAAATATTTATTTCATCTTTCAGTTCCATTGCTTTTTGCCAAATAATTAGGTTTTCAAATTTAAATTTTATAGCCTTTTTTAGTTTGAAGTTTGAAGCATGAAGCTTGAAGCCCGAAGCTTGAAGTACGAAGCATGAAGCTTGTGTCTTCCATCTTCCGACTTCCATTTTCTACCTTGAGGCTTGCAGCGCTGGGGAGATTCCCGAAATCTCTGCAATTTCAGGGATCTTATACTTAATTATTCTGAGAATTTTATATTTAAAGATTTCGGGAATCTTGACTTTTTTTTGGAATGAATCTCAGACCGGTTTTTAATTTTAAATTAAGAAGATAATCAATTAATTGCTATGAAAAGTAGATGCTAAATTTTAATATATATTTCCATCATAGCCGGTTGTGGCTGGAAGAATGTATGGCTGAATGAATGTATGGAAGAAGGTAATGGTTATATACAATTCAATCAATCATACATTCATACGACCATACTTTTTAGATATTC
>CAZXJG010000068.1:13335-16047 GCA_964640985.1 uncultured Melioribacteraceae bacterium | reverse complement strand
CTTTTAGAAGGTTTATTAAAATTACAAGAAAAAATCAGAAAAGAAACTTTAAGAAAGAAAACTGCATGAAAACTAAAGAAGAAATTTATGATATTTTGAAGAAGGAATTCCCTGATGCAGTTTTGGAATTTCAGAATGAGTTACCGGTTGAACCGGTTATTATTGTTGACCCTTTAAAAATTGATAAAGTATGTCTTTTTTTAAGGGATAATGAAAACCTGAAATTTGAATCTCTGATGTCGCTTTCGGGTGTTGACGATTATAACGGGGAAAAAGTACCGGATGATGATGGAAACGAAGTAATTCAAGGTGGAACTTTGAGCATTTATTATCACCTATATTCTATTTCTTTAAATCATAAAATTACTTTAAAGATTTCTACCGAAAGAGAAAATCCGGAAGTTGTTTCCGTTGAATCTGTTTGGCGCACTGCCGATTGGCACGAAAGAGAAGTTTTCGATTTGTTTGGAATAAAATTTTTAATGCATCCAGATTTACGAAGAATTTTGATGCCTGAAGATTGGGATGCAGGTTATCCGTTAAGAAAAGATTATAAAAATCCTGAATATTATCACGGAATGAAAGTACCTTATTAAAGATAGAAATTTATGGCACTTAAAACTGAAAAAATGGTTCTTAATATGGGTCCGCAACACCCTTCAACTCATGGTGTGCTGCGTCTCGAAGTAGAACTGGAAGGTGAATTGGTTAAAGATGTAAAACCGCATATCGGTTATTTACATAGGTGTTTCGAAAAACATGCCGAAGCTATGACCTACCCTCAAGTAATACCATATACAGACCGCCTTGATTATGTTTCGTCGATGTATAACAATTTTGGTTATGTTGTTGCCATGGAGCGTTTGCTTAACATTGAAGTGCCGGAAAGAGTTGAATATATCCGTGTAATTATGGGAGAATTTCAGAGAATTGCATCTCATTTAATTGCCTTGGGTACTTATGGAGTTGATATTGGTGCATTTACACCTTTTTTATTTTGTTTTCGTGACCGCGAAAAAATATTAGACCTCTTTGAAATGACCTGCGGCGCAAGACTCCTTTATAATTATATGTGGATCGGCGGCGTATCTTACGATTTACATCCCGATTTTATAAGAAAAGCAAAAGAATTCATTCCTTATCTTCGTCCTAAAATAAAGGAATTAAATGACTTACTTACTTATAATAAAATTTTTATCGAAAGAACTGCAAACGTAGGAATTTTACCTATAGAAACCGCAGTAAATTATGGTGTAACCGGTCCTATGTTAAGGGCAAGCGGATTAAAATTCGATTTAAGAAAAAATGATACTTATTCAATATACGATAAATTTGATTTCGATATTCCGACAGGTACTAATCAAATAGGTACAATTGGTGATAGCTGGGACAGATATTATGTACGCGTTCAAGAAATAGAGCAGAGTTTAAGAATAATTGAACAAGCATTAAACCAAATTCCCGAAGGTGATGTTCACGCTGCAGTGCCTCGCCGCATTAAACCTCCTGTCGGCTCTATTTATAGCCGTGTTGAAAGCACAAAAGGAGAATTAGGATATTTCATTATTAGTGATGGTTCTGTAAATCCGTTTAGAATAAAAGTACGTGGACCATCATTTGTTAATTTAGGGGTTATTGGTGAACTTTGTAGAGGCTACCTTGTTGCCGATATAATAACAATTTTAGGAAGTATTGATATTGTTTTGGGAGAAGTAGACAGATAATGTATGAAATATTAAACAATTGGACCGGCAGTCAAATTTTAGCAATGATTATAGCGGCTATTTTACCATTATTATTTATTCTTCCATTTGCTTTGTTTGCCGTTTATTTGGAAAGGAAAGTTTCTGCACATATGCAGGATAGACTTGGACCTATGAGAGTCGGTTATCACGGTGTTCTTCAAACATTAGCCGATATGATAAAACTTATTCAAAAGGAAGATATAGTTTCACTTAATGTTGATAAAAAATTATTTAATATTGCTCCTTATTTAGTATTTACCGCAAGTTTTATTGTTTATGCCGCTCTACCGTTTTCGAGCAAATTTATTGGGACAAATGCCGATGTCGGTATATTTTATATTCTGGCTGTTTCAGGTTTCGCTGTTGTAGGTATTTTAATGGGCGGATGGTCTTCAAATAATAAATATTCTTTACTCGGAGCAATGAGATCGGTTGCGCAGATTATTAGTTATGAAATCCCGACTGCTCTTGTTGTTTTGTCTGTTGTGATGTTTACCGGTACTCTAAATTTATTTAAAATGAGCCAAATGCAAACTGCATATTTTTGGAATTGGAATATTTTCGGAGGGGCTAATTGGTCTGTTGAAAAATTTCTTTTGATTCCTTTTATGCTTGTCGGTTTTTTAATTATGTATATAACCACTCTCGCCGAAACCAATAGAACCCCATTTGATATACCCGAAGCAGAATCGGAATTAGTAGCAGGTTATCATACTGAATATTCGGGGATGAAGTTCGCAATGTTTTTCCTTGCTGAATATGCTAATATGTTTGCCGTTTCGGCTGTTGTTGTTTCTTTATTCCTCGGCGGCTTTCAGTCACCATTTGGATATCTCGGCAATACTCTAAGTATAAAATGGTTAATTCCTTTTGAACAATTATTTTGGTTTTCTGCAAAAGGGATATTCTTTGTGTTTGTTCAAATGTGGCTTAGATGGACGTTACCGCGTTTGCGAGTTGATCAACT
>CAZXJG010000068.1:0-13325 GCA_964640985.1 uncultured Melioribacteraceae bacterium | reverse complement strand
TGCTTTTGTGAATTTATTAATTATTGGAATTATAACTATACTATAATATGAAACGGTACTTAAAAAATACTTGGGAAGGAATTTGGACAATTTGGATTGGCATGATGGTAACATTTAAACACCTTTTTGTTCCGGCTGTTACAATTCAGTATCCTGACGTAAAATTACCCTTGCCGGAAAGAGCACGTAATAGATTGTATGTAAATATGGACGATTGTATCGGATGTTTACAGTGTGCGAGAGCTTGCCCGGTTGATTGTATCGAAATTGAAACTGTAAAAGCTTTGCCAACAGACAATTTGGGAAAAACTTCAGATGGTAAGAAAAAAGCTTTATGGGTTACAAAATTTAATATAGATATAGCAAAATGTTGCTACTGCGAACTTTGTGTTTTCCCCTGCCCTACTGAATGTATTCAAATGACAGACGTTTACGAGTTTTCTGAATTTGAAAGGGATAAGTTAATTTATCAATTTCATACCCTTACTCCTTTAGAAGCAGAGGAAAAGAAAAGTAATTATGAAAAATTTATGAATGAGAAGGCTGCAGCTAAAGAAGCGGCACAAAAAACCGAAGAAAAACAATAATTTTTAATATGAATACTACTTACGATATTATATTTTATTTATTTGCTATAATAACTGTCTTTTCGGCTTTTTTTGTGGTTTCAACAAAAAATATTGTTCATGCCGCTTTTTATATGTTATTTACTTTTTTCGGAGTATCCGGATTATATGCTTTATTAGGAGCGGATTTTATTGCTGTTGTGCAAGTTATGGTTTATATCGGCGGTATTTTAATCCTTCTGTTGTTTGGAGTTATGTTAACAAATAAAATTTCAAATGTTGAAATCCGTACAGGGACTATTCATGTTTTCCCGGCTGCTGTCGGAGTTGGAATATTACTCGGTACTTTAGTCTCCGTTATGGTAAGAACTAACTGGAAATCTTCACCCGGTAAAATACCCGTTACTACTATTTACGGATTGGGAAATCTTCTTATAAATAATTATGTGTTAATTTTTGAATTACTTGCTATTTTGCTCTTAATTGCGATGATTGGGGCTGCCTCAATCGCAAGAAGAGATAAGGAATGATATTTTTTAATTTTATAAAAAACGGTAATAAATGTTACATGTAGGTCTGGATCATTATTTAGTAATTAGTGCAATACTCTTTTCTTTAGGAATTTATTGTATTGTTACAAAACGTAATGCCGTAATGATTCTTATGGGAATAGAATTAATGTTGAATGCCGCTAATATTAATTTTGTCGCTTTTTCAAGATATGGTAATTTTGGTTTAAAAGGGCAATTAATTGCATTATTTGTTATAATTCTTGCCGCTGCCGAAGCAGCAATTGCACTTGCGATTGTTTTGAATATATACAAAACATTTTCTCATATAAATGTTGATGATTTGGATAAATTAAAAGAATAAAGGGATTATGGCTGAAATAACTTTAATAAATTTAGCAATTATCGTTTTACTTTTACCTTTAATGGGTTTTGTTGTTGTTTTATTTTTTGGTAAAAGGTTTCCGAAAATATATTTTTTCGAAATTGCCGTATTAGGAATTAGCTTACTTTTATCAATTATTATCGTTTACACAAAATTATCGGTTTATCTTACCCACGATATAAATTTTAGTTTTACATGGATAAATTTCGGAATAATACCCTTAATAGGTAAACTTCAATTCGATTTGGGAATTAAAATTGATAACATTGCGGCTATTATGCTGATAGTTGTTAATTTAATCAGCTTTTTAGTCCATATTTATTCAATTGAATATATGCACGGCGATTCAAGATTTTCTCGATATTATGCATATCTCGGTGTTTTTACTTTTTCTATGTTGGGTATAGTTTTAACCAATAACCTTCTAATGATGTACATGTTTTGGGAATTAGTAGGTTTATCTTCTTATTTATTAATTGGATTTTGGTACGAGAAAAAATCTGCATCCAATGCAGGTAAAAAAGCATTTATCGTTAATCGAATTGGTGATATTGGACTGTATATCGGTATTATTATAATATTTATAACGTACCATACATTTACATTCGATAAATTTTTCGCTCAAATTTCTGCAGGACATCTTCCTTTTAACAGTACTGCTTGGTTAACCGCTACGGGGCTTTTGCTTTTTATGGGTGCTGTCGGTAAATCCGCTCAATTTCCTTTACACGTTTGGCTCCCTGATGCAATGGAAGGTCCTACGCCTGTAAGTGCATTAATTCACGCAGCCACTATGGTAACGGCAGGTGTTTATTTGATTGCAAGAATATTCCCGATGCTAACTGCAAATGCATTATATGTTGTTGCATTAACGGGTGGATTTACTTCATTTTTAGCCGCAACAATTGCAATAACTCAAAACGATATTAAAAAAGTTTTAGCCTATTCTACCATATCTCAATTAGGTTATATGGTGATGGCAATGGGTGTTGGGGCTTATGCTTACGGTTTTTTCCATTTGGTTACTCACGCCTGGTTTAAATCACTTTTATTCTTAGGTGCCGGTTCAATTATTTACGCATTACACCACGAACAAGATATGCGCCAAATGGGGGGCTTAAGAAAGAAAATGCCCATTACTTACGGCACTTTTCTAGTTGCTACTTTAGCCATTTCAGGAATCCCTTTTTTCTCCGGATTTTTAAGTAAAGACGGTTTGCTTGCCGGTTCTTATGCTTTCGGCACTCTTACAGGGCATTGGCTAATCCCATTCTTTGGTTTTATTGTTGCTCTTATGACGGCACTGTATATGTTTCGTATAGTTATACTTACTTTTCACGGTAAACCTAGAAATCAAGAAATATATGATCATGCTCATGAAACTTCTAAAGTAATGACGATCCCAATGATTATATTAGCATCGCTATCTATTTTTATCTGGTATACACCAAATCCGTTTTCACCGGAAGCAGGTTGGTTTATTTCTAAATGGATACCTACCCCTGCTACTGTAGTTCCTCAATCGGTTCGTTTCGATTTTATGAAAACTTCTTCAGCGATTCATCAAAATATTTCCGCTGTCGGTGAACATATAATTCATTCGCAAGAATATATGCAAGCTATAAATAATGCTCACATTCCTACATTATTGCTTTCTTTAATATTGGCCGGTTTAGGTGTTTTGATTGCTTATTTAATTTACCAATGGAAGATAATTGATCCTGAAAAATTGGCTAAAAAGTTCAACTGGTTATATAAATTCTCACTTAATAAATGGTATTTTGATGAGATTTATCATGCTGTTTTTGTTGCAGGTACAATTGGTATAAGTAAGTTGTTTGCCTTATTCGATAAGTACATTATTGATGGAACAGTTAATGGTTTTGCCGCTGTAGGTAGAGGTGCTTCTAAAATCAGCGGATTTTTTGATATTTATTTTATTGATGGATTTGTTAATTTTATCGCTTTTATTAGCGGTATTTTAGGTTTGGGATTTAGAAAATTTCAAACCGGAAAAGTTCAGACATATATAGTATTTGTTGTTTTTTCAATTTTGATATTACTCTTAATTTTAAGACCATTTTAATTTAATATGATAAGAAAAATAGAATTTTTAAATAATTATAAACGAATAGGTTGATATGGAAGGTTTCCCAATTCTATCATTGCTAACATTTCTTCCCATTTTGGGAATGATAATCGTACTTTTTTTGCCTAAATCAAAGCCTTTGCAAGTAAAATATACTACTCTTGTTATTACCATTATTCAATTAATATTGGCTTTTGTAATATTAGGCAGTTTTAATTATAGTGCCGGCGGAATTTTTAGTCAAAATTCATTTCAGTTTGTTGAAAAATTTAGATGGATTGAGATACCAGGCGTATCGTGGGTTGGAACCGTAAAAATTGATTACTTCCTTGGTATAGATGGGATCAGCTTGCCATTGATCCTTTTAACTACAATTGTTACTGTTATTGCTACTATATCATCATGGAAAATCAATAAAGCAGTTAAAGGTTATTTTGCGTTGTTCCTGTTGTTAGATACTGCTATGATAGGTGTTTTTGTTTCGTTGGATTTCTTCTTGTTCTATATGTTTTGGGAGTTAATGCTTCTTCCAATGTATTTCTTAATTGGTATCTGGGGCGGGCCTCGTAAAGAATATGCCGCTATAAAATTCTTCCTTTATACATTGGTCGGTTCCGTATTAATGTTATTGGTAATGATTGGTCTGTACTTTAGCGCTAGAGAAACATTAGCTAACGGTTCTCAAGTATATACATTTAATTTACTTGCTCTGATGAACCCGAAAAATTATACTGCTACAGGCATACTTTCACCATTAAATCCAAATAATTTACGATTGATTGCGTACATTGCACTTTTTATCGGTTTTGCAATTAAAATACCTATGTTCCCCTTCCACACATGGCTGCCGGATGCGCACGTTGAAGCACCAACGGCAATAAGTGTAATTCTTGCCGGCGTTCTTCTTAAAATGGGTGCTTACGGAATATTAAGAATAAGTTTTACGCTATTCCCTAATATTACACGTGAACTGATGTGGTATATTGCTTTGTTCGGTATGATAAATATTATTTACGGCGCATTGGTCGCATTAGCTCAAAAAGACTTCAAAAGGCTTATTGCATATTCATCCGTTTCTCATATGGGATTTGTTTTATTGGGCTTAGCATCCCTTTCGATTGTTGGAATTAACGGAGCAATTTTCCAAATGTTTAATCACGGAACTATTACCGCTATGTTATTCTTAATTGTGGGAGTAATTTACGATAGATCTCATACACGCGGTATTTACGAATTCGGCGGACTGGCAAATAAAATGCCGATTTATACAGGTTTTGTTCTAGTTGCCTTTTTTGCAGCTATCGGATTACCAAGTATGAGTGGTTTTGTTTCAGAAGTTTTGGTATTTATAGGTGCAATCGGTGTTCCCGTTATAAGAACACTCGCTATTATTTCTACACTCGGCATTTTATTGGGTGCCGGATATATGCTTTGGACATTGCAAAGAATATTCTTCGGGAAATTTAATGAAAAATGGAGTTCATTCAAAGATCTTGAACTAAGAGAATATCTTATGTTCATTCCATTAACTATAATCATTATTTTCCTTGGCATTTATCCAAATGCGATGTTGAATATAATGAATAGTTCAGTTCATACTTTAGTTAACTTTTTGAATAACAATGTTAATCACCTAACTGCTGGCGGATTATAAAATAGACTTAGGCTATGGAATTAGGATCACTTAGTTACATAAAACCCGAAATTGCAATTGCAATTACTTTGCTTTTAATTGTATTATTCGACTTAATATTTCATCGTGATAAAAGGATTATTCCTTATATTGCCGTAATTGGAATTATTATAGCCGGATATTTTACAATTCAGCAATTTGGAATGAAAGAATTTGCTTTTAAAACCGGTGGAAGTAATTTCGGTATGATTGCTATCGACTCATTCGGAGCATTTTTCAAATTACTTGTTTTACTTGCAACGCTATTTATTATCTTTTTCTCGTATCAATCCGAAGAAATTAAAAAAATATTTGACCGAACCGGTGAATATTATGCATTGATTTTCGGATTGCTTTTAGGTATGATCGTAATGATTTCCGCAACCGATTTAATTCTTATATATATATCATTAGAATTAATGTCCCTTTCTTCTTATGTATTAACAGGATTTACAAAATTACGACTGAGAAATAGTGAAGCATCATTAAAATATCTTATTTATGGTGCTGTTTCTTCAGGGTCAATGTTATTTGGAATTTCTCTTCTGTACGGTATGACAGGTAGCACTAATCTCTATGTATTGAATTCCTTGATTCAAAACCCTCAAATTTCTTTGTTTACCTTTGCATTTGCAATGATTTTGATACTTGCGGGAATGGGATATAAAATTTCTGTTGCACCATTTCATTTTTGGACACCCGATGTATATGAAGGTGCTCCAATAACAATTACAGCTTATCTTTCTGTGGCAAGTAAAGCCGCAGGTTTTGCAATGCTAATTAGATTTATTTACATTACTTTCGTTTCTTATACTTCGCAAAACGGGAATTGGCATTTAATTCCACTATTCGATTGGCGTTCAATTTTAATAGTGATTTCAGTTTTAACTATGACCTTAGGTAACTTTACGGCTTTATGGCAAGATAACTTAAAAAGAATGCTTGCTTATTCAAGTATTGCACATGCCGGATATATTTTACTTGGATTAGTAGTTTTTACCACTGAAGGATTATCTGCAATGATGATTTATTTCTTCTTTTATTTGTTGATGAATCTCGGTGCCTTTTTTATTGTAATGATTATTGCTAATAAAACTAAAAGCGAAGATGTTCACGATTATGACGGTTTAGGATATATTTCTCCATTTCTAAGTATTTCTCTCGCTATATTTTTAATCTCGTTAATGGGTATTCCGCCAACTGCAGGATTTATCGGCAAGCTGTTTATTTTTCTTGCACTGATTAATGCTAAAATGGTTATCCTTGCTCTTATTGCATTAGTAAATACTTTAGTATCTGTTTATTATTATGCACGTGTTATAAAACACATGTTTTTTGCAAAACCTCCTAAAAGTATTATCGGTATACATGTTTCATTTAACGTAATAATTATAACTTTATTATTATTAATCCCTACTCTTTTATTTGGGATTTATTTCACTCCAATTGCTAATTTGGCTAAAAGTTGTGCTGTTATTTTAGGACTTTGACCAAGTGATGTTTGGTTTTAATATTAAGAGGAATCAATGAGTAATTTTGATAATTTAATGAAAGAAAAAGATTCTTTTTTTAATTTTATGCAGGTTAAATATCCTATCTATTTTCATTCAAATATATTTTTAAGAGATATTCAGTTCGCAATAAAATATTTTTTTAAAAAAAAGGGAGTAAAAATTACTTATTCAAAGGCTGAAGAACTAGCAAAATTACTAACCGAAACAATGGAAAACTCAGGTGACTTAAAACGATTAACCGATAATACATGGGAATTCAACATCAACTTAAATAAATCTAACGATACTGTTGAGGAACTTACCGATAAATTATCTTCTTAAACTAATTTTTGAAAACGACTTCTTTAAAAAAAACAAATCGATATCATTTAATATTAAGTTTTATAAATCAAATTTAACCAAAAAAAAGGGATTAAGTAAAAATACATAACCCTCTTTATTTTAATAATTTAATAATTATATATAAAGTAATAAGTTAAGGTTTATAATTCCCGGTTAATTTTAAGCGATTAATAGCACGCTTTAATGCGGCTTCAGCACGAGCGTTATCAATCTTTATTTCATGTTTTTTTGCTAATCTTTCCTTTGCTCTTTTCAATGCTTCATTTGCTCTTTCAACATCAATTTCTTTAACCGGTTCAAAACTTTCTGCGAGAAGTAAAATATTATTCTTTAATACTTCAACCGTACCGCCACCGGTTGAAAAAAGGAGAATATTACCATCTTGTTCTACAATTTTAACTTTACCAATCTCAAATGAACTTAATAGTGGAGCATGATTATGTAAAACTTGAAAATTTCCTGCAGATCCTGGAACAGTAATCGACATTGCGTTACCACTATAAGCTTGTTTTGATGGTGTTATAACTTCTATATAAATTGCTTTCATATAATTATCTACTTCATTTTTTTAGCTTTTTCAATTGCGTCTTCAATTGTACCGACATAAAGAAAAGCGGATTCCGGAAGATTATCGTGCTTACCTTCAATTATTTCTTTACATCCTCTAATAGAATCTTCAGTTTTGACATATTTGCCCTCATATCCGGTAAATTGTTCCGCTACGAAAAAAGGTTGACTAAAAAATCTTTGAATTCGTCTTGCTCTACGCACAGTAACTTTATCTTCTTCAGATAATTCATCCATACCGAGAATATTAATAATATCCTGCAGATCTTTATATGCTTGTAAAATTTCTTTTACCTGCATAGCAATATCATAATGTTCCTGCCCAACAATGGAAGGTTCAAGAATTCTAGAAGTTGAATCCAAAGGATCAACAGCAGGATAAATGCCAAGTTCCGAGATTTGACGACTCAAAACGGTTGTGGCATCTAAGTGTGAAAATGTAGTAGCAGGCGCAGGATCTGTTAAATCGTCGGCAGGCACATAAATAGCTTGAACAGATGTAATTGAACCATTCTGAGTAGAAGTAATTCTCTCTTGTAATTCCCCCATTTCCGATGCCAAGTTTGGCTGATAACCAACTGCAGAAGGCATACGTCCAAGCAAAGCACTTACTTCCGAGCCGGCTTGAGTAAAACGGAAAATATTATCTATAAATAAAAGTACATCCATATTTTCTTCATCTCTGAAATATTCGGCAATTGTTAAACCGGTTAAGCCAACCCTCAAACGAGCGCCGGGAGGTTCATTCATCTGTCCGAATACCAATGCGGTTTTTTCCAAAACTCCCGATTCTTTCATTTCAAGCCAAAGATCGTTACCTTCACGTGTTCTTTCACCTACGCCTGAAAAAACCGAATAGCCGCCGTGATGTTTTGCAATATTATGAATTAATTCCATAATAATAACCGTTTTACCAACTCCGGCACCGCCGAATAACCCGGTTTTACCGCCTTTTGAATAAGGCTCAAGCAAGTCGATAACTTTTATACCGGTTTCAAACATTTCTTTTGTTGTAGTTAGATCCGCAAATTTCGGAGCATGTCTATGAATCGGATAACGCTTTTTGGTTTTAATTTCACCTAAATGATCAATACCTTCACCAACAATATTAATTAATCGTCCTAATGTTTCAGGTCCAACAGGAATCGCGATAGGACCGCCTGTATCAATCGCCTTCATTCCCCTAACTAATCCGTCGGTAGAATCCATTGCAACCGTACGAACCCTATTTTCCCCTAAATGCTGTTGAACTTCAACAATAAGTTCTTCTTTTGTTCCCTCAATGTTGGTTCTAGGAATTTTTATCGAATTGTAAATTTTCGGGAGGTAACCGTCTTCAAAGTCAATGTCAACAACGGGACCTATTACTTGAACAATAACACCTTCGTTATTAGCCATTATACTCCTTCTTTAATTAAGTAATTTAATCAACAAAATTAAATATTCTTTTATCGTTTTTCAATTATATTTTAGTACTACTACGGAAAAATTCTTTATTAAAATGATATGATGCTATTTTACTAACATCAACTTCTTAACGGCTATAAACTCACTACTTCCGTCAGAAGGTCTTACCTCTAACCGGTAAATATATATTCCGCTCGCAAGGTTGGTCCCATCAAACTGTGCGGTGTAATTACCGGCATCCTTCATCCCGCTTACAAGTGTCTTTACTTTTCTTCCTAACATATCGTAAATCTTTAATGTTACATAGCCTCCCTTCGGCAATTGATAGCTTATTGTCGTTGTTGGGTTAAAAGGGTTGGGATAGTTACCGATAGAGTACCTTAGTGTATCCGTATTAATTTTTTCTGATCCCTGCACAGATAGTTTATTCGAAACCTTCGGAAAGTTATTATTCATAGAAGATCCAAGCGCTGCTATTATTCCGGCATCTAAAGACGAACCGTATTTTCGAATTAGTTCTTTTACTGCCATGGCGGACTTTGACTTGTATGCCGGGTTAAATGAACTTAATGAAGCTACTATAAACAATGCCTGTTTCCCTATATCTGTATTTGGGTAAGATCTTTTAAGTTTACCGGCTATCGATTCGGCTTCCGGTAATTTCCCTATTGCAGCATCTGCAGAAGCCAATAGTAAATTTGCCGTTACATCAAAATCGCTTGAAGAAGCAACATAATTATCTAAGTAATTAACTATGCTTGTATCGCCGGATGCCTGGAAAATACTGAACAATAATGATAACACCTCCTTATGATAAGATAACGCCTTAGTATTACTCAGCAATTTACGGCATAGAGAAGCCGCCTCTGAATAATCCCTTTGCATTTTGGCTTCTCTGATAAACTTAATAACAGAGGCAAAGTTTTCATTTGGGGATATGGGAGTAACTACATTATTAACCTGATAACTTGACGCTGCCGGTTCTGATAGCGGACAATCTCCGCTGTACTGCTCCGGGTAATTATTATCAAGCCTAGAGGTACCATCTACATAAAATTTTGACGGGTCCAAAGGATACTGTCCCCACCAATTGTACTCTGCATATAAATGAGCTCCACTCTCAGAAATAGCATCGTATGTGGTGTTGCCGTATATCGAATTACATACTCCCCAATAATAATTTTTTGCCGGAACGCTTAGACCAAAATCCAAATTACTGTTGTCTGTTGCAACTATGCCGTAAGTATTGTTAGTTATTAAATTACCGCCTTCTTGACCTACATCACCGGAAGTTATCGAAGATGCGTAACGACCCCAAATTCCATAGCGGCTGTGGTTTACATCATTAAATCTTACTGTTCCGGTTGAATTTGCGAAATATAGCCCCACATAACTGTTTTGTCCATTGTAGGAGACAGTATTATATGTAATTGTAGGATTGCCAGTACCGTTGTAATAGACTATTATTCCGTGGTAATAATTATTTTGTACCGTGTTATCATTTATTGTAGGACTTGAGCCCCCTTGAACTATTACCCCGTTTCCATATCCAAGGTGTTCTATTGTACTGTGTTCCAAAGTTCCGCCGCTGTTATCTGCAAACCTTACACCGTTCCTAGAATTGCCTTGACCTTCTATTGTTATAAAGTTTAGTGTAGGTGTAGAATGCCAAACTTGTATTGCGGCTGTTTCATTAAAATTATTATCGTAAAAAGTTGAATTATTTATCGTACAGTTTGAAACAGTAATGCTGCTTGTTGTATCAATTATTATTGGAGAAAGAGCATACGATATTGTAGTATTCTGTATTGATGAACCTTCGGCATGACTTAAAGTAATGCCTTTCCAGCTTCCCGATATAGATGAAAATACAGCTCCGTTGCTTACAAGTTTGCCCTTTATTACAAGTCCCTTTCCTGCCTGAAAATTAAGAACAGCCCCGGAATTAACGGTTAAAGTTACACCCGTAGAAACTGTTAAGTCACCGGCTATGTTGTATGTGCCGGATGGAATTGTTAAGTTTTCATTAATAGGAGAATAACTGTAATTAGCAGTAACAGTTGCTCCGTCACTTGTAAAAACAACTGCTTTCTGATCATAGCCCGCAGGATTTGGTCCAACTTGTTGAAGGGAGGCTCCCGAATAGCTCCAACCCATGAAAAAAGCCGTTGAACCGTTTACCGTTAGTGTTAACGGCGCACGAACGGAGTAGTAAATACCAGAGTTAACCTTTTGATTCAAAAAGACGCCTTTATATTTAGATGATAATGAGGGGCTAAACGGTGATGGTTCAGCAATAAACGGTGCAGACATTCCAAGGTTGTGATATCCGTAAGGACTTTCATAAAATCTGGAGTCTGTAGTATCTACAAGCCAGGGATCCTTAAATTCAATTGAATCTCCTGTAAAACCGTCTATGTTATTTTGTATTGTTATACCGCCATTGGAGACTTTATAGTTTGCCGTCAGATTAGAATCTGTACTGTTTGTAAAATAAAAGTCCTTATGATTTTGAACCAGCGATTGATCTGAATTCCAATGATTAAATTTATCATTGTTGGCTGTCAGAAATCCGGGAGATGACCTCAACACTTCATAGTGATTTACAGTCAAATAATTCAAAAAATTTGTATTCCATAAGCCAACCACATACATCCAATGTTCCAGACGAACTCCCGGCTCAGTGCTGCCATTGCTTCTTAATGCCTGAAAATTAATTCGTTTAGCACGTACAGGTTCTGTTTCCATCTGAAAAGAAACTGTATCTGAAGTAAGGTTTGTAAAAGTGTGATTGACTACATCGGTAACTATAACATACCAGGTCTGAATAAAGTTATAATCATTATCTTCCTGAGCTTTATACATGCCCCGACCTCCCAATGTGTTTTCGTTATTATTCGTAATCGGATGATATTCATAATAGTAATCATTGCTTGGTGGTATGATATTCCCATTATTATCTTTAATAATAGTCTCAACTGAGTCTATGAAAGATGTGGGGACATGCCAATCACAATAAATTTTCTTTAGTTCAATAGTGTATCCTGATTGTGCAAACGCTTCAGCATAAATAATCAAACAGAATAAAATTATCTTTTTCATAGTAATCTCTCCGTTTTATTTAATATTTTTTTTATTTATTTTCGTAGTGCAAACAAAAGGGGACAGATCTTCTTGTAAGATTCTTTCGTATAAACTAATATGTTTGCATTCCATCCATATCGGCTGATGCAAAGCCGGTATAGTTTTTATAGTTCCTTGTTCTTAATCTGTCAAAACTCTTATGGGTAGACTTTTATTCTTACTCATAACTATTAAATTATTTACTCCTTCTTTATTTTTTAATTAACGTTTACCAACTGTTATAACTGCCTTTCCCACCATGCCGCCCTCTACGTTAAAACCAACAAGAACCACTGTATTGTCCTTTACATCCATCCCCTCATAACTTCCGTTTATTCCATCAGACATCTTCTTCCAATTTATTCCATTATAATGAAAAATAAGCGCTCCGCTGGTAGCGATATAAATATCATTCAATGCGTTGCCTCTCACACGGGTTAGAAAATTATTCGTCGGCAGCTTTATTGCCTTTAGTCTATTATTCTTATATACGTATGCACCGTCTCCCACTATGTAAATTTCTTGTGGAGAATCAAACCAAATACCATAGAGTCTTGTGTAGGGCCAACTGAAATATTCTTTTGATGTATTTCCAGAAATAGAAAGAAGTTTGTAATCGCCTCTCTCGTAACGGCTTGATACTGTGGCTAAGATTAAAGTGGTACCTGCTCCTGCATTATGTATTCCCCATATATCATTTATGTTTGTTGTTGTTCCGCTTTCTATCTTTTGCCAACTTGTGCCGTTGTAATGTGTAATCATACCTTTCCACCCAATACCATATAAATTGCTTGAACTTGTACCCCAAAGCTTATTAATAGATTGACCATTTTCTGTTCCCCCTATTAAGGATATTCGATCATACGAGGCGCTAACTTTTTGAGAAACTCCATTCCAATGATAAACCCCACCGTCAGCAAGCCAAATATTTGATGAACTGAAATAGTAAATTCCCCTGATAGAAGGTATCAATTGATTATTAGTATCATATAATTTTTTTAATTCCCATCTCGTTCCATTCCAATGAGCAATTGAATAAGGCAAAAGATCTGCTTTCCCTGTAGAGTCATTCATATAAATCTCTCCAACAGCATAAATATCGTTTTCATTTATTATTGCTACGTCATTTAACGTGCTGCTGCCTGCCCTCG
>CAZXJG010000067.1:0-16221 GCA_964640985.1 uncultured Melioribacteraceae bacterium | reverse complement strand
AAAATTATAGGGATTCTTCAAATAAAAAAAATATAACTAAGGTTAATATAGACTTCAAAAAACTGAAGAAGTTTTTGGATAAAATAAAAAAAGCAAAAAGTGAGTTACAGGTTAAATAACTTTTGTTTTATATTTTTCCGTAAGTAAATAAAATTCTCAATTTATATACAAAAATAAATGAAAATTCCTTTTTATAATTTATCGTCCAAACAGAAATTTCAGGGTGCAATATCGGTTTCTATTATACTTTTTATTTTAAAAATAATTCTACCCAATGCCGAATCTTTTATCTCTGTTTATATAAGCGAAATAATAACTTTTGCAGTGTTGTATTTTTGGATTCTATATGTAAGTAGTATAATTAGGATAAACGCTGCCGCACCTTTAGACCTAATTATAAACATAGGAATTCTAATAGCTCTAATTTTTATATTACCTATACTTTCCGGTTTAGCTTTTAGTAATTCTTATAAATTTTTAATCGGTAATAATATCATAACTATTATTATATCAATAATTGTATCGGCGTTGTATATCGGTATAATATCATATATGTTTTCCTTATTAAAAGAGCTTTATTTTTTACAGCAGAAAAATGATAGAAGTTTTTACTTTAATCTGCTTTCCATATTTTTTATACTAACTTATTTTTCAAGCTCACTTACCAAACTATTTTCCAGTACGTCATTTGTTGAAAATGCCTTTTATGTAGTTTCAATCATTTTAATATTGATAAACTCGTTCCGGGTTGCCTGGATTGCATTTCTGCCTAAAAAGCAAAAGGTGTATTTACTTATAATATCAATTGTTTTAGCTTCATTTTGCGGGATTAATTTCGGTATAATTAATAACGATTCAAATATCATAAATCAAATTATTACTTCATTTTCGTCGGGGTTACATATAAGCTTAAATTTATTAATGCTTCAGGGAACAATTTATTTCGGGGTAATTTTCTTTACTACTTTATTTCATTTACCGACAGCCGAAGCTTTAGACAGAAAAGCGGAAGAAGTTTCATCCATGATGGATTTTAGCAAGTTAATTACTCAAGTATTCGATTTTAAAGAGCTTGCTGAAACCGTAACCAAAATTACTTTAAAGGTATGCAACTCCGACGCTTCTTGGATAGCAGTAAAGTCTAAAGATAGTTACCAAATTATAGCCGCAACTTACATTGGATTTTTAGAGGCGGATAATTTTACTCAGTCAATTCTTTCAAAAAGTTTTTATAAGATTAATGAAGTATTTACTTTAAATGAAGATGATATTAAGGTAGTAACTAATAACTTCCGTGATTATAACGGGATAAAATCACTTGCCGTTGCACCTTTAAGAGTACATTCCAAAATAAACGGTTTTTTGTTTGCGGCGAATTGGAAATATTTTATGTTTGATGAAGATGATAAAAAGGCTATAGGTGCTTTTGCCGATTATGCAGCCGTTGCTTTGGAAAATTCCAAATTAATAAAAGAATCACTTGAGAAAGAAAGATTGGAAAAAGAATTGGATGTAGCACGTGAAATTCAATTTAAAATTTTACCGCATAAAGCTCCAAAATATAGTAATCTCGAAATATCAGCTTTATTTGTACCGGCTTTCGAAGTTGGAGGTGACTATTATGATTTCTTCAATATAGGCAAAAATAAAATCGGATTTGTAATTGCCGATGTTTCCGGTAAAAGTATTTCTGCTGCATTTATTATGGCGGAAGTAAAGGGCATTTTTGAATCCTTTGCGAAACTGATCGAAAGTCCTAAAGAACTATTAATTAAAACAAATGAAATTCTAAAAAGCAGTTTGGAAAAAAAATATTTTGTAACCGCCATTTACGGTATAATAGATTTTCAAAAAGGAATTTTAACATTTGCCAGAGCAGGTCATACACCCCTGATTTATCTAACTGAAGGTAAAGCTGAAAAATTAACTCCTGCAGGTATTGGTTTGGGACTTGATTATGGAGAAAATTTTAATAATAACATAAATGAAATTGAATTTAAATTAAATGATAACGATATTATTGTTCTATTTACAGATGGAATTACCGAAGCTCAGAACAAAAATTCCGAAGAATTTGGCTACGAAAGGTTAATTAAATCTTTAACGGAAAATGCTATGAAAACACCTGACCAAATTTCAAGAGAAATTATGAGTCAAATAAGTCTATTTTCAAAAGACAAAACTCAGTTTGATGATATAACATTGGTTATATTTAAATGGAAATTAAATAATAAAATAGATGGAGATATTTAATGGCAGATTTCAACGTTTCAACACGGGAACAAGGAGCCGTAAGTATTATTGATGTTGGTGGCTATTTAGATGCCCACACAGCACCTGATTTGGAAAATGAGTTTAATAAACTTATTGAAAACAAAAAATTTAAAGTTGTGGTAAACTTTAATAATCTGGCTTATATCAGTAGTGCTGGTTTAGGTGTGTTTATGGCTTATGTGGAAACGATGAGAGAGCACAACGGAGATATTAAATTTTCTAATTTGAAAGAAGACGTTTATAATATTTTCGATTTACTTGGTTTCCCCGTGCTTTATGAGTTTTATGATGATGAAAAAGAAGCTATTAAGAAATTTAATTAAGAAAATAGCATTGCACAGAAAAAATATGGAATTTAACAAAAAACTTATAGTAAAAAGTTCAACCAATAATTTGTCACGTATCCGTGAATTTATTCGTGATGCGGCAAAGCAATGTGGTTTCGATACAAAAACTATCGGGAAAATAACACTTGCCGTTGACGAAGCTTGCACAAACGTGATCAAACATGCCTATAAATATTCACCGGAAGGTGATATCTCCATCAAAGTGAAATTTGCCGATTCGAAACTTTCCATTACAATTAAAGATATTGGCTTACATTTTGACCCTACTTTAGTGCCCGAACCAAATATAAAAGAATATTATAAACAAAAGCGTATTGGCGGCTTAGGTGTATTTTTAATGAAAAAACTTATGGATGAAGTTACTTATACTATAAATAAAAGCAGCAATCAAGTTGTATTAGTAAAGTATCTTAATTGATATGTCATTTAATAATAATAATAACTTAGCACTTCGTAAATTGTCAACACTTGTTGATTTCAGCAATCAAATCAATTCCAGTTTGGATGTTAACTTTACACTCAGCAATTTGATTTTAACTTGCTTTGCTAAATTTAATGCAACCAAAGGATTGGTTTTTTTGTTGGATAAAAATGAACAATTTTCACTTAAAATTTCCAAAGGTGTAGATAAAAGAATATTAAATGATATCCCTGAATTTAATAAAAATAATTATCGGCAAAACGAAAACTTAAAATCATTTCTTAATAGTCATAAATTTCCAATTTTACAAAAAATAGTTTCAACAAACGGTTTAATCGGAATTTTATTACTCGGACAAAAATTAAATAAAAAACCTTATTCAAAAGATGATAAAGATTTTTTAACCACATTAGTAAACATTGCAGCTACGGCTATTGAAAATTCGTTAATTGTCGAAAAATTAAAAACCGTCAACAGAAAGCTCGATACAAAGGTAAATCAACTCAGTTCCTTATTCGATTTAAGTAAAGAATTCAGCGGTATTCTAAAAATTGAAATGATTAGCAAACTGCTCACATTTTCCATTATAGGACAATTATTGGTTTCAAAATATGCTGTGGTAACTTGCCAGGATGATACAATAAATGTTTTGAATTCAAAAATAGATGAAGAAAAATTAAAATCGGCAATTAATAATTGTAAAGTACTTTCATCGGGACAAGTTTTATTACAAGACGAAATAATTAAAAACTACAAACCGGTTGCGGATTTAGGTATAGAGCTTGTTATTCCAATGAAAATTAAAGATGAAACCAAAGGGTTGATATTATTGGGCAAACGTGGTAATAATAATTCATATTTACAATCCGATATTGAATATATTTCATCAATAGGCAGTTTGGCAATTATTTCCATAGAAAATTTACATCTGTTCGAAGAAACATTAGAAAAGCAAAAAATAGAAAAAGATCTTGAGACCGCAAAAAATATTCAACAAAGTTTATTGCCTGGTCATATTCCATCTTCAAAACATTTTGAAATTGCAGCCTATAGCAAACCCGCAAAACAGGTGGGTGGTGATTATTATGATTTAATTAAATTAGATCCCGAAAGAATATTGACAGCAATTGGTGATGTATCGGGTAAAGGAGTGCAGGCGGCATTATTAATGGCTAATCTTCAAGCATTTTTAAAATCAATTGTTAAACAGAACATACCTTTGCCTGAAGCGTCAAATCTAATAAATGATCTTGTTTCCGATAATACGACTCTTGGTAATTTTATCACCTTTTTTTGGGGAATTCTTAACGACGTTACAAAGGAACTGACTTATGTAAATGCCGGGCATAATCCCCCTTATTTGATAAGAGATAATAAAATAATCAATCTAAAAACGGGGGGAATGTTACTCGGAGTAATGCAGACAACAATTCCATATAAGTCGGAATCAATTAAACTTAACACAGGTGATACAATAATTTTGTTTACCGACGGTATAACGGAAGCAATGAATAAGAAGAACGAAGAATACTCAAATAAACGGTTGGAAAATTTGATTATAAAATTGCACGATAAAAGTGCCGGTCAAATATTGGATAATCTAATTAACGATGTAAAGCGTTTTATCGGTAATGCCGAGCAATCGGATGATATTACAATTGTTGTAATAAAAGTAAAATGATAAACAAACCAAAAAAAATATTAGCAAAATACAGGCAGCAATTAATAATTATATCGACTATAATTTTAGGCATGATAAGTCTGATTATTTTTTATTTTCTATTTGTAATTGCTCCCATATCCAACGATGAATGCCTTTGGGTTCGTAAAAAATTACCGAGCGGGAAAGTTGAAGTTGTTTTTAATCTCGTTAAATTTAAAGGCGTTACGTGGGATGCCGGCATTAGAGACGGCGATAAGCTTTTATCGATAAACGGAGTTGATGCAAAAGATACTAAGCAAGCTCAAGCGGCACTTAACAAAGTTGCTAGTGGCGATAGTGCTGTTTACAAAGTTTCTCGAAATGGAAAAATATTTAAAACGAAAGTCCGGGTAAAAAAGCTATACAGCTTTCAAGGCATAGGATATAATTTACTTGGATTTATCTGGCTCATAGTTGGTTTTATTGTTGTTATGGCAAAAAAGGACGGCTATACCCAGCAGCTTTTTTACCGGATTGGAGCATTATTTATTTTAGCTGCTCTTTCCATTTTTTCTTCTACTAATAGATATTTACAACATCCCTCTTATACGATTGCTTGGTTAATGATAATTGGTAATGTTCTTTGGCTATTCGGCGTAAGCTATTTGCCTTTTGCGTTAGTACATTTTTTCTGGATATTTCCCAAACGAAGTAAAATTATCGATAAAAAATATACAATTAAGGTACTTTACATAACTCCAACAATATTATTTGTTCTTTTACTTTTAATTAAAATCAGCAGCGGATATTTAGAGCCCGTTAATTTATTTAAAGCTCCGTTTTATTTTATACTATTTTACGGTTTTCCCGCTTTATTGATTTTTACCGGTTTTGTAATAGGATTAATTTCGCTTTTCAGAAGTTATTTTAAATTGGAAACAAAACAAGAAAAAAAATCTATTTTCATAATTCTAGTTGCGTACACGGTTGGTGTAACGGCAATTATTTATACTGCAACCTTAGCAAACGCACTTGCTGAAACAATCTTTAATTCACCCGAATACTTTATGCCGATTATCGTAGTAGCAATAATCCCAATTGCTTTTGGATATTCTATTTTTCGTTACTCTTTAATGGATGTTAGCGTTGTTCTGAAAAATGCAATATTTTATGGGGTTGCAACTATTATGCTTGCAGTTATTTATTTTATACTAATATTTGTTTTGGGTCAACAAATTAGTTTAGCCGTCGGTTCGAATTATCAGGGAATTACCGCAGCGGCAATTTTTATAGTATTTGCGTTCATCTTTCAATCGACAAAAGACAGGTTTCAAAATGCCATCACCAAACGATTTTATCCGGAACAATTTGCCGCACAAAAAGTTTTATTAAAATTCAGCAACGATATTGCAAGTACTGTAGGATTAGATAATATTTTAGATTCGACAACAGCATCCTTTATAGATGCATTTCATATTACTCATTTCGGAGTTTTCATAAAAAAATACGGGGAAAATGTTTTTGAATTAGTCCGCCAAAAAGGGATTCGCTTGCAAAAGTGGGTTGTTCCCGATGTAGAACAACAGCTGTTGGACATAGTTGAACAAAAACAAAATATGCGGCTGCAGCCGGTAATTGAACAGAATGAATTTAAGGAAGTTTTTCCTGAGAATTTTGATAAATTCATTACCGAAAAAATTTATACAATAATTCCTTTAAAAATAAAATCGAGAATTATTGGATTTTTAACTTTCGGACTAAAACATTCGGGTGCTCAGTTTGCCGGAAAAGATTTGGAACTGTTAGTTGCTGCCGCTTACCAAGTTGCTATTGCAATAGAAAATGCACGATTATATCAATCCGAAGCTGAAAAATTAAAATTGGAACAAGAATTAGAACAGGCAAAAAAGATTCAGAACAGCCTGCTCCCTAAAAATGTGCCTGTTATAAAAGGGCTTGACCTTTGCGGCACTATGATTCCCGCCATGCAAGTAGGTGGCGATTATTATGACCTAATACAAATTTCCGATTCGAAAATTTTTGTGGTTATAGGTGATGTTTCGGGTAAAGGATTATCGGCATCGTTTTATATGTCAAAACTTCAAACTATGATTAGACTTTATTGTACCGATGAGAATTCACCGAAAGAAATTCTTCAAAAAATCAACAAAAGAATTTATGACAGTATAGAAAAAAACTGGTTCATCACAGTTTCGGTTGCACTTTTTGATACGAAAGAAAATAAAATGAACTACTGCCGTGCAGGGCATACCCCTTTGATAGTTATTGAAAACGGGAAAGTAAAACAATTTCAACCGAAAGGAATTGGGCTTGGTCTTGAAAAAGGTAAGTTGTTCGATTCTACAATTGAAGAACTTGAATTAGATTTGCATAAAAATCAACTCTTCGCTTTTTATTCGGATGGTATTACCGAAGCAATGGACAATAGCAAAAAACTTTTTTCATTAGAAAGATTTTACGACGTGTTAATATCCAATACACAGAAAGGATGTAATGTTATTATAGAAAATATATTAAACTCTATAAATAATTTTAAAAACGATGCTGTTCAAAATGACGATATAACACTTGTTATACTAAAAACAACCGATTGATTTTATTTAAAATGTCACAAAAAAGCGGATAAATTTAATCATTATTGAAAATTATTTTGTTTATTCCGATTGTAGATAATACACTATGTAGTTTTACCGGTCAAATCCTTGTTTTTCTACAGATTAAAAGTAATCTCGGAAATCAATCTTTTTCTAGCTGATTGAGATTACAAAACTAACTTTATTTTATTAAATTATAAGTAAAGTTTTCTGATTAATGTTTAGAACGATAAACTATCAGAAATTTTAATAAAAACAGATGAGTGTTTTTTTATCAACGAAAAGTTTTTTATAGTATAGTTATTATTTTAATTATAAAAGAAGGTTCATTTTTTATGTTACAAAATTTTGCTCAGTCGATAATAATAATAGGAGACATAAATGGAATATTATGAACTTCATCCTGTAACACCGCAAAAACGTTATATAAGTAAAGCTATAGATATTTTACGAAGCGGAGGCGTTATTATTTATCCTACAGATACAGTATATGGTATTGGTTGTGATATTTTTAACAAAGAAGCTTTGGAGCGTATATATTGGATAAAAAATGAAGTGGGTACAAAGCTCTTTAGTTTTATTTGTCCTGATTTGAAAGATATTACTAAATATGCAAAAGTTTCTAATTATGCTTATAAATGGATGAAGAAATTATTACCTGGTCCTTATACATTTATTTTACCGGCAGCAAAAGAAGTTCCTAAAAAACTTTGGACAAAAAGAAAAACGGTAGGTATTAGAATTCCTAACAATGAAGTAGCAATTACATTAACAAAAGAATTAGCACATCCTATTATAAGTACTTCGGTAACTAATAGAAAAGGCGAAATATTATATGAACCCCTCGAAATTAGAAGTGTTTTTAATACTCAAGTAGATTTGATGCTTGCCGACGGCGCGCTTCACGGTATACCTTCAAGTATTATAGATTTATCGGGCGATGAGGCGGTTGTAATTAGAGAAGGCGCCGGAGATACAAATATGTTTATGTAGAGTTTCTAATTATGTAAAAAACTCTCCAATATTTAAATAAAACGGATTGTTGTTAATCTTCACGACGATGAATTACAAATACATTTGCTTGAACGCTAGGCATAATAATTATTTCGTTGATATTTACATGAGCCGGACGTGTAGCAACAAAAATTACCGCTTCGGCAACATCATCCCCCGTAAGCGGGGTCATTCCCCTGTAAGTATTTTTTGCTTTTTCTTCATCTCCATAAAATCGTACGTTACCAAAATTTGTATTTACCGCACCGGGGTCAACCGAACTTACTCGGATATTTTTATCGATAACATCCATTCTTAAAGAATCCGTTATTGCTTTTACACCATGTTTTGTTGCACAATATACTCCGCCTTTTGTATAAGCCTGATAACCGGCAATTGAACCGATATTTATTACATGTCCGCTTTGTCTTTTTACCATACCTTGTACAATTTCTTTTGTAACATACAATAACCCTTTAATGTTAGTGTCTATCATTTCATCCCAACCTTCCGGGTTACCTTCATATAATTTATCTAAACCGCGTCCAAGTCCGGCGTTGTTTATCAAAATATCAATCGATTTCCAGCCGGCAGGAAGCGAGTCGATTACATTTTTTACTTCGGAATAATTTCTAACATCAAGTTTTGCCGTATAAACTTCTGAATTATATTTTTTATTTAAATCTCCGGCAATTTCGTCAAGAATATTTTTTCTTCGTGCAGTTAAAATGAGTTTTGTTCCCTCTTTGGCAAAAGCATAAGCACAAGATTTACCGATACCTGACGTTGCTCCGGTTATAAATACTACTTTTCCTTTTAATAATTCCATTTAAACCTCCTTTATCATAGTAGAATTATATTCTTTTTTCACGTTCAGTTTAAAACTTTAAGCAGCTTGTTTATACATTTCCATTATTTTTAGCTTAAAAATAGTACAATTTTATAAGATTAGTAAAATATTTATTTTATCTCCCAATTCCATTGTTTTATGCCAAATAATCAGATTTTCAAATTTAAATTTCATAGCTTTTTTTAGTTTGAAGTCCGAAGCCCTACATCTGTTTCTCATCTTCTGTCTTTTATCTTCTATCTTGCGGCTTGCCGTGCTGGGAATAAATAAATAAGTAATTAATTAATTTTTAACGTTTAATAATTTTGTAAACTTTATCATTTGCCCGTACCACTTCGTTACAGCGAAATGTAATATCATCTCCCTTTCCGGCTTCTTCAATTTGAGTTTCATCTTTTACAAATTCTTTTAAATTCAGTTCAACTAATCCCGTTGAGTTTCCGGTAATATAAATATTGTCTCCTACTTGTAAATTTTCCGCTTCTAATTTAATGTGAGCAATGCGGCTTTTTTTAAAATAATTTATAACCTTTCCCACATAAACCTTTTTAGTAGTTGCCGCACTGCCTCGTTGTGTTGCAAAATCTTCCGCACCGGGTCTGCCGAAGTAAAAACCTGCCGAAAAACCTCGGTTATAAACCGCTGACAATTCTCCCGAAAATTTTAATTTAACTTCTTTATCAAGTTTATTTTCAAAATAAAAATCAATTGCTTTTCTATAAATTGATACAACTTTTGCGACATATTCCGGACTTCTTCTGCGTCCTTCTATTTTAAAAGAATCGATTCCTGCTTCAATTAATTCATCAATAAACTCAATTGTGTTCAAGTCTTTAGGAGAAAGCACAAAATCTTCCCCTACTAAAAATTCGGCATCTCCTTCTTTATCAATTATACGATATTCCCTTCTGCAAGGCTGAATACAATCGCCCCTATTTGCACTTCTGCCATAGACATAATGGCTCATAAAACATCTTCCGCTAATTGCAACACACATTGGCGCCGTGTACAAAAGTTTCAATTTCAATGTTAACTTTTTCTTTTATCCGTTTTATCTTTTCGAGGGTACATTCACGGGCTAATACAATTCGTTTTGCTCCGAGATTTTTGTAAAATCCGGCAGCTGCCGAATTTGAAACGGAGGCTTGAGTACTTACACAAAACGGCATTTCATATTCAACACATTTTTGAATAACCGAATGATCCCAACAAATTATTAAATCAATTCCGGCATTTTTGGCCTGTTGAATTATATTATCGAGTTCGTTTAATTCTTCTTCATAAATAATACTGTTTAATGTTAAATGACAATCGACATTATTTTGATGACAAAAATTCACAACTTCCGATAATTCTTCCAACTTAAAATTTTTAACGGTAGCACGCATATTGAATTTATCTATTCCAAAATAAACCGCATCGGCACCGTTTTTTACTGCCGTCCGGAGCATAGTCCAATTTCCGGCAGGTGATAATAATTCTGGTTTTTTCATGAATAATTATATTATTAAAAATTTAAACGTACAAAAAATAATGTTTTCACATTTAATAAAATTATAATCGCTAATTTAATAGAAAATTATTTATGCTGACATTTTAACCGTGATTGTTTATCTTCATGTAATAATTACTGCTGAATGTGAATATTTCTTTTAAGTTTCGTAGCTTTAATTGTTTTGTTAATTTTAATAATGTCCTTAAAAAATCTTTTTTTATTAAATATAATGGATAATCAAATTAAAAAAGCAGTCGAATTCTTATGTGATATTACAAGGGCAAAAGCGGGCTATATTTGCGCTATAAGAAACAAAAAACCGATTGTTTTAATGCAGACAAATGAATTTAACGAGATTACACAGTTAGTTGAAGATTTTAATCGAAATCTTGTTGAATTGGATGATATAGAAAATTTATCTGCCGAAATTTCATTATCATTTAAAAAAATAAAAGACAGCTTAAACTTAAAATTTTCTACAATTGATTTGTTAAATGTTACGAAGCCGTTTGATAAACTATTTTTACTCTTATTTTCAGAACAAGAAATTAAGCGGGATAATGAATTTTATTCTATAATTGAATCTTTCCAAAGATATTTCGTTTATGATTATATAGAGAAGTTTGAATCGCAAAACTCAAAATTTAACTTTTCAATATTTAACAAGTTCTCATCTGCCGTTTTTATAACCGACAAAAAAAGAACAATTTTATACTCAAATGAAAAGTCCGATAAAATTTTTGAAATTAAAGAAAAAAACAAACCGAATATTTCCGATTTCGGCTTTTTGGGGACACCTGATAATGAAGTAAAATATATTGTTTCAAGTAACGGTAACCGAATTTTTAAAATACATTCCACTTCAATTTATAATTCTCAAAAAAAGAAAAACGATATTATATATATATACATGGAAATTACAAACGATATTTTTTTTAATAAACAATCCGATAAAGCTATTGAAAATTCAGGTTTGGTGATTTATTGGTTAGACATTAATAGTCTCGAAATATATTTTATAATTGGTGCTGTAAAAGATTTTTTCGGGTATACGCAAAAAGAGTTGTTAAACAAAAAAATCCCGGTTTTTGATGAAATTGAAAAATATAACATATCAAATTTCGATAATTTTTTAAAAGAAATAAAAGAAGGAAAACATTCGGAAATAGAATACAAACTTAAAGATTCGAATGGAAATGAAAGATATATTCATCACAAAGTTGTGCCGGTTAGAGAAAATGGAATTGTTGTAAAAGCTGTCGGAATTGTTTCCGATGTATCAAAGTTCAAAATAATTGAAAAGAAATTAAAATTATTAAAAGACAAATTCCGTTTGTTAACGGAAACTTCGAACGATTTAATTTTTACTTTAGATGCATTCGGTTATTTTGTTACGGTCAATAAAAGTGGGGCGAAGGCGTTAGGTTATACGGTTGAAGAAATGAAAAAGCGGCATTTTTTAGAATTTCTCAACACCGAAAGCAAATCCAATGTGGCAATTGCTTTTCAAAAAATATTAACTTCAAGGAATGTTGTAAAATTTGAAACTACATTAATTAATAAATTTAAAGAAGAAGTTGTATTCGAATTTTTTGCCTGCTCAACACAAAAAAACGAAGAAATTACCGGCATGATGGCGATTGGTAAAAATATAACTTACCGCCGGCAAGATGAATCTAAACTAATAGATTTAAATAATAAACTTATCGAAGCAAACCGTTTAATTACCATTGAAAAAGACAGAGCCAAACAACAGATATCTATTTTAGAAGAATTGAATATTTTAAAAAATGAATTTATTTCCAATGTATCGCACGAATTAAGAACACCGCTTGCTTCGATAGTAGGGTTTGCCGAAACTATTGCTTCCGACCCGGAATTACCCAAAGATATGATTGCGGAATTTAATAATATTATTTATTCCGAAGGTAAAAGATTAGCTAAATTAATAAACGATATTCTCGATTTTTCAAAACTTGAATCGGAAAAAGAGCCGTTGGAAAAATCTAAATTTGATGTTTTAAAACTTTTACGCCAATTAGTAGAAAATTTCAAAACACAAGCGAAAGCAAAAAAGATAATATTAACGTCGAAAATCCCCGAAGCCGAAGTAATTATATTTGCAGATAAAGAAAGAATAAACAGCGCAATTAGCAATGTAATTTCCAACGCAATAAAGTTTACAAAAAAGGAAGGAAGAGTAACAATTATTGCCCAAGATTTTTTAAAAGAAATTGAGATAATTATCAGTGATACAGGTATCGGCATCCCTAAAAGTGAAATGCCGAAATTATTTCAAAAATTTAGTAAAGTTAATACACCCGGTACACAGCTTCCCGGTGCAGGCTTGGGTTTATCCAGAACCAAAACTATTATTGATCTTCATAATGGATTAATAAACATTCAAAGTGAAGTAAACAAGGGCACAACTGTGGTTATTAGACTTCCTAAAAAATTAAAAACATAATTGAGGATAAAAGTGGACAAAATAATTTACATAGTAGATGATGAACCATCGATATTACGACTGATTACGCATTGGATAAAAAATCAATGGGGATACAATGTAAAAACATTTGAAAACGGCACAAAATTTCTACAGAGCTTTGCCAAGGAAGAACCTGATTTGATTTTATTGGATATAATGCTCCCCGATATTAATGGCAATGATCTGCTGAAAACCATTAAGAGAAAAAATAGGAATTTACCCGTGATTATGTTATCGGCACAAGGCAGTATTGAAATTGCATTGGAATCCATTCGTATCGGGGCATACGATTATTTCCCGAAACCGATTGACAGCAATAGATTGAAATTGGCAATAAAAAATGCAATCACAAATTTTGAGCTTACAAAAAAAGTTGATGAATTAAAAGAAGATTTACAAAAAGAATATAAGTTTAAAAATATTATTTCTACCGATAAAAAGATGCACGAAGTTTTTCAGATGATAGAAAAAGTATTCGATAATAATATTACTGTTTTAATACACGGAGAAAGCGGAACAGGTAAAGAGCTGGTTGCAAGGGCAATTCATTTTAACGGAATCCGTAAAGACAATCCGTTTGTTGTAGTAAATTGTGCTTCAATACCGCGTGAACTGCTTGAAAGCGAATTGTTCGGACACGAAAAAGGAGCTTTTACCGGTGCCCATCAAAGGAAAAAAGGTAAGTTCGAACTCGCTGACAACGGCACTATTTTTTTAGATGAAATAGGCGAAATGGAAATGTCGCTTCAAGCAAAAATACTCCGTGTTATTCAAGAAAAAGAATTCGAGCGTGTCGGTGGTAATGAATTAATCAAAACCGATATTCGAATTATTTCCGCAACTAACAGAAATTTAAAAGAAGCGGTTAAAAATAAAGAATTTAGAGAAGACCTTTATTATAGACTGAATTCTTTTCCCATATACTTACCGCCGTTACGTGAGCGCAAAGGTGATATCGTTATTCTTATTAATCATTTTATAAAAAAATTGAACAAAAAACTTAATAGAAATCTAAAAGGCGTTACTAAAAATGCATTGAAACTTTTATATAATTATAACTGGCCCGGTAATATTAGAGAATTGGAAAATACTATAGAAAGATGCATAATAATGAGTGATAATAATACAATTGATGTTGATGATTTGCCTCCCCAAATTAAATCTGAAGAATCATTTTCTAAAAGTGAATTTTCGGGAACTTTGTTCGACGAAAGTTCGCCGATTATTCCCTTCGAAAATTTAAAGGAAGAAGCAATTAAACATGCTATACAAGTAACTAACGGTAATATTGTTAATGCTGCCCGCAAATTACAAATTGGCAGAGCCACACTTTATCGTTTAATGGAAAAGTACAAAATAAATTTTAATAAAAATAATTAAGGGTTAAAATGAATATTGTTGAAGAAAAAATAGGTGATGTTATTGTTGAGATAGTTAACCTTGATAGGGCTACATTGAATGAAGCACAAGAATTAAAGGAAAATTTGAATAAAAGATTTGCTGAAGGTTATAAAAAAATTATAGTGGACTTAACTGCATGTGATTTTGTCGACTCAACATTCCTCGGTGTTTTAGTCAATGCGTTAAAAAAAATTGCCAAATTAAATGGCGATTTGAAAATTGTAGGGTTTAAACAAGCAGTACGTGCTATGTTCGAATTGACTCGTCTTTTTAGAGTTTTTGAAACTTTCAGCGACTTACAAAGCGCAATAAAGAGCTTCCAAAATGATTAATTTTAAACTTAAATGATTTTAGTATGATTGAAAATAACGGAAAATATAAAGTTTTATTAGTTGAAGATGAACCGAATATCGCCCGTCTCTTTACGTATAATTTTAAAAAAGCAGGTTTTAATTATGAACTTGCAAAAAACGGGCAAGAAGGTATCGAAAAAGTAAAAACGTTCATGCCCGATATTATAATTAGCGATATAATGATGCCGGTTATGGACGGATATGAATTTAGAAAAAATCTTTTACTCAACGAACAATTAAAAAACATTCCATTTATTTTTTTAACGGCAAAAGGCAAAGAAGACGATATCCTTTATGGCTATGACCTTGATATTCAAGATTATATAATTAAAACCGCCAGTGCTAAAGTAATTATTGCGAAAATATTATCAATACTTAAAAGCAAAAAATTCGAAAGGGAAAAAGCGGTTCAAGAAGTTCATAAAGCTGCTGATAAAATGGGCGCTAAGGTTGTGCCGGATGTTTTTCCTAAATTTGACGGTTTTGAAATTACACATTGGCACTCTCCATACAAAAATATTCCCGGAGGCGATTTTATTGATTACGTAAAATTAAACGATAATAATTTAATTGTTATTCTCGGCGATGTTATGGGTAAAAAATGGGACGCTTGGTATTTTGCCGTGGCTTACGCAGGATATGTACGTAGTGCCGTTAGATTCATATTACAGTCCGAAAATGCCGGTTCGCCCGCTCAAATAATGCAAAAAGTAAATGAATCTATTTACAACGATGAACGGCTTTCCGAAGTATTTATTACTCTTTCGGTTATATCAATAGATAATAAAAATATGGTGTTAAAATACAGCGGTGCCGGTGATTTACCTATTATTTATAAATCCGGTTCGGTAAAAACAATTCAATCGGATGGAGTGCTTTTAGGGATAAATGAAAACAGTAATTATTCTGATGAGGAAATACTCCTTAAAACTAATGACCAAATTTTTTTAACCACCGACGGTATCCCCGATTCGCGCAACATTAGTGGAGAAACTTTCGGTAGTGAAAGGTTAATTCAAATAATAAAAAATTTAAAACCTGAGGATGATTCGCTTAAAATAATTCAACAAAAATTTAATGAATTTACTCATCATAATGCGGACGACGATATCAGTTTAATTTGTATAAAAGCACTTTAATTTACTGCACTAAGCATATAATCAATTATAAAGGCTGCGCGTAATTTAGTCAATAGGACAGTAGAACGCGGCTACCAGCCCGTTGTAGCCTTATATTCTACGGAAACGGGCTGGCAGCCTCGTTCTACTGTATCAACCGCCAGAGAAAAAAACCTATTGATCTGAAGTGGAAAAGGCGTTAGAATTCAGATAGTGGAAAATCA
>CAZXJG010000066.1:0-16456 GCA_964640985.1 uncultured Melioribacteraceae bacterium | reverse complement strand
TATGAAAATTAATAAAAAGAATGTAAGATGAAAAAAGTAATAATCAATCTATGTGATTTATTTTTCTAAATAGCTCGAAATCGCAGTTTTTTGTATTGTATAAATATTATAAAACTACACAAAGTTTATCTGAGTAATATTTGCATAAAAGATTTAATAAGTCAACCCACGACAGAAAAGCCGTGGGTTAACGGACAGGTAGTTATTTTTTTGAAGCATAAGAGAAGAAAACATTTACAATAATCTTCATTTACTTAATCATATTAGCTTCAACAACAGCAATTGCGGTCATATTGATAATATCATCAACGCCGGCACCACGCTGTAAAACATAGACAGGTTTTTTCATACCCATTAAAATAGGGCCAATCACAGCGGCATCAGTTAATCTTTCGAACAATTTATAAGAAATGTTTCCGGCACTTAAGTTCGGAAATATTAAAACATTTGCATCACCCTTAATTTTACTAAATGGAAATTCCTTTTCAACAATTGACGGCACAACCGCCGTATCGGCTTGCATTTCACCGTCTATAGTTAATTCCGGTCTTTTCTCTTTAACAATTTCTACAGCTTTTTTAACTTTATCAGAATTAAGATAGCGGGCACTACCAAAATTACTAAATGAAAGCATAGCAATCTTCGGCTCAATATCAAACATTTTAACAATTTCAGAGGCGCTCAGCGCTATTTCGGCTAATTGTTCGGCATTAGGGTCAACATTAACTGTCGTATCCGCAAAGAAAAGAGCTTTTCTTTTAATAATTACAATATAAAGACCTGAAACAACCGACAAATCTTCCCTTACACCAATCGATTCTAATGCAGGACGAATAGTTTGAGGATAATGAGAAGTCAATCCTCCAATTAGTGAAGCTGCATCACCAAATTTGACCATCATAGAACCATAATAATTATTATTAGTCATTAGAGATTTTGCTTCGTGCAGGGTTATACCTTTTCTTTGTCTCGCATTAAAAAAGTCTGCGGCATATTTACCAATCATATCACTATGATAAGGATCTATTATCTCGAACAAATTGATATCATAACCCAATTTTCTAATTTTCGTTTCGATAATTTCCTTATTTCCTAATAATATTGGGATTGCAATTTTTTGAGTAGCTATGGTTTGCGAAGCGTGAATAATTTTCTCTTCTTCTCCTTCAGGGAAAACTACTTTTTTAGGAGCTCTTTGAGCCTTTTGCACCATAACTCTGATTATCTGTTCGGAATAGCCGAGTCGTTCTTTTAGTTGTTCTTCGTAAGCTTGCCAATTTTCAATTTTCTTTTTTGCAACTCCACTTTCAATAGCAGCTCTTGCAACTGCCGGTGCAACCTTCCATAAAACACGCGGGTCAAATGGTTTTGGAATTATATAATCTCTTCCGAATGTAAAATCTTGTCCGCCATAAGCATTTTTTACAGATTCGGGGATTTTTTCTTTAGCTAATTCCGCTAACGCCTTAACAGCGGCAATTTTCATTTCTTCATTAATAGCAGTCGCACGAACATCAAGTGCCCCTCTAAAAATAAAGGGAAATCCTAAAACATTATTTACTTGATTAGGATAATCGCTTCGGCCGGTTGCCATAATAATATTGTTTCTTGCAGCTTTAGCTTCTTCATAAGTAATTTCCGGATCAGGATTTGCCATTGCAAAAATTATCGGCGAATCCGCCATACTTTTTACCATTTCTTGCGAAATTAAATTAGGTTTCGACAAACCAAGAAAAGCATCCGCTCCTTTCATCGCATCAGCTAATGAATCATATTTTTTTTCGGTAGCAAATTCTTTTTTGTATTTGTTTAAATCGGTACGACTGGTATTAATATGCCCTGTAGAATCGAACATAGCAATATTTTCTTTTTTAACACCTGCAGTCATATAAAGTTTACTGCATGCAATTCCTGCAGCACCTGCACCTACAACAATTAAACGCATATCTTCAAGTTTTTTACCTGCTATTTCTGCAGCATTAATTAAAGCTGCACACGAAATTATTGCAGTACCATGTTGGTCATCATGGAAAACGGGAATATTCATTGTTTCTTTTAACTTTTCCTCTATTTCAAAACATTCGGGTGCTTTTATATCTTCTAAATTCACACCTCCGAAAGTCGGTTCCAATAATTGTACCGCCCTAATTACCTCATCTGGTTTTTCCGTTTTTAATTCAATATCGAAAACATCAATATCAGCAAATCTTTTAAATAGAACACCTTTGCCTTCCATAACGGGTTTACCGGCTAAAGGACCAATATTACCTAAGCCCAAAACAGCCGTACAGTTTGAAATGACTGCCACTAAATTCCCTTTTGCAGTATAATTAAAAACGTCGTCCGGGTTTTTCTCGATTTCTCTACAAGGTTCGGCAACACCAGGTGTATATGCCATGGATAATTCCCTTGAAGTGAAACATGGTTTTGTTGCAATTACTTCAATTTTACCTTTTCTGCCTTCACTATGGTATCTTAATGCTTCTTCCTTTGAAACACTCATTTTTATTACCTTTAATTCGATTAAAAATTTTACAATTATAAAATTTACTTTAAATATGATAAAAGTATACTCAAAACTAAATATAACACTTAAATAAAAAAAGAAATTAGTCCCATTTATCTTTAAAAAAGAAAATTATATGTTACTCCCCTTCAACAGAAACGGTTAAAATTAAAATAAATTATATTATATTATAACTAATAGATTTGAAAAGAGAAATGAACGACAAAATTTAAGAATAAAAGCGTTTTTAAGTTGTTTATACACAAATATAAGGTGTTTTATCGCGAAGAGAGAGGGATTCTCCCAGCAGAATACCCTTGACAGAACTCTCGGACTACTTCTTACGTCTTTAATTAAATTATTCCCTTACTTTTTAACCAATTATAACCATCTATTGTTTTGAAAAACCGTTCCCTTTTCATTGCTTCAGATCGTGAATTAAATTCTTCATGATATATTATTTCATAAGGTCGATGCCCTTTGGTATAACGTACTTTCCCAGAATTGTGTGTCTTTAGTCTTGCTTCTAAATTTGATGTACTGCCATAATAATGTTTATTATCCTTTCGGCTTTTTAATATATACGCAAAATACATTTTTAGTGAGATGGTGATTATTTATATTCGCGGAGAGGGTGGGATTCTCCCATTGGGATGCCTTCGGCAGAACCCACGGACCGATGTTAACCGGTCACACGCTTTCCAGGCGTGCCAGTTCAGCCACTCCTGCACCTCTCCGAAAATTTGAAGCCTAAATATATCAATAATAATATTATTTGAACTTTTCAATATTAAAAAATTAATTCTAACAATTTTTACTCTCGAAAACTCGATTTTTCCAATTCAATTAATCTTTCCCAATTTTTATCGGTATGTTTTTGGATATTATCTAAAATATTTTCAAAACCTTCTTTAAAAAGATGCCGGAACCTTCCTTGATATTTCATACATTCTTCTACGGGAAGTTTTTGTTTAGGGAAATAATTAATATGATATTTTAAATGTTCAACTTCAAAAAGCGGGAACAAATTAGTTTCAACAGCTAATCTTGTTATAGAAATTGATTGCGAAGGTTCGGTTTTATGACCGGGTGGGCAAGGTCCGTCAATCATTAAAAATCTAAATCCATCTATTTCTTTTGCCTTTTGGACTTTTCTTCTGTAATCTTCAATAAACGCCAGTGATGCAGTAGCAGCGTACGGAATATTATGAGCAGCGATAATACCCATAAGATCTTTCGGCCAAGTTTTTCTAAAATTTTCTTTTGGATTTGTTGTTGTTATTGCACCATAAGGGGTAGCCGTACTTGATTGAATACCGGTGTTCATATAAGCACCGTTATTATTACAAACATAAAGGATATTTTCTCCTCTTGTAGCCGCACCCGATAAGGATTGTATCCCGATATCAAAAGTACCTCCGTCACCTGCCAAAACCACAACCGTGGTATCTTTTTTACCATGTCTATCTAAAGCAGCTCTAATTCCCGCGGCTGTTGCCGGAGCTGCTGCAAAAATAGTATGTACAATACTTCCCTTTATCTCATTTAAAGGATAAGGTCCGGCAATAATTGAAAAGCATGATGCGGGGACAACATAAACAGTATTTTCTCCTAATATACTTGACAAATGCCTCACTAATAACGCCCAACCGCATCCTCTACAGCTAAGTCCACCGGAATAAACTTTTTCTTCTTTTATTAAAAATTGATATGTAGGTTCCATCTTATTTCCTTTATTTGATAGAATTATTTATTCACAATAAGAATCTATTCTATATCAATCCAAGTAACTTCATTTGGATTTTCTTTAATTTTAGTTATAATTTTTTCAATTGTAACCGGAGAAACATCTTTACCTCCCAAACCTGCATATACATCATAAATTTTATAAGATTTTCCGTACAAAGCCCGCTTCATTTCTTGCATAATTGCACCTTCATAATCACCTAAAAAATTACGTTCAATATTTACTATTTTGCAATCATCAGGAATATTTTGCAGTGCTTGTAAAACAGATTTTTTCGGGAAGGGTTTAAACAAACGGATCTTTAAAAGACCTATTTCTGGATGTTCTTTAATTACACCGCGTACGGTAGTTGTTATGCTCGATATCGTTACCAACACAATCTTAGTATTAACTCCGATATTTACCGATTCAACAGCACTATATTTTCGTCCGAAATGTTTATCAAAATCTTCGCCAACCGAGTTAGCCAAATCTTCAACTTTATTAATATCATTCCAATATCCATAATTAAAAGTACCATAATGAGCCGGTTGTACTAACCCGCCTATTACTTTAGGATGTTCTCCATCAATATTACCTTTCTGCATTTTTTTGGGAGGCAAAAACCGGTCAACCAAATCAATATCCGGTACCCAAATATTTTCACTCGTATGGCTTTGATAAAATGCGTCAAGCACTACGAGTACAGGAATATCAAGTTTTTCAGCTATAACGTAAGCCTGAATAACCGTATCCAAAACTTCTTGTGAACTTTCGCCGTAAAACTGAACCCAACCGGTATCCCGCTGGGCAAGTGAATCGGTTTGATCAGACCAAATATTCCACGGTATTGAAGGACGCCCTACATTACAAACTACCACCGGTAATCTAAAATGGGCTATGGCATGTAATACTTCGTGCGCATAAAATAAACCTTGTCCGCTTGTAGCCGTAAAAACTCTGTCGCCTGCTATTGCCGCCCCCATTGCAGCGGCAAAAACCGAATGTTCACTATCCATATTAATATATGTAGCATCAAGTTCTTTTCTTGCTACTTTTGCGGAAAGTTCCTCAACAATTGAAGTTTGAGGTGTAATAGGATATGCCGGAATAAATCCAACACGACAAAGTTTTGCTGCTTCTGCCGCTGCATAATTTCCTTTTAATATTTTCTGTGTATGTTTTAGATATTTTTGTTTTGTTTTTGTATCGGTTAAATTCTTAATTTGTAAATCATCCATTTTCTACCTCATTAAGATTAAAGTTAATTGCCGATGATGGACATTCTTGCACACAAATACCGCATCCTTTGCAATAATCATAATCAATTCTTAATCTGCCGTCTTCATCGATATGTATTGCCGCATCAGGACAGTAATTATAACAATTCCCACAACTGAAACACTCGCCACAGTGCAAACAACGAGCGGTTTCAACAATAACTTCCTCTCCGGTTAATCCGCCAACAACTTCCGAAAAGTCGTTGTAAAAACCATTCTCTTTAATAACCGGATTACGATGCCGTGCAGAAGGCAGATAATATATAAAATTAAGGTCCACAGGAATCACCACGTTTTCCATAGTAGTTTCGTGATTATATTCCAAACCTCTAAAAAATGCGTGAATTTCTTCGGCAACTTTATTGCCGCTTCCTATTGCCTCGGTAACCGTACCGCCCCAAGCCATATCGCCGGCACAAAATACAGGGATATTCGAATCAAATTCAATTTTACCCTGAACAGGTTTCGGTGAATTGCCGGCAAAAGCATACGGGTCAAATTTTTGACCGATTGCACTTATTACTTTATTGATAAAAACCGAGTTCCCGGAATTTGGAATTGGGATCGGACTTCTTCTTCCCGATTCATCCGGTTGACCAAGTTCCATATTAATCATTTTTAATTCAAGATGATTTTCATCTATTTTAGTAACTCCAGTAGGTGAAGTTAAAAATTTAATTTTCACTCCTTCAGCCATTGCTTCCTCTACTTCATTAGCAATTGCAGGCATCTCGTTATGTGTACGCCTATAATATATTGTCGGTTTTCCACCCAAACGAAGAACAGTTCGTGAAACATCAATTGCAGTATTACCGCCTCCAATTATAGCAACTTCATCACCGTTTTTAATATCAAAAGTATTATTGTTAAGTTTAAAATCGCGTAAAAATTTAATTCCGTCAATTAACAGCTCTTCATTTGGAAAACCCATTTTTGTACTAATATGCGACCCTACGGCAACCACTACAGCCGAGTAGTCATTTCCCAAATCTGCTACAGAAACTTTTTTATTAAGAACAATTTTAACACCTTGTTTAATAATATTATTGATTTCATTGTCAAGTATTTTGTCCGGGAGTCTGAATTTAGGAATTCCTGTACGCATCATTCCCCCTGCATATTGCAATGCTTCATAAACAGTAGTATCATATCCTTTTTTGCGTAATCTCAGCGCAGCGGTTAATCCTGCAGGTCCAGAACCAATAACCGCAACTTTTTCACTAAATTTAATTTCAGACGGCTCAACTTTTCTTTTAATTGCTTTATCACCTAAAAATCTTTCAACTGCACCAATATTCAAACCTTCATCAAGTTCATTTCTATTGCAGTTCTGCTCACAGAAATGAGGACAGACTCTTCCGCATATTGACGGGAAAGGATTATGTTCATATATAATTTCTGCAGCTTTATAAAATTTCTTTTCCGATGATAATCTGATAAACTCTCGTACATCCGTACCCGCAGGGCAATTTGCCGAACATGGCGGAGTTTTTGTTACAAAAGTTGGTGTAAGTACCCGCCAATTCCCCGTTTTATTTAAATCCATCGGTCTTTCCCAATATGGAATTTTAGGGAAACTTTCCACCGAATCTTTTGCCGATAAGCTTTCTTGAACTTCTGCCAATATTACCTTTTCCATTTTTGTTGAATGTAGCGCTTCCAATAATGAAAAATTAAGTTTGGATGCTCCAACAACATTATTGAAAGCAAAAACTGCAGCTTCAGCATTAGCTTTAGATTTAACGGGAACATTTTGACCGACAACTTTTTGCGCAATTGTTATATCTGAATCTAAAATTTTTACGATAGCACCAATCATCGCCGCATTAACAATTGGAAGTGACTTGCTGCCTAATCCTTTTTCCAAAGAAATTTTTGTTGCCGGAACTGTAAAAATACTTTTAACCTTTTCTTTAAATTCCGATATGTCTCTTTCGGTATTTAATAATACCGATCCGTTTTCTCTTAGCCCTTCAAATACAGGAACCTGCTCAATTAATGATTCATCAAATACAACTATTAAATTCGGACGATAAATATTACTGCGGTTTAATATTTCGTGAGTGGCAACTCTTAAAAATGCTTGAATCGGTGCACCGGTACGCTCAACACCAAAAGCGGGAAATGATTGTACCTGAAAATCACCAAGCTGACTAAAAATTTTTGCAAGAATTTCAAAGGCGGTTACCATACCTTGTCCACCCCTTGCATGACCTCTTATTTCCAACATAATCGTGCTCTCTGCTTTTTTACTAAAATTCTCACCTCGATGGGAATAAAATTGTTATTTTTTATGTAAGCTAATCTATAAACCAATAGATTTTGCTATTAATGAAAAGAACCAAATCATTTAATATCCAATAAACAAACAACTTCAGACATTATTATTCTTTTATATGTCAAAATTATCATAATTTAAGTAGAAATTAAAGGGAAATATTTTAAGGATTATCAGTTGATATCTCTGTTTTTATTAAATAAGAATTATGAATAAAAATCATTATTTTAATTTTCTTAATTTGAAAAAGGTCTAAAAAATGAAAATAATATCCGTAGTAGGGGCGCGACCTAATTTTATGAAAATAGCTCCAATCCACAGAGCAATTAAAGATTATAATTCTCAATTATTATCCGGTAATTCCTACTGGGAACATTTAATATGTCATACCGGACAGCATTACGATGCAAAAATGTCAAAAATATTTTTTATCGATTTAGAGTTACCGAAACCCAATTATTATCTCGGTGTCGGAAGCGGTTCACATGCAGAACAGACTGCAAAAATTATGATCGAGTTTGAAAAAGTATTGTTAAAAGAAAAACCGGATTTGGTTTTGGTTGTGGGTGATGTAAATTCAACTATTGCATGCAGTTTAACTGCTAAAAAATTACACATTGATGTTATACACATTGAAGCCGGCTTAAGAAGTTTTGATATGAGTATGCCTGAAGAAGTAAACAGGGTTTTAACGGATCGTATTGCAGATTATCTGTTCGTTACTGAAAAATCGGGTTTGGAAAATTTGAAAAACGAAGGAATAAACAATAACAAAGTTTTTTTTGTCGGGAATGTTATGATTGATAGTGTTATCCATTATTTACCAAAAGCAAATCAGTCAAATATTCTTAAAAAATATAAATTAAAAAATAAAAAGTATGTTTTGGTTACCCTTCATCGCCCAAGTAATGTTGATAAAAAAACAAAGTTGCAAAAATTAATAAAACTATTAAACCGGATTGCTGAAGAAAGAAAAGTGATTTTCCCAATCCATCCGAGAACGAGAAAAAATATAGATAATTATAACCTAAATAACTCTTTAAATAATAATATTATTTTAACGGAGCCAATTGGATATATCGATTTTCTTGCACTTACTGAAAATGCAGAGTTAATATTAACCGACAGCGGCGGAATTCAAGAGGAATCGACTTATCTTGATGTTCAATGTATAACACTGCGTAATTCGACTGAAAGGCCTATTACTGTGGATATCGGGACAAATCAGCTTATAGGTAATAATCTTCAAAAAGCCGAAATTGCAGCATTAAAGATTCTAAATGGACAGATTAAAAACGGCGGCATACCTGAACTTTGGGACGGCAATGCAGCCGAACGAATTGTTGAAATTATCAGCAAACATTATGGTAATAACAACTAAATCCTTGTTTTTTACCCTAGGTATGGCTATGCCATTTGTAAAGAAATATTGAAAGTAATATACACATAGACAGCATGACTGTATGGCTGTATGATTATATGATAAAAATTGATCATACGCACAGCGTCTTTCGGACAGTCATACATTTCATGCATTCATACTTCGAAGTTTACATGTGCTGTTAAAATTTTCGCTATAAATCCCTTTTCGGTTCCGGCTTGTCCGGATTAGTGAAAGCCAAATAAGAGATTGAAACTCATTATTACTTATTTCAAATAAATAATGTTAATTTAATTAAAGATGTTATTCTAATTTAATTCGAGCAGTTATGCGGGTTTACCTATTTTATCCGGTTATTTTTAAAAAATTGACATTTCAAACGAGTAAATGTAAATTGATAACATATTATTAAAACGGCTTTGGATAACTATCAAATGCCATATTGAACTTATCTCAATAAAAATTGGGAGTATATTTTAAAAACGAATTCGGAATAACAATCAAATTTAATTTTCACAAGATTTAAGTTTATTATAGGAGTAAAAAATGGATTTTTCGCTTACTGAAGAACAATTAATGATTCAACAAACCGCACGGGATTTTGCACAAAATGAAATTGCCCCAACATCCGTAGAAAGAGATAAAGAAGCAAAATTCCCGACTGAAATCGTAAAAAAACTTGGGGAATTAGGATTTATGGGAATGATGGTAGATCCTAAATATGACGGTGCAGGAATGGATACCGTAAGTTATGTTTTAACAATGATTGAAATATCGAAAGTTGATGCATCTATCGGAGTTATAATGTCGGTAAATAATTCGTTAGTTACTTTTGGTTTAGAAAAATGGGGTTCGGAATTTATAAAAGAAAAATATTTAAAACCGCTTGCCCGGGGAGAGAAATTAGGTGCATTCGCTTTATCGGAACCTGAAGCCGGCAGCGATGCTACACAACAAAAAACAATGGCGTATAAAGATGGTAACTACTGGATTTTGGACGGCATTAAAAATTGGATTACAAACGGGTCAACTGCAGATTATTATATCGTTATGGCTCAAACAGATAAAGCCAAAAAACATCATGGTATTACCGCTTTTGTAGTAGAAAAAGGAACACCCGGCTTTGAGCATGGCGTACACGAAGATAAATTAGGTATTAGAAGTTCCGATACTTGTTCGCTTTCATTTACGAATTGCAGAATACCGGAAGAAAATGTTATCTGGGAAGTTGGGAAAGGTTTTAATTTCGCAATGAATACTTTAAACGGCGGGCGCTATGGAATAGCTTCTCAAGCAGTCGGTATTGCCGAAGGTTCTTTTGAAGCCGCTCTCAAATATTCGAAAGAAAGAAAAGCTTTTGGTACCGAAATTGCAAACCATCAAGCAATACAATTTAAACTTGCCGATATGGCTACAAATCTTGAAGCTGCAAAATTGTTAACTCTTCAGGCTGCTGCATTAAAAGATGCAGGGAAACCTTATATTCAAGAAGCTTCGATGGCAAAGCTTTTTGCATCTAAAGTTGCTGTGCAAAATTCGCTTGAAGCCATTCAAATACATGGCGGCTACGGTTACGTACGCGAATATTTGGTTGAACGGTATTTGAGAGATTCTAAAATTACTGAAATTTACGAAGGTACTTCGGAAATTCAAAGAATTATTATTGCACGACAATTACTAAGAGATTAATTAGAATTGTCCGTTTCAAAAATTTTATAAATATATGGACTGTACAAAAAAAATAACGATTTTTTATAATCATAAAAAACTGCTCCAAATTTAGGATTAGAAGTTTACGTTTGACGACTTAATTTACTTTTTTTTGTACAGCCCCTTTTTAATGAATGATGAAATTATTTACACTATTCATATTTTTAGTTTTTGCATATACTGCTTTTGCCCAACACGATTGGCAAAGGTGGCAGGCAGTTAAAACTTCTTATGAAATTAAAACGTTTAAAACCAGAGATTATCAAATTGATAATTCTAATATTGAGTCGATAGTTATAACAAATGCCCGCAACTTATATTATTTTTTTATATCGGATTTAGATGGAGATAACTGTTCTTTTTATCCAAGTGGTTCAATGTTTTTTGTTGAAGCCGTGAAAAAGACCAATATTATTAAAGGTACACTAATGTTTGCCGATAGATTTACACGGGATACGGATTTTTTTAAAAGCTTAAATCAATATCCGGTTCGTGTTGCAGGAAAGTTATTTGATCCTGTGTATAATTATATGCTTGATAAATCCAGAATTAAAATATTTTCGATAAAAAATGTTAATAAATAAATATTTGTTAAAAATTATAAAAAACTTTTCCACGTCCTTTTTTTATAACATAATTACCGTTTTTTTATATCTGTTTTTCATCTTTTTTTCTATAGCATCAACAACAATATCGGCTCAATCTTCAAAAAAAGGAATCAATTTATTTTCTCCTATTAATCGAATGAAATTTGCAAATTATCTTTTCCGTCAAAAAGATTATTTACGCGCTTTCGATGAATATAGACAATATCTTAAATATTCAAATAATGATACCGTTCGCTTTAAAATCGGATTTGGATTTGAACAAATGAGCAGATTTACAGAAGCAGAAGATTATTTTAAAGGACTTTTTTTTAATAGTAATTTAGAACAAAAATCACGGCTCGAATTTTTCAAATCTCTTTTTCTTTCAGGTAAATATAAAGTTTTCAGAAAACTAACTAAAAACAGAATTTATACGACTGAAAAATATAAAGGTACAATTGCCAAATTAAAAAATACTTCTTATTTGTTAGATAACGTTCGCATACCCGGCTTTACAAATTTTATAAAAGTCTTTAATAAAAAAGAGAAAATTCATCTTACTTTATTTTATCATCGTAAAATTAAACCGGGTTATAAAAGCCCCTTTAAAGCCGCTCTTATGTCATCAATTATTCCGGGGCTTGGTAAAATTTACACAAAAAATTACGGTGATGGAATTACCGGTTTTTTATTTACGGGAGTTTTATCGTTTCTTGCTTACAATAATTTTAGAGCCAACCACCAATTCAGAGCTTGGTTGTTTTCCGGATTAGCTGCAATTTTTTATGCCGGAAATGTTTACGGTTCTTATGCCGCCGCTCAAATTTATAATGTAGGTATTGAATTTAATTTTAATAAAGACCTGAAAATTTATTTAAACAATAACAATTACTTTACACCAAAGTACAAATTTTTATATAAATAATTTTTGCTCTTAATGAGATACTTTTTTTTAAATATTATTATTACAATTGCATTTGCCCAATCTATTACTGCACAATCTATTGTTACGCAAACCGTTACAACACAAAGCTATTTAACAATTCAATATGAATACGCAAATAATTTATTTAATGAAGGATTATATTTCGACGCAATTACAGAATTCAAGAGACTTAAGTTTTTTGACAAGAAGAAAATTTATAATTACAAAGCAAACATAAAAATCGGCGAAGCATATAAAGCGGGAGCAAAGTTTAATAATGCGATAATTGCATTTACTAAAGCAAAAATTTATGCAAAAAACGATAAAGAAAAATTTAACTCGGAAATTCAAATAATCCGCACAAATATACTTCGCAAAACAACAACGCATGCCTTGCAATTGTTAAACCAACTTGAGAAAAATCCAATGTCAATTGGTAAAAGAGATGAAATAAATTATTGGCGAGGATGGGCGTATATGTTTGCCGGCAATTGGCAGAAAGCATCGAACGCCTTTGCTTTTACCGATAAATATAATCAACTAAAAAAAATTTGCGATAAAGTTGTTAATAAAGAATATTCAGTTACTTTTGCCAAAGTATTTTCTTATATTTTGCCTGGTGCGGGACAATTTTATACCGGTCATTATTTGTCCGGACTAATGTCGTTAGGCTGGAATATTTTATGGGGAGTAACCACAATAAATGCATTTTCGGCAAAAAGAGTTTTCGACGGAATTGTAATCGGTAATTTGCTTTGGTTTAGATTTTATCGTGGTAATTATCAAAATGCCGAAAAATTTGCTGAAGAAAATAATTTAAAAATAGCAAATAGAGTTTTAAATAATCTACAAAAAAATTATAAAGGTATAAAGCCGTGAATTTAACAGAAGACGAAATTAGAAATATTACACTTACCGCAATTTCGGAATTAGGTGAAAAAGCGACTCCCGAATTAGTTAAAAAAATTGTATCGAACACAATTGAAAAAATTGGAGAAAAGGAAATTATTGATAACGGCAAAAAAGTATCATCCGGCAAAGTTATTCTAACTTCTTTCGGGTTGAACAGCACCGGCATTGTGGCAAGTATAACAAAAGTCCTTAGTAATTTCTCTTGCGATATTTATGATATTAGTCAAAAAATTATGGGTGATTTTTATACAATGATTATGATAATTGACATCACAAATTCCAACAAAAAGCTAAAAGAATTACAAGAAGAAATGAATAAAATCGGCGAGGGACTAAAAATAAAAATATATCTTCAACATGAAGATGTTTTTAGATATATGCATAGAATTTGAACAATAATTGAAAAATTAATTTTCGGGAATCAAAATGCCATACGAGTTCGATGAAATATTAGAAACAATAAAAATGACGGAAATTGAACATTTCGATATCCGTACCGTAACTCTCGGAATAAGTTTGCGGGATTGTGTGGATAGGAATCTGCAAGTAACAAAACAAAAAATATATGATAAAATATTAAAATACGGCCGAAATCACGTTGAATTTTCACAAGAAATAGAAAAAAGATACGGTATTTCCATTGCGAATAAAAGGATTTCCGTTTCTCCAATATCAATTCCATTTGATGCATTAAAAGCCGATGAATTTATTCAGGTAGCCGAAATAATGGATAAAGCTGGAGAAGAAATAGGTATTGATTATATTGCGGGTTATTCCGCCCTTGTACAAAAAGGATTTACTAATGGTGAAATTGAACTGATTAAATCTATACCCTACGCCTTAAGTTCCACAAAACGTGTATGTTCAAGTGTTAATGTTGCATCTACAAAAGCGGGAATTAATATGGATGCAATTTTGTTAATGAGTGATGCTATCAAAAAAACTGCAGAATTAACAGGAAACGATAATTCGATTGGATGCGCAAAACTTGTTGTGTTTGCTAACGCAGTTGAAGATAATCCCTTTGTTGCCGGTGCTTTTCACGGTATGAGTGAACCCGAAGTAGTTTTGAATGTCGGCATTAGCGGTCCCGGTGTGGTGCTTGATGCAATTAAAAATGCAGGTAAAATTAATCTAAGCGAATTATCCGAAATTATTAAACGAACAGTGTTTAAAATTACCCGAGCCGGAGAGCTGATTGGGAAAAAAGTTGCTGAAGAATTAGGAGTACCATTCGGTATTGTGGATATCTCTTTAGCACCTACTCCGACAGAAGGAGACAGTGTGGCTGAAATACTGAAAGCAATGGGCGTTGAAGATGTTGGAGCTCCAGGAACTACTGCTGCACTTGCTATGTTAAATGACTCTGTTAAAAAAGCAGGATTAATGGCAAGTTCATCAGTCGGAGGAATGAGCGGTTCTTTTATCCCAGTCAGTGAAGATATCGGTATGATTAGAGCCGTAGAAGCCGGACATTTATCAATTGAAAAATTAGAAGCAATGACAGCTGTTTGTTCTGTGGGCTTGGATATGATTGCCGTTCCGGGAGATACAAGCTCTGCTGTAATATCCGGAATTATTGCAGATGAATGTGCAATTGGAGTAATTAACGATAAAACAACGGCAGTAAGAATTATTCCCGCTTATGGTAAAAAGGTTGGAGATTATGTTGACTATGGCGGCTTGTTAGGTAAAGCACCCATAATGGAAATAAGAAAATTAAGTCCAATAAATTTTGTGGGAAGAGGCGGCAGAATTCCCGCACCAATAAGAAGTTTAACAAATTAAATTATTAATAGATAAAGAGGAATTGTTATATGCAAAAAAAAGGATTGATGATAGGTCTCGGAGCCGTAGCCTTAATATTGGTAATTATCGTTGCAAATATAATGTGGGGTATCGGTACATATAATAGTATTGTTACTTTAGACGAAAATGTTACACAGAGTTGGGGACAAGTTGAAAATCAATATCAAAGAAGGGCTGACCTTATTCCTAATCTTGTTAACACGGTTAAAGGTGTTGCAAATTTTGAAAAAGAAACTTACACTGCAGTAACCGAAGCAAGAGCTCGAGCCGGACAAATAACTTTATCTTCTAAAATGTTAACTGATCCGGTTGCATTTAAAAAATTTCAAGCTGCACAAGATCAATTATCCTCTGCTTTATCCCGTTTATTGGTTACAGTTGAAAGGTATCCGCAATTAAAAGCAAACGAAAATTTCTTAGAACTTCAAGCTCAATTGGAAGGCACTGAGAATAGAATTGCTGTCGAAAGGAGAAGATTTAATATAGCTGTTCAAGAATTTAATACTAAAATACGACAGTTCCCTGCTAATATAATTGCCAACTTTACCGGCTTTAAAGAGAAACAATATTTTCAAGCTATAAAAGGTGCTGCTAAACCACCAAAAGTAAAATTTTAATTAATGAGGAAAAGAATTTTTGAATTATAAGACCAAAACAGAACATTCTACTTTTGTTTTTTACAAAAAAGAAAAAATGATTTTGGCGCCTTAAAGTTTTAAAAATTCAAAATTAAACAGATGAAAAAAATAATTATTCTGATCGCATTTTTGATTTCAATCCAAATTTTCGCACAGCCGAAGATGCTTCAACTGCATCAATATGCCACCGATTTAACCGGATCTTTAACTCAAGCAGAGTTAACGAATCTTAATTCAAAGATGCGCAATTTTGATGCTGAAACTACTACACAACTTGTTTTTTTAATGATAAATTCGTTAAACGGTTATCCGATGTCGATGTACACAAATGAATTAGCGGAAAAAAGTAAAATCGGCACAAAAAAGAATGATAACGGGATATTATTTTTTGTCGCACTAAAAGATAAAAAAATGAGAATAGAAGTCGGCTACGGCTTAGAAGGAGCTCTTACCGATGCTTTATCCAGTTCTATTTTACGTAATGTTGTGAGACCTTTTTTTATTAAAGGTGAATATTTTAAAGGTATAAGCGCAGGTATCAATTCTATAATTGCAGCAACAAAAGGTCAATATGTGCGAACACAACAACAGCAGCAGGAAAATGATGATAGAGGCGGATTAGGTTTTTGGGTTTATTTTATCTTGTTTTTATTGATGTCAATATTTTCCCGTTTTGGTCGACGTGGAGGTTTTCTTTATCTAGG
>CAZXJG010000065.1:2314-16549 GCA_964640985.1 uncultured Melioribacteraceae bacterium | reverse complement strand
ATAAGTCAGTTTTTTTTACTGATCCGGCGACCGCCGAGATCTACACTCTTTCCCTGCACGTCGCTTTTACGATCTTAATGAAGTCGCGCCCCATGCGGGCGCGTGGATTGAAACAGAGTATGAGTAGTTATTAAAATTTTTTAAGCAAAAACAAAATTTATAGGAGGTAAATTGTCTGTTATAATGGTAAGTGTTTCCGGAATTCGAGGAATAATCGGAAACGGTTTAGAGCCTAAAACAATTATTAAATATGTATCTGCTTACTCGGATTTTTGCGGAAAAGGAAAAATTATTATCGGTACCGACGGCAGAATTTCGGCACCGATGGTTAAAAGTTTAGTAATTGGAACACTTCTTGCAAAAGGAAATGATGTTGAATATATCGGCGTTTGCCCTACGCCAACTGTATTATTTAATGTAAAAAAATCTGATGCAGTCGGCGGAATTTCAATTTCTGCAAGTCATAATCCTAACGAATGGAATGCCTTAAAATTACTTAACAGCAAAGGTGAATTTTTAACTCCGGATGAAAACAATAAAATGCTTTCCTTGTTGGAAAGCGGACTTGAAAATTATGAACCGTGGAATCAATTAGGTAAATATTCCGATTTCGCCGAAGGTCTTAATCTTCATGTAGATGCGGTGTTAAATATGGAGCATATCAATATTAATTTAATTAAAAAGAAAAAATTTAAAGTGCTTTTAGATTGTGTTAATGGAGCCGGAAGCTACGTAATGCCTCAATTTCTAAAAAAATTCGGATGTGAAGTAATCAAATTTAATTGTGAAAAAAACGGAATTTTCCCCAGGTTACCCGAACCGGTTCCCGAAAATCTTTTCGAAACGATGAAAGCTGTTAAAAATAATAACGCCGATTTTGGAATTGTTGTAGATCCTGATGTTGACAGGTTGGTTTTAATAACTGATAAAGGTGAACCGTTTAGTGAAGAGAACACAATTACTCAAGCGGTAAAATTTGTTCTTTCGAAGGAAAGGGGTGATGTTGTAGTTAATCTTTCTACAACAAGAGCAATTGATGATTTGGCTAAGAAATTCGGAGTTAACGTTTTCAGATCTCCTGTAGGTGAAGCCAATGTTGTAAAAAAAATGAAGGATGTTGGAGCTGTAATCGGCGGAGAAGGCAGCGGTGGAGTAATTTATCCTGCTATACATTATGGACGTGATGCTCTTGTGGGCACGGCTATTTTACTTCAACATCTTTCTGAATTCGGCGGCACAATTACACAGCTTAAAAACTTGCTTCCTCAATATTATATCGTTAAAAGAAAAATTAATATCGGCAAAAATCGGCCGGATAAAATATTAAATCGATTTCATGATAAGTATAAAAACGAAAAAATAAATTTGGAAGACGGCGTAAGAATAGATTTTGCAGATCATTGGGTGCATTTGCGTAAATCGAACACAGAACCGATAATTAGATGCATTGTGGAAGCAAAAGATAAAAGTAAAGTTGATTTTTTAGTCGCAAAATATTTATCTGAAATTAAAAATTTTCTATCTGATTAATTTAACCTGCTGCGCTTTTTGAAATAGCTGAACAGCGCTTTATCAAAATTTGTATTTGTGCTTAACAAATTATATTCAATGCCGATTTTTAAACATTCATCTTTTAATTTACCTGTGAATTCTTTCATCGCGTTAATATAGGCATTTTGAATTTGATAGGGCTGTGTAGTAATTTTATCGGAAGTTTCCATATCAACAAAAATTGCATCTTTCTGAAAAGCAAAATCTAATTCGATAGGATCGAGGATCTGAAAAACTATCACTTCATTTTTTTTGAAATGAAAATTTTTGAGTGCTGAGATTACAGAATCCAATTCATCAAAAAAATCGGATATTATTATTACCAATCCCCTCTTTTTTATTTTTTCGGTAACTGTTTTTAAACATGCAGCCGTATCGGTTCTATCGGAAGCAGAAACATTATTAATTGCGGTTAATAATTTTTTCAGATACGACATATTAGCTTTGGGTGGTAAATATTCAATAATATTTTTAGAATATAGGGTTAAACCTGCGGCATCTTGTTGTGAAAGTAGTAAATAAATTAAACTGGCAGATAGAATTTTACCGTATTCAAGTTTTGATATTTTACCACTATATTTAAAATTCATCGATTTGCTTGTATCAAGTAAAACGTGACTGATAAGATTAGTTTCTTCTTCAAACTGTTTTATAAAATATTTCTCGCTTTTCCCATATACTTTCCAGTCAATATTTTTTATCGGGTCACCCTGCTGATAAGCCCTATGTTCACTAAATTCAACACTAAAGCCATGGTATGGACTCCGATGCAGTCCGACCATAAAACCCTCAACAACCATTCTTGCTTTCAATTCTAGCGATTTAAGTTTTGAAACGATTGCGGGATCTAAATAGGTCCGATAATCGGTAAAATTTTGAGGCACAACTTCACTTTGAAATTTTATTTTTTAAGATATCTGCAGGCGGTACACCCAAATTTTTTATTTCTTCTTTAGCTGAAGTTATCAATTCGCTTTTTGGGTATGATTTAATAAATTGATTATAGGTTTCTTTTGCCGCTTTATAATTTTGAAGTTCATTTGCTTGGATAAAACCTGCCATAAATAGTGCACCGGCAGAGCCTTCAAAGTTTGGATATTTTTTATAAAGTAATTTATAGTATTTTACAGCTTCTTGTAAAGATTTGTTTTGAGAAATACTTTTTATAGCATGTCCATGATAAAGTTTTGCTAATTTATAAATCGCTTTAGCCTCTAATTTGCTTTTAGCATTTTCATTAACAATTTTCTTTAATTCCGATACAGCTTCAGTATATTTTTTTTCATTAATATTTTTCATTGCAGAATTATAAAGCTCACCTGGATTTTTTGAACTGCAAAAAGTAAAAATTAGTCCTAAAATAATGATAGGGATAGTTCTCAAAATCTTTTTCATTTTTGTACCTGTTAATTTTATTACTAAATGAACTAAAAAATATGGGTTCTAATATACAATTATTTGTTAAAAAAGATTATTTTATTTGTTTCATCCTCTCAATTAATGATTTGTTTTTTGCGCATCTTTGATACATTCTGCCGTTTATTGTTAAATGTTTACAAATATATCCATCTGCACCGGCAATTTTCCATTTTCTATAATCACTTAAACCACGTAAGTCTAAACTCAAAAAAACCTTAACATTTTTATGCCGTTTAATTGAATAAACAATATACGCAATTTCATCGGAGTCGTAATGGTGGTCTAACCCTGAAGATAATATAATCGTTTTTATATTACTTTTAATCATTATATGTGCAAATTCTACAATTTGTTCGGTTTCAAATCTAAATTTATTTATCGATAAATTTTCCGATTGAAATTTGCAAAAATCACAATCTTGATCGCAATAATTCGAAAATTCCAGTAAGCCCCATATATCTGTTTTATCACCAATATTCGTCTTCTTTATAGTTTCTGCTTTACTATATAATTTATGCAATACATCACTTTTACTGCTTAATAAAGCGATAATTTCTTCATGCGAAAGTTTATCCGCCTTATTTAATATTTCTGTAATATTTATCATCTCTTTGTAATTTATTAACTCTTTTTTCGCAAAATTGATTAAGAAAATATCATTCGATAAAATGCAATTGTAATTGTTTGCTACCATAAAACATAAAATCCAAATTGCAATTATTTATAACCTAAAAAATTTAAGAATAAAAAAATATTTAAGAATAGTTTTACAACAATTAGCATACCAAAAGCAAAAAGTTAATATTTTTATAAAAAACTATATTTCTCTTTTTATTTCTTAAAAAAGAGAAGCTTTTAATGCATTATTCCAATTTTTGATAACTTCTCTTTGATTTTATCATTAACCGCGTCCTTTTTAACAGAATCCTTGCGTCTTTGAAATACAGAATAGCATTTGGCTTTAGCCACATTAGAATTTTTTGAATTTAGAACAGGTCTTAATGTGGCTATCTATAGGATTCCTACGGAAAAAAGCCCAAATACTTCTCATTCTATCTACGGCAATGTATTTTTGTCTACCCTTCACATAGTAATGCCTTTGGAAAAGGAGGAACTTAATTATTAATCAATATTTAGAATAGAGTCTAAATATTAAATAATTTAACAAATACTACGAGACACAACTTTCCGTTATTTCTATAAATTTTTTAGAAGCGTTAATTTTATAGTTTATACCTAAAGGTAAAGTAATATTTTCGGTTGTATGACCGTGATGAACATTATAAATTAAAGGATATTTTCTGTCACTAAAATAATCCGAAATAATTTCATTTAACGAAAGTGATTTTTTTGACGGATCTGTTTCATAACAATCAATAAATTTGCCCAGAATTACTCCGTTTATATTATCAAAAACTCCGGCAAGTTTTAACTGGTTAAACATTCTGTCAATTCTATATGGAGGTTCGCCGATTTCTTCCAATAATAAAATAGAATTTTTAAAAGATGGGAAATATTTGCTCCCTATAATTGAAGTAAGCACAGCTAAATTACCCCCCAATAATCTTCCCTCGCCTTTACCTTTATTTAATGAGAAAAAAGTATCATTGTTCGGGTTATGAATTTTGCCTATTTTTTTTGTTGATGTAATAGTTCTCCAAAAAGTTTCTTCAGTAAATTGATTTACATTTTCATAAAAATCAACTGCCGTCATTGGTCCCGCAAAAGTAATTAAGCCTGCTTTTTGGAAAAAGGCTGATTGAAGCGCAGTAATATCACTGTATCCGACAAATATTTTAGGATTTTTCCTAATTATTGAAAAATCAATTTTATCTAATAAACGTCCGGTGCCGTATCCACCTCTAACACAGAATATCGCTTTTATATTTTTATTGCTAAACATTCTGTGGAGGTCATCTAATCTTTCCGAATCATTGCCGGCAAGGTAACCTCTTTGTTTCCATACACTTTTGCCCACTTCAACCTTATACCCCAATTTCTCTAAATATTTTACTCCATTATTAATCTTTATTGGATCACTTGGGAAAGATGCCGGTGCAATTATACCAATCACACTTCCCTTCGATAATTTTTTTGGTTTTAATATTTTCATATTAGATTAAAATTAATTTTAAAAAACAATATTGCAAATAGTTATAATTTTCATTCATTAATTATATATTCTTTTTTTTTCCATTCAATAAATTTATTTTCGATAAAATCAATTGATTTTTGATGTTGTATATTACCGTTGCCTTCAATTTCCATTGGTTCTCCAAATGCAATCTTTACTACTTTATTCGGATCAATTTTACCGAAGTCCTTAATAATTTTCCCATTGCCCCAGGCATCGGAAATTATTGCTATAGGAATAACCGGAACATTATTTTTTCTCGCCAATTTAATTCCAAGTGTATTAAAAGTTTTCGGCTTAAAGTAAGCTTCTCTTGTTTTTTGAGGGAAAACAATAATCGATCTTCCTTCGGCAATCCTTTTTGAACCTTCTTCCAAAACTATTTTAAGATCATCACGCGGGTTGCTTCTGCCGACAATAATAGGATGCCTTGCTAATGCAACTTTACCGAACAATGGAAAATTCTCCAATTCTTTTTTGATAATAAATACAACCTGTTTTACAGGCTGGATAATAGACGGAAGTACCATCGTTTCCAATGTACTCATATGGTTGGAAATGAAAACAACAGGTCCATCGGTCTTTTTAAGATTATCCATACCTGAAATTACAAACTTAATACCTGAATTTTCTAAACTTTTAATGACCTTTAACGAAGAATGTACCCAGCTAAACCTATCGTAAATCCCTTTCCGTGCTTTTCTGTTAGCAAGGTAAACAATAATTATTAAATGATAAAAAAACCTAATTGAAGGAAAGAAATGTTTGCTAAAATTATGAGTAATTTTAGATTGATATTTATCCTCCGAAGCTAAAATATTTTCGTATTTTTTATTATCCACCATATACTCAAAACATTTTAAAATTAAAAATACAAAATCGTTTTTTGCAATCCAATTGAAACAATAAAGTTAAAAATATAATAATAATTGAGTTTCATCTATAGAATTATCCGAATGGATACCTTTAACACAAGTTAAATCTTTGTTTTTTTACAAGAGAATTAGTTAAAACATAATTCAGTAAAAAATGACCAGAAAGTAGAAAGTAGAAAGTAGAAAGTAGAAAGTAAAATATTTCTTTTATCTCTCAATTCCATTGCTTTTTACCAAATAATTAGATTTTCAAATTTGAATTTCATAGCTTTTTTAGTTTTAAAGCCTGAAGCACGAAGTTTGAATTCCGAAGTCCTACATCTGTCTCTTGACTTCCACCTTCCGTCTTCTATCTTCTGACTTCTATCTTGCGACTTGCCGCGCCAAGGCCATACCATAAAAAAATTCCTTGTGAAGAAGCTTTGATTATTATTAATCGTATTTCCGAAAAATAGTATCTAAAAATCATAAGTGAAGATTTAAAGTAAAAATATGACAACCGTTAAAAAAAATTAAATATAATATTGAACAATACTATTTACGATTCTTTTAATTATTTTTGCCGGAATTTAATTCCCATTTAAATAACGAGGTAATATGAAAAAGCCCAAATTGACTTTTTGGCAAATATGGAATATGAGTTTTGGATTTCTTGGAATTCAATTTGGATTTGCTCTTCAAAACGCAAATGTAAGCAGAATTTTTGAAACACTCGGTGCAAACATAGATAAAATTCCTATTTTATGGATAGCTGCCCCCGTTACCGGTTTAATTATTCAACCGATAATAGGGCATATGAGCGACAACACATGGAACAGGCTGGGCAGAAGAAGACCATACTTTTTAATCGGTGCAATTCTTGCGTCTATTGCTATAATAATAATGCCGAACTCACCTGCTCTTTGGATAGCCGCAGGAATGCTTTGGATAATGGATGCTTCAATTAATATCTCGATGGAACCATTTAGGGCATTCGTAGGAGATATGCTTCCTTCGGAACAAAGAACTGCGGGGTTTGCTATGCAAAGTTTCTTTATCGGCATTGGAGCCGTTGTTGCTTCTGCACTCCCTTATATTATGACAAATTGGTTCGATATTTCCAATACTGCACCTGAAGGCATTATACCGGATTCCGTTAAATTTTCTTTCTACATTGGCGGGGCGGTATTTCTTGCCTCTGTAATTTGGACAGTAGTAAGCACAAAAGAATATCCACCCGATGAACTAAAAAAATACAGTGAATTCGAAAATAAAGAATCACAATCAAATACAGTAAGAAAAAATAGGAAAGCAGTTGAAACTTCAAAATTCTATAAATACGGCTTAATTTGGTTTTTTACCGGTTTAATTTTATCATTAATACTGCTTCTAATATTTAAAGAATCGGACTACGGTTTGTATGTGTTATTTGTCGGTTCTTCCATATTCGGTATACTCCAACTTATAGCCGGATATTTAACAAAAAAAGGCAAATATAATGGTGGGTTTGTCGTGGTTTTCAACGATTTTTTTAATATGCCGAAAACAATGAGGCAATTAGCATTTGTGCAATTTTTTTCTTGGTTTGCACTTTTTGCAATGTGGATATATACAACTCCGGCTGTTACACATCATATTTACGGAGCAACGGATACGGCATCGGAATTATATAATAAAGGTGCCGATTGGGTAGGCGTACTTATGGGTGTTTACAACGGTTTTGCAGCTATTATGGCTTTCGTGCTTGTTTGGATGGCTAAAATTACAAGCAGAAAAATGGTACACATTGTTAGTTTAATTTTTGGTGCATTAGGACTTGCTTCATTTTATATAATTAAAAATCCTAACGTTCTCTTAATTTCCGAATTAGGAATCGGACTTGCATGGGCTTCAATACTTGCCATGCCCTATGCAATACTTGCCGGTTCACTTCCTTCGGAAAAAATGGGTGTTTATATGGGAATTTTCAACTTCTTTATTGTTATTCCGCAAATAACCGCTGCCGCAATATTAGGCTTTTTTATAAAACAAGTTTTTGCAGATAATGCAATTTATGCTCTTTTACTCGGCGGAGCTTCTATGATAATTGCTGCTGTTTTTATGTTCTTTGTTAATGATATTGACGATGTAAAATCTTCAGATTTGGTTTTAAATAAGTGATATTAAATTTATTCGGTAATTTTGGCAATGTTTCATTGTTGTTTCTCAAATTTACGATAACGCTATAATGTTATAAAAATTTAGAACAAATATTTTTAAGATAAATGAAATATAGCCACAGCTAAGGAAAAATAAATTAGTAAACCTGTAGAATCGACTACCGTAGTAAGTAAAGGACCGCTAATAACAGCCGGATCTAATTTAAATTTTGTTAAAATAATAGGAAGCAAAGAGCCTAAAAAATTAGACCATAATGTAATGGCAACCATCGATATGGCAACGACCGTCCCAACTTCAGGTCCTCCCCTCCAAAAAAAACTTCTAACATAAAGTATGATGCCTAAACTTACACCTAATAACAAGCCAATTAACAATTCTTTCTTTACAACTTTAAACCATCTATTAACCGTTAAATCACCCACAGCTAAAGCACGAATAACAAGTGTAGAAACCTGCGAAGCAATATTACCACCACTGTCAATTAATATCGGGATAAAGAATGCCAACGCAATTACTGCTTTTATCGCCCCTTGAAAATGAGCAATTATACTCGACGAAAAAAAATCGGTTAATAATAATATCATTAACCAACCGATCCTTTTTCTATAAAGCAAATAAGGTGAAGCAAAAGAATAGTTTACTTCAACGGGACTAACAGCCGAAGTTTTTTGGAAATCTTCTGTTATTTCTTCTTCCTGAATATCAATCATATCATCAATTGTAACAATACCTAACAAAACACCTTCCCTATCAACTACAGGCAAAACGTTCAAATTATATTTTTTCATTACATGATAAGCAATTTCTTGATCTTCGTTGGCTTCAATGGAAACAAATTTTTTATCCATCATATCCGAAACACTCTTTTCAGGTTTCGCTAACAAAAATCTGCGGATAGGAATATCATCCATTAATTTCCAATATTCGTCTGTTACATAAACCATATTAATTGTTTCGGCATCTTTTCCCCAAGCTTTAATGTGCTCGAGAGCTTTATTTATCTGCCATTCGGGACGAACAGCCACATAATCCGGCGTCATTAATCTGCCGACACTTTTTTCCGGATACCCCAACAATTCAAGCGATTCTTTCCTATCTTCGGGTGGGAGTAAATTTAATAATTTTTGTGTTAGCTGTCCGGGTAATTCTTCTAATAATTCCGTTCTATCATCCGGCGATAAATCACTAATTATTTTTTTTATATCTTCATTTAGAATGTGATTTAACAAATATTTCTGCCTGGCACTTTCAATTTCAGCAAAAACATCGGAAGAAAATTGCCGCGGTATTAATCGAAATAAAATTGTGGCATTTTTTTCATCTATTTCATTAAGTAATTCTGCAATATCAACAGGTGGAAGATCTTGCAATAATTCCTTTAATGTATTCCAATCTTTTTTTTCAATATATTCTTTGATATCCGGGATAATTAATTTTGAAATCATGGGAGGCCCTCCAAAAGGTATTGAAAGCATTTATATAGAAGCAGAATGATGCTTTTATATTAGAACAACGTGTAAAATTTAAAATGTAATTTAAGATAATAAAGCCTTATTTTCAATCGATATTTGACAATATAAAATGATTTGTATCTTTCGAAGTAAAATATTTTACTTGACAAATTTGTAAAACAAATTTATTTTTATATAGACTTAATCTAAATAATATTTAGAGATAAATAATGAGAACTGCGGCAAATTTACATTATAATGAAAAAGCAATAATTAATAGTATTGATGCATCCAATCCTTCTTCGCGCAGAATTTTAGAAATTGGATTTACTCCAGGTCAGCAGATAGAATTATTAAACAAATCATTATTTAACGATCCTCTTACGTTTTCAATTAGGGGAACAATTATTGCCTTACGAAAACACGAAGCCGAATCAATAAGAATAGCATGATTCTTGAAAAAAGTGAGCAGCTGCCTTTAATTGCACTTGTAGGACCTCCCAATGCAGGGAAAACAACCCTTTTTAATTACTTAAGCGGTAAAAATTTTAAGACTGTTAATTATCCCGGTTCAACAATTGAATATCATTCTTGCGATGTACATTCAAGATTTAATTTAAAAGCCATACTGCTCGATTCTCCCGGTATTGTAAGCATTATTCCTAATTCTCCCGATGAAGAAGTTACTATTAAATCATTATACGAATATAAGGGGGTCGGCTCGCCTGATATTATAATTGTTACATGCGATGCCAGTCAATTATCGAGACATTTGCTTTTGGTAAAACAATTAATATCCAGCGGTTTTAATGTTATTATTGCATTAACTATGCTTGATATACTTCAAAATAAGGGTTTACAAATTTCAATCCCAAAACTCGAAAAAGAACTTAACTGTAAAATAGTTAAAATTGATGGTAGAACCGGCAAGGGAATTTTTGATCTTTTGAATGTTGTTAAAGAACAATTAAACACTCCAAAAGAAAATAAAATATTAAAGCCGGACCCACGTTGGCGTGAAACATCTTTTTTATTAAACGCATATAAAGAAATTGAAGAAATCGAGAAAAAGGTAATTGAACCGGTTAATACTTTAACAACTGAAACAAATTTAGAAAATCCCAAAACAAGTTTAAAAAGGATTAATTCAGAAAAAATTCAACTAAATACAAATACTCCCGATTCCCGTACACTAAAACTTGACAAAATCATTTTACACCCTGTGTGGGGAATTATAACATTTTTTTTTGTGATGGCTTTTACGTTTACGGCTATTTTTTGGTTTGCATTACCTTTAATGGATTTAGTTAACAATTTATTTTCAATTGCAGCAATTGAATCAATAAAAATTTTAGGACATACTTGGTATGGCGATCTTATTTCGAATGGAATTATTAGCGGTACCGGTTCTGTTATTGTTTTCGTTCCACAAATAATAATTCTTTTTTTAATACTGGGATTTTTAGAAGATACAGGTTATTTAGCGCGCGGCGCTATGTTGGTTGATAAACCTTTATCGAAAATTGGACTTAACGGAAGATCTTTTGTGCCTATGCTTTCGGGGTTTGCTTGCGCTATTCCTGCAATGCTTGCCGCAAGAACAATTCCGAATAAAAGGGAACGATTATTAACAATTTTTATTATTCCACTTATGACTTGCAGTGCACGTCTGCCGGTATATACTCTTCTGATTGCTTTTTTAATTCCTCAAAACAAAGCGTGGATAGGCGGCTTAACTTTAGCAAGCATCTACATTTTGAGTATTGTTCTTTCCGTTATTGTTGCATCTATCATTAATCGATTTAACAAAAAATTACTTAAAGCAGAAGATAATTCTTCTTTTATATTGGAACTTCCTGCATATAGAATACCAAAATTACGAGTTATACTTCACAACACACTTATCAGTTCAAAAGCTTATCTTAAAAAGGCGGGACCTGTTATTTTGGTCTTTTCAATAATTCTTTGGCTGCTTACTTATTTCCCCAATTATAATCCTAAAGTCAATACAAGTAATTTAACTGCAACACAAATTTTAGAAGCAAAACAAGCAAAACGATTAGCATCTTCCTACTCGGCCGACTTAGGTAAAATAATTGAACCGCTTATGACACCGTTGGGCATGGATTGGCGAGTTGGCGTTTCTTTAATTTCTACTTTTGCCGCTCGTGAAGTTTTTGTTAGTTCTTTAGCATTAATATTTAAAGTTACGGATACTAATAATAATTTACAGAATTCACTTTTAAATGCTATGAAACATGCTAAAATAGAAGGTACAAATAAATTACTTTTTACTACTTCTACAATTGTAGGGCTAATTGTATTTTTTATGTTCGCTATGCAATGTATGTCAACTCTTGCTACTTCTCTTAAAGAAACCGGCGGATGGAGAATTCCTTTGTTACAAGTACTATTTTTTACATCATTAGCTTACCTTTTTACATTTATTGCTGTAAACGGACTAAGATTTTTGGGTGTTGCTTAATTTTTATTTTGTTTAATATAAATTTTCAAAAAAAATTAATAAAAATATTTTTTACTTCTAAAAAACCGAGAAATTTAATATTACTTTCGTTTATTTAAAAAATCATTTATATCATAGCCCAAACTTTTTAATTTTTTACTCTGCTTTTGTAAAAAATTTTTTATTGTATTTACCGATATTACAATTGTAATTCCATATTTTGGTATATATTCTTTTTTAACAAAAATTTTACCCTTATAAGGAACGTTTTCAAATAATTTTTTTTCTTCGTTTTTCAAATCAGGAGATAAAATTAAATTTGTTTTTACCGCTGTTGATTTTATAATCCCGACTAATCTAAAATTCGGCACACCATTTTTTAAAGCAAGCACAACTCCCCCGCTAAAACCTCTATTAACCACAGCATCAATGTAAAAAAAATCTGTCCTATTCTTAATCGGAATACTGACTATTCCGCTTGTTACCATTTCTCTGAAAATAGGGAATCCAATCACATAAACAAAAGTACCCCAATTTAATTTGTCAGTATCGCCAAGCGGAAAGCTAAATACTTTTGGTATTTTTTCTACATTTACTTCCAATTTATTTCCAACCAAAGCTAAATCTGATTTTTTATTTATAGCGATAATTTTTAATTCCTCACCTTGTAACAAGTTGATAACATAAATATGTTGCTCTTGTTTTATGGAAATGGAATAAATGTATTTAGGTATGTTTTGATCATTAAATTCATATTTTTTTATAATAGTATCGGGGAGATTAACAATATGAGCATTAGTAATAAATAAGACACTATAATTATTTGCCGAAATAATAGTGGCACTTCCCGATGTAGCTTTATCTGTTCGTGCGGCATCAAAATATTTTTTTTCTTTGATCGCTTTTATAACATTGCCTTCCAATATTTTACTGTTATATTTAAAATAATATGTTGAGTAATATGCAATACAATTAAGCAGCTGTACTGAACTGCTAATTTTTTTTAAATACTTCGAAACATTTTCTTTAGGAATTTGGGTATCATAAAATTGTGATTGGTAATGATTTTGTTGTGTTAATATTTTAGGAGAACAACTATATAAGTTTATAATTAAAAACAAAAGAGGGAAAATGCCCCAACTTTTTCTTTTTTTAAGATAAAAATATATTTTTCGCATTGTAATTCCTTAAAATAAATTCTCCTAAAAATATTTAGTTATTATTTTCTCTTTTTTAGTTTTAATTATATTAACTATTTTTAAATTTATTACAATTAAATATTTATAATTAAAAAGGAAATAATAAAAATAATTTATCAAAAATTAATTTCATTAGATACAACTTGTAAATAAATCTGTTTATAGATAAAAAATCTAATGATGAGAAATCTATAGAATCTTTTTATTACTTATTGCATCTAATTTTTACAAAAATACGTTAATTTATCATAAAAAAAAGAAGGTAATTATGTTGGAACATTTAACTAAACAAACATTTTTAGAAAAAATATTTAATTTCGAACAAAACAAAGAATGGAAATATGAAGGCAATCTGCCGGCAATAATAGATTTTTATGCAGATTGGTGTCAACCTTGTAAAATTATTGCGCCAATTATGGAAGAGTTTGCTGAAGAATATACGGGCAAAATTAATATTTATAAAATTGATACGGAATCTGAGCAGGAATTAGCTGCCGCCTTCGGTATAAGAAGTATACCTTCGGTTTTATTTATACCAATGAACGATAAACCGCAAATGGCAGTTGGCGCTTTACCAAAAGAGACCTTTAAAGAAGTTATTCAAAATGTTTTATTGGCTGAAAAAGTGGCTGAATAAAACTTAAATATTTAATTTAATAAGTCGGTTATTTTGTTAAAGCCGGCTTTTTTTATATTCAATTTTACTTTTTTAAGAATGCTTTATCACTAATATCTTTTCTATAATAGATACCTTCAAAATTAATTTTAGATAAAACTTCATAAGCATTTTTTTTCGATTTAGCTATATTGTTGTCTTTTACAAACGAAGTTACCGCAATTACTCTGCCGCCATTAGTGTATATTTTATCATCTACTCTTTTTGTACCGGAATGAAATATCTTAATATTTTCATTTTCAACATTTTGAAATCCGGTAATTTCAAATCCTGTTTTATAGCTTTTAGGATATCCCTCTGAGGCAGCAACAACACAAACGGATGCTC
>CAZXJG010000065.1:0-2304 GCA_964640985.1 uncultured Melioribacteraceae bacterium | reverse complement strand
TTTCACACTATTTTTATCTATTTTTCCCTTAGCGGCAGAATGCAATAATTCTAAAAAATCACCGTTAATTGTCATTACTACAGCTTCAATTTCAGGATCACCAAATCTACAATTATATTCAATTACTTTTGGACCATCATTTGTTATCATTAATCCGCAATATAAACATCCGACAAATTCAGAATTTTCTTTTTTCATTGCATCTATGGTAGGATTTATAATTTTATTCTCAATTATTTTTAACATTTCTTCATTTACAATTGGAGCAGGAGCGTATGCTCCCATACCTCCTGTATTTGGGCCTCTATCTCTATCATAAATTTGTTTATGATCTTGAGACGGCGGCAAAATAAAATATCTTTCCCCATCTGTTATAGCAAAAATTGAGACTTCTTCCCCGGTTAAATATTCTTCAATTAACACTGTGTCACCGGAGTTACCGAATTTTTTTTCAAAAAAACAATCTTTTAAAGAAATATCGGCTTGATTAAAATTTTCACAAATGCTTACTCCTTTACCGGCAGCCAATCCGGAAGCTTTAACAACTATAGGATAATTACAATGTTCTAAATAAGTTACAGCTTCTTTATATTGTTCTTTTTTAAATATTTTAAAATCTGCAGTCGGTATGTCATATTTTTTCATTATTTTTTTAGCAAAAACTTTTTCACCTTCTAACCGTGCAGCATTTTTCGATGGTCCGAAAACCAAGATATCATTTTTTCTTAAATCATCGGCAATACCGTCAACGAGCGGTTTTTCAGGTCCGATAATTACCAAATCAATATTCTTTTCTTTAGAAAATTTTAAAATCGAATCAAAATCGCTTATATTTATATTTTCACCAACGTTTTCGGTACCCGGATTTCCCGGAGCAATATATAATTTATTTAAAATCTTACTTTGTGAAATTTTCCATGCTAATGCATGTTCTCTTCCGCCATTACCAATTATTAAAACATTCATAAATCTTCTTTTAAAAAAAACTGAAATTCTTTCGTTAATTTTTCCGTTAATAATATTCTATTATGAGATGATATAAATTCTTCTGATGGAGCTGGTAATTCATTATTTATATATAAGTTATAGATTTCTTCTAAAGTATTTTTTATCTGTTTAATATTCCCCGGTTCGGTAATAAAAGATGCACCGTATTGAATTGCTGCACTTTTTGTTGCACCATCCGGAACCGATGCAACAATAGGTTTTTTAGAACCAATATATTCAAAAAATTTCCCTGCCGATACATTTTCCATCCCATTTTTATCCCCTAACATAACCCAAAGGATATCGCTTGAAATTACTTTTGTAAGTGCTTCCAAATGTTCTATATAACCGAATATTTTAACTGAATCTTCTAAACCCAATTTTTTTACTAATCTCTTATTTTCTTTTCTGAAATGTCCTATAAATTGTAATTCCATTTTGGCAGCAATATCTGTTCTTTCCGTCTGCAGTTCATGAAATGCTAAAAGCAGATATTTTGGAGTAATATTTTCATAAAATATTCCAGAATATGTAATTACTAATTTATTATTCGATTTTGGTTGGGATGTTATTTTCTCATAATCTGCAGGATCAAACCCATGTGGGATAATAATGATATCTTTAAATTTTAAAAACTGATATGTTTTCAGCAAACTTTCTTTAATTTTTCTATTTACTACAACAATTTTATCGGTTGCGCGAAGTGCTCCGTCTTCCAATAATTTATGCCGGTATTTATGATATGAAGTAGGATAAAAAGCGAATTGATTACCAAACCAAAGGTCACGATAATCGACAATCAACGGTATATCAAATTCCTTTTTCAATTTTGCCGCCGTTATAAAGGCAGAAAACGGCGGAACAGTAACAAAAATTATATCAAAATTTTTCTTTTTTATAATTTCTTTAGCTTTCAAATAAGCTCTATGTGCCCACGAAATTTTGTTATCCGGTATAAATATAGTCTTGCTTAACGAACTGAATGCTTTTCGTATAATTTCGCTTGGCATTTCAATAGTGCCGTAAGATGATAGAAGTGAATTCGGATCAAGTGCTTCTGTTCTTATAATTTCGATATCACTTTCTTCAGCTTCTTTTAATAATGATAAATCATGAGCAAAATAAGCGGTTTTCCCGGAAGTAATAACGGTCGGTTTCCAATTAAAGCGGCTCATATATTTTGTAAATTTTAGAGTACGCTGAACACCGCTTAAACCCATGGGCGGATAATAATATGCTATAACAAGTACATTAAACATAATTTTTAATATTATATTACAATCTTAAACGTGATAATTAGGTGATTCTTTGGTTATA
>CAZXJG010000064.1:0-16757 GCA_964640985.1 uncultured Melioribacteraceae bacterium | reverse complement strand
AGTTGTAAATCTTCTTCCATTCTAGTAATTACTGATGTGTACATTATATATCTCCGGTTTGTTTATAAATTGTGTTTGTTAAATTTACCGGAAATATATAATTTGTAATAAAAGTAAACGTTATTTTTGGTAATTCAGGTTAGCTCGAGAATCTACCGCTTTGCGCCTGCCCGCTTTTTTTAGGCGGGGCTTAGTTCAACCAGCTTTTGCACCCGACCCCCGATAAAAAACATCGGGACAAGCTGCGAAAACGATGCGGCTTTTTCTGTATTTTTGGTTTTTGTTGTTCGTGTTAAATTGTAATTTAATTGTAGTTCAGTTATATAAATTTTAATAATTTTTGGCAGTAGTTTTTCATTCTTACATTGTAGTTTAGGGCGGACCCCGATAAATAGCATCGGGACAAGCTGGGTGAAAAGTAACGCCGTTATGCTTCAAAAAAATACCAGTAAAATCACTTGACAAACAAAATATCGGAGAAATCATGAGTCAGAACAGAACAAAACAGCATAAGAAATACTCGCGCTATCAAGACTATGTAATCAAAGATGGTAAGTTTGTTGGGGAATTTGAAGAAATGTACAGGGATTATGAAGATCCTTGGGAACAAACAACGAGAGAAAAATGGGCATCAGAAAAAGCAGTGGTATTGAACTTGATTCAGAAGCTCAAAGCAAAAAAAGTTATAGAGTTGGGGTGTGGTCTTGGACATTACACAAATAAAATTAGCAAGTTAGGTGTTGATATATTAGGGATTGACATTTCAGAAACAGCAATAAAAAAGCAAAATCCAACTATCCTCAATGCAAATTTGTTGTTGGTGATATTTTAGACTATTCAATATATCGTGATTTTCAACCAGACATTATTATAATGGCAGAAATTACTTGGTATGTATTGGATAAGTTAAATGAATTTATTGAGTATCTGAAAAGAGATTTTCCAAATACTTATCTTATTCACCTTTTAACAACCTATCCAGAAGGTGTCCAAAAACATGGAAAGGACAAGTTTACTAACCTAGACCAAATAATGTCATATTTTAAAGCAGAATATTTAGAATGGGGAGAAATCAGCTATCCAGAGATGAAAGGTTGCAAAAGAACATGTTTTATAGGCAAGTGGCGAAAATAAGCATAACAAAGCAAATTCACTCGGACAGCCAAAACCTGCGCCGCTCATGCCTCGCTATGCAGCTTTTGGCTGCCGGTGATTTGCGACGTTAACACCCAAAATAAGATAAAGCAGAAAAATGGATAGATTATTTTACAAAGAACTTGCTGATATGGCTCAAGAAGCCATAGACGACTTGGATAGATATGAAAGAACCGGTGAATCTGAAAAAGTATTCGACAATATTAGAGCTGTGGGTGTTCCATGTTTAGATGGGCAGAATCTAAGCCAATCTGTTAAAGAAGATATTTCAATTAGAGATCAACTTGACTTTCAAAGAGCTGTATTTTCTTTAGCTAGTTTAAGCATACTTTCAGGAGGACGTGGCAAGAACCCCCAAGTGAAGAGTTATTTAAATTTGGTTAAGTCAAAAGCACTAGAGCTTAGTGGTAAAAACAAATCAAAATCTGGACACATAACGATATTCTATTCCTGGCAAGCAAGCTTGCCAAATAAGACAAACAGAGGGCTAATCAGGAACTGCCTTGATAAAGCCATAAAGGAGATAAATAAAGATGTGTCTATTGAAACAAGGGTTTCTATTGACTCAGACACATCTGGCACTCCTGGCTCACCAGATATAATACATACGATTCTTGAAAAGATAGACAATTCTTCAGTTCTCATTGCAGATGTCACTCTAATAGATACAAAACAACCAAATTCAAATGTTATGTTTGAGCTTGGCTATGCAATAAAATCTATTGGCGACTCTAATGTGGTTATGGTTTTTAATGATAGCTATGGAGATACAAAAAATTTGCCTTTTGACTTGGGATTCAAGCGTCAAATGATATACACATGTTCAGAAAACGAGGATGATATTCCTTCTATTCGAAAATCATTAACCAATCGACTTAAAGATTCCATTATTAAAATCATTAAATCAGATGAATAGTGCTAACATTGTAGTTTAGGGCGGACCCCGATAGATAGCATTGGAACAAGCTGGGTGAAAAGCAACGCCGTTATGTGTTAAATTTAGCATTGACAAAGTCATAATTTAGGACTATATTTAGGCATATTTTTTGCCATTAAAGCGAGGTTCTAAAATGAGAAATATTTCAATTTCAAACGATATAATTCCAGTTGGTCAATTCAAAGCAAGTTTGGCGAAATATCTAAAGGATATTAAACTTCGTAAAAATTCCCTTATTATCACACAAAATGGTAAACCCGCTGGGGTTTTAATTTCGCCCAAAGAATTTGACAAACTTAGAGAAACAAAATTGTTTATTGATTCAATTTCACGTGGATTATCTGACTCTGAAAAAGGTGATGTTATTACTACATCACAGCTAAAAAGTAAATTAAACAAACACAGAGCTGATAGAACATTATGAAAATTAAATGGACGAAAGAAGCTCTCTTTAATATTCAAGAAATTGAAGATTTTATTGCTCAAGATAATCCTATTGCTACAATAAAATTAACGGACAAAATTATTTCTCTTGCTGATTCGCTAAGCAATTTCCCCAAAAAAGGAAGAATTGTTCCGGAATTATCAATCAGTTCAATTAGAGAGATTTTATATAAAAACTATAGAATTGTATATCTAACTAAAAAGACTTCTATTATTATTTTAACCGTATTTGAATGTCATAAATTATTAGATGAAGAAAAAGTTATTAACCAAATAAAAACCAATTAAACGCATAACGTATAAAAGATTCATCTCGAAGCTCCGATAAAATGCATCGAGAAGAGATACCATTATGCATTCTTGGGAATAATCCGGTCAAAGGATAAGCTAATCCGTAAGGCGGCACGCCGTGCAGTATCCCGAAAAAAGGAATTGGGACATGTTTCTCGGTTGTCGAGGAATAGTCCTCGACATCATGGAAATTTTGTTCATTTCAGCCACCGGATGCCTGCCCCTCTTTTGGGAGTCGACTGCAGCAGTGAAAAGAGATTCCCCTTCCGGTTTTCAAAAAACAAATAATTATGCGATATTTGTATCGATTGATATAAACATTCGCTAATTTAATTGGGGATTACAAAACACGAGTAAAAAATATGATTACAGCGAGTAGACTTAAAATATAATTACATTATTAAAAATACTTATGAATATTTTAATTATTGAAGATGAAATTAAAACCGCACGATATATCAAAACCGGTTTATCGGAAAACGGGTTTTTTGTAGATACATCCGATAACGGTAATGAAGGATTGGAATTGGTAAAATCGAATAAGTATGATTTGATAATATTGGATGTGATGCTGCCGGGCAAAGACGGTTGGACAATATTAAAAGAGTTAAGAGATAAAGGTAAACTAATGCCTGTAATTTTTCTTACGGCAAAAGATACGGTTTTAGATAAAGTAAAAGGACTTGAATTAGGTGCCGACGACTATCTAATAAAGCCTTTCGCTTTTTCTGAATTATTGGCAAGGATAAGAGCATTACTGAGAAGAGGGAAAATAATCCAACCGGATAAAATAGAAATTGCGGATTTAACTATCGATTTACTTCGTCAAACGGCGCATCGTAAGGGGCGGTTTCTTAATTTAACCAAAAAAGAATTTATGCTTTTATCATTATTTGCTCTCCATAAGGAGGAAGTTTTATCCCGTACTTTAATTGCCGAACAAATTTGGAATATAAATTTTATTACCGATACTAATATAATTGATGTTGCCGTAAGAAGACTCAGACAAAAGTTAGATGACCCTTACGATAAAAAACTGATTCGTACGGTTCGCGGTGTCGGTTATATTTTGGAGGACAGGTAAAATTAAGAATGCGTATTAAAATCAAAAACTTTTTCACCCGTTATTCAATAACGGGAAGATTGACAATTCTTTACACCACTTTTACTTTTGCTCTGCTTTTAATTGTCAATATCATACTATTTAAAGTTATTACTTCAAATTTAGAAAGAGAGGATTATCAATTTTTACGAAACAAGATTAATGTTATCAGAGTAATTTTACAAAGAGACGACACACGCAAAGGATTAGAAGAAGAAATTATTTGGGAAGGCTATGCCCTGCAATTTACCAGATATTTTGCGAGGCTAATCGACAGTAAAGGAAACGTCTTTATTGAAACACCTCACATGTCGAAGCTGTTAAAACCTACGTTTTTCCCACCGCCGCAGGAATATAAATCGGATGAACTGAGTAAGAAAATCAAAACCAATTCCGGACAGACTTACCTTTTAATGTCTGCTTATAGCAATATTAATAAGCAGGGCAAAAACACTAAAGTAATTCAAGTTGCACTCGACATCACAAATGAAGAAAATATCATAAAAAATTATGGTGAAATAATTATTCTTATTCTTCTCGGCGGATTGATTTTTGCCGGATTAATCGGCGCATATATTGCGAAAAAAGGAATGAAACCGTTAAAAAACATTACTGAAACTACGGGGAACATCACATCTTCGCGTTTAAATCAAAGAATTGGTTCAATGAATTGGCCAAAAGAATTAACTACTCTTGCTAAAGCTTTTGATGAAATGCTAAACAGGCTGGAAGATTCATTCAACAGGCTTTCCCAATTCTCGGCAGATATAGCGCATGAGCTTCGTACACCGATAAATAATTTAATGGGGGAAGCCGAAGTAACTCTTTCAAAAGAACGTTCTGCCGTCGATTATAAAAGAGTCCTTGAATCTAATCTTGAGGAAGGTCAAAGAATTTCAGTATTAATTGAAAGCTTACTTTTTCTTGCGAGAGCCGAAAATTCCGAGATCAAATTAAAAAAGACTGAATTTAATGCAAAAATTGAAATAGAAAAGATGATTGAATTTTATCAATCTTCAGCCGAAGAAAAAAACATAAAATTCATTTGTCATGGTGATGCAAATGTTACTGCCGATCCGGTTCTTTTTAGCAGAGCTATCATTAACTTGGTTTCAAATTCAATTAAATATTCTAAAGAAAACGGTGAAGTGAAGATATTATTGAAGCAGACTGAAAATAATTCTACTGAAATTGAAATTATCGATAACGGAATTGGAATTGCTCCCGAACATATTTCTAAAGTTTTTGACCGGTTTTATCAGGTAGATACATCACGCGCTAATTCAATTAAAGGAACGGGACTTGGTTTATCAATAGTCAAATCTATTATGGAACTGCATAACGGAACCATTGCTATTCATAGTGAGATGAACGAAGGGACGAGTATTAAACTTGTCTTCCCTGCTTAAAAATCATAGGTGAGGCAGGATGGAAGTCGGGAGTCGGGAGTCGGGGAGTCAGAAGTCGGAAGTCGGAAGTCGGAAGATGAAAGACAGGGGTAGACTTCGAGCTTCGGACTTCGAGCTTCGTGCCCATGGCTCGGACTTCTCAACTCACTGCCGGATGATATTACTCCGGCAATAAGAAAGTCTGCATTTAATTAATGAAATTTGAGAAATTGCACAATCCAATTACAATAAATCTGTTCAGTGCGGTAGGAATAGTGATGATAACGCAAAACCTGTTTGATTTGGTCTAAGAGTCTTAAATTTGGATCCGGATAAAATTTTTGCTTGACATTCATAATAAAAGCCCTTAGCTTCCACCATATTCAAATTATATGAAACTACATGGAAAATTAAGGTTATTGTTCCATGTTTTGCAACAAATATTAGTAATATATGTTCTATTTTTCCATGCTATAAGGGTAGTATATGGAAAAGAGTGTACATATTGACAATGTTAGCCGTTAAACAAATAGGTGGTACCTATGAGTTATCGTGATGAAATAATAGAAAAAATAAAAAGACAATACCCTTACTTATCATCTGAATTCGGTGTCAAAAGAATAGGGTTGTTTGGATCTATTGCAAAGCAGACGGAAAATAAAGAAAGTGATATTGATATATTAGTGGAATTTGACAGACCGGTTGGTCTTAAATTCGTGTTGCTTGTAGAATATATGGAAAAGTTATTTGGTAGAAAAGTGGATATACTGACGAAGGAAGGAATTCGAAATATCCGAATAAAGAAAGTATCGAGCGATATTGAGAAGGATATTATTTATGTCTAAGCGTTCAGATACAAATTTACTTGAAGATATATTTATATGCCTTGAAAAAATCCAGTTATATATTTCTGGATTGTCCTATGATGATCTTGCGTTAGACCAAAAAACACAGGATGCCATAATCAGAAATATTGAGATTCTTGGAGAAGCAAGCAAGAAATTATCAGTAAACGTCAAGCAAAAGTATAATGAAATACCTTGGAAAATGATTGCCGGAACACGCGATCGTCTAATTCATGATTATTTTGGAGTCAATATGGATATTGTCTGGGAGATTGCAACAATAGATGTTCCTGAACTGAAAGAAAAAATTGCAAAAATAAAAAATGATTTTTGCGGCTAACAAGGCGCTTCATAGCGGCAGGTGAGCTTGGTCGTTAGGCAATAAAATTAAATCGCAGAAATTATAGCTCATATAATTAAAGTATATTTTAAGATACGATACTTCAATTTATTATGAAACTGCATAACGGAACCATTGCTATTCATAGTGAGATGAACGAAGGTACGAGTATTAAACTTGTCTTCCCTACTTAAAAATCATAGGTGAGGCAAGTAGGAAGACGGGAGTCGGAAGAAAGACAGGGGGGGACTTCGAGCTTCGGACTTCGTGCTTCGTGCTTCAAGCTTCAAACTTCAAACTTCAATCAAACAAAAGCATCCAATATTAAAATCATAACCAATTCTTACAAAATTGTAATCTTGCTGTAATTCTTTCGTAATAATCTATCGGCTACATTTAATTTTAGAAAAAATTAAAAAGCTGTAGAATATATGAAAAAGATTTTGCTGATATTTATCTTGGTGCTTTCGGGATGCGCAACATTTAATAGGGAAAGTATATCCCCTAAAAAAACAGCTCTGGAATTTGAAAACAGGTCGCTTAATAATCCCCAGCTTAAAAATTTCATTGAAAAATCACTCAAAACAAAACTTACCAAATGGCCTTTGTCCAAATGGAATTTATCTCATCTTATTTTTGCCGCCTATTTTTATAATCCCAAACTTGATGTTGCTTTAGCCAAATGGGAAGAAGCAAAGGGAGAAATAAAAACAGCCGGGCAAATTCCTAATCCGAAATTAAATCTTTTGCCGGAATTTGTTTCCACCGCTTCTGCGGGACTTTCGCCATGGATAGCAGGTGTAAGTCTTGAAGAATTAATTCAAACGGCAGGTAAAAAGAAAAATAAAATAGCCGAAGCCGAATTTTCGGCCGAAGCTGCCCGTCAAAATATTGCATCAATCGGATGGCAAATAAGAAGCAGTGTTAGAAACAGCTTTCTGAATTTGTATCTCAATTTAAAATCCGAAAAAATCAACCGGGAACAATTACAAATTCGGAAAAGGATTCTTAAACTTTTTGAAGAAAGATTTAAAACAGGTGAAGCATCGAAAATTGACGTTACACAAGAAAAAATAAAACTCAATAAAATTCATTTGGAATTGTTAAATACTGAATTATTAATAAACAAATTTCAAAGCCGGTTGGCAAATGCTGTTGGAATACCGCTTTCAGTAGTGAAAAAAACGAAATTGTCTTTTACGGGAATAGATAATTTCCCGGGTAAAAAGTTAATACAGTTTAAAAACTTACGGGAAAAAGCTTTAACTGAAAGATCGGATATATTAAGCGCTCTTGCCGAATATGAAGTTAGTCAAATGAATTTGAAATATGAAATCGCAAAGCAGTTTCCAAATATTTCAATTGGTCCCGGTTATAAATGGGATCAAGGAAGTTACAAGTGGTCGTTAGGTTTTTCGTTTTCGCTGCCTATTTTTAATCAAAATCAGGGCCCAATTGCAGAAGCATTGGCAATTAGGAAAGAAAAAGCCGCTGCTTTTCTTGTTCTTCAATCAAAAGTAATTAATAAAATAGATCGAACTTATGCTTCCTATAACAATAAACTGCAAGAATTAACGGTAGCAGATTCCTTGCTCTCAAATCAAAAAAGACAACTTGAATTTGTAAAACATAGTGTAGAATTGGGCGAAGCAAATAGTATTACGCTTCAAACCAGCTTAATAAGGTATTGTACGCTTTCCATAAAAAGACTGAAATCTTTTTTTGATGTTCAAAGTTCGTTAGGAGAGTTGGAGGATGCTTTGCAAAGCCCTATTTACAGCAAAATAACTTTACCTGAAATAAATAATATTCACAAAATTAAATAATAGTGAAAAACAATGAACGGAATAAAAAACAAAAAGGTTTTAATTACAGTAATAAGTATTCTATCGATAGCTGCAATTATTTTTATATTTATTCAAAACAGAAAGGGATTAAATAGTGAAAAATCTATTTCCTCTAATATCGTTATTTCTTCAACAAACGGACAAATAGTTTTAACGATTGATTCATTACATCAAAAAAAAAGCGGTATTATTACAAATACTCTTATTAAAGTAAAACATCAGAAATCATTTACCGGATACGGGAAAGTATTGCAAGTTGATGAAATATCCGCCGCACAAATGAAATATCAAAAAACAAAATCCGGTTTTCTGACTGCAAAGAATAATTATGAACTTTCCTTCAATGAATATAAAAGGCTCAAAAAATTAAACCGCGGTAACAGTAAAAATATTGCAATTAAAACATTACAAGCTGCAAACACTCTTTTGATGAATGATAAAAATATATTACGTAATAGGCGGGCTGAATATGATAATACGTTAAATTATTTGAGACAAAAATGGGGAGAAAAATTTGCTCAGGATATCTTTAATAATTCTCCGCAGTTTAAAAGAATTTTAACCGGAACAGATTTATTACTTCACATTACACTTCCTTCCGGTATTAACGAATCGATCAATCCTTCATTTGCAACAATACGGGCAAACGGAGGCAGTGTTAAAGCGGAATTTATTTCGAAATCGGCATTAACCGATTCTCAAATACAGGGTTTAAGTTATTATTTTATTGTAAGCTCCGATTCTAAATTTATACTTCCGGGTATGGATGTTTCAGGTAAATTATCATTTGGTTCGATGTTAACCGGTGTTATAATTCCTTCTTCTTCAATTGTATGGAATAAAGGGAAAGCATGGTCTTACTTGGAAATAAAGAAAAACCGGTTTTATCGCTATGAAATTGATACCGGTATACCGGTTAAAAACGGATATTTTATTTTGGGGAAAAGTTTAATTGATAAAAAAATTGTTATTTCGGGAGCGCAGCTTCTTCTTTCTCAAGAATTCAAATCACAAATTAAAACCGAGGATTGAAATTTTTTCTTATGAATAATATTGAAAGAAAAGGAATATTAACTTCCATTGTAAGATTTTCGCTTAGATTTAGGGGAGTCATAATTTCGTTGGCGGTTATCTTAATCGGGTATGGAATTTATTCCCTTACACGCGCGAAATATGATGTGTTCCCCGAGTTTGCCCCGCCGCAAGTTGTTATTCAAACCGAAGCGCCCGGTCTTTCTCCTAAACAAGTTGAACAGTTGGTTACTCAACCCATCGAAAACAGCATCAACGGAGTTACAGGAATTAAATCTATCCGGTCGAGTTCTATAGAAGGACTTTCCGTTATAACCGTTATCTTCAACAGTGCACATAATATTTATTTAGATAGACAAGTTGTTTCCGAACGGCTCTCCGCTTTAACCGGAACGCTTCCGGCGGGAGTTCATTCCCCGGTTATAGCACCACTTACTTCTTCAACAAGTGTCGTGATGATAATCGGATTACATTCGAGCAGAATATCTTTAATGAAATTAAGAACAATTGCCGATTGGACTGTGAAACAAAGTCTTCTCGCGGTTCCGGGCGTTGCTAAAATTGCTGTTTATGGGGGCAATGTTAAAGAATTTCAAATTCAAATAATACCGGAAAAATTAATAAAATATCATCTTTCGATTAATGATATTATAAAAGCAGCACAAGAAGCCACCGGCATAAAAGGCAGCGGGTATATTGAAACAAAGAATCAAAGAGTGATTTTACATACTGAAGGACAGTCGTTAACTGCCGGTAATATTGCAAAGACGGTAATTTTCAGAAAGGATGGAATTAGTATAACGTTGGGAGACGTTGCAGAAGTTGTTGTAGCTCCCGCCAACAAAATTGGAGCGGCATTGATAAACGGGAAGCCCGGGGTTGCAATGGTTATATCGGCGCAATACGGCACAAACACTCTTGATGTTACAAATAGAATTGTAAAAGAGTTGGCTGATCTTAAACCTGCATTGTCTGCCCAGGGTATAAAATTAAATCCCGATTTATTTAGAGCTGCCGATTTTATTGATACTGCTTTAAGCAACATTACATCATCCCTTTTAATTGGTGCCGTATTGGTTATTATCGTATTGTTTTTATTCCTTTTTAATTTAAGAACCGCTGCCATTTCTTGTCTTGCAATTCCTTTATCATTATTAGCTGCGGTTACGGTACTTGAAAAATTTGGAATCAGCTTAAACACAATGACTTTAGGCGGACTTGCAATTGCCATTGGAGAGGTAGTTGATGATGCCGTAATTGATGTTGAAAATATTATAAGACGTTTAAGACAAAATAAAGAGTTACAACATCCTAAACCAATGTTCTTTGTAATATTAGATGCATCTATAGAAGTTAGAAGTGCTGTTGTTTACGCTACATTTGCAGTTGCTTTGGTTTTTGTGCCTATTTTAACAATGAGCGGAATAGCCGGTAAATTATTTTCACCGCTTGGAATATCATATATACTTTCGATAATGGCTTCGCTTTTAGTCGCTTTAACGGTAACTCCCGCCCTATCCTTTATTTTATTAGGGAAATATGATTTTAACCGGAAAGAGCCGGTTCTGCAAAAATGGATAAAAGAAAAATATCACCGGGTAATTTTACGGGTCGAAAATTCATCTAAAACAGTTATGATTTCAGTAGCTTTAATTTCATTAGTCAGCATAGCTATGATTCCTTTTTTCAGCGGTAGTTTTATCCCGGAATTAAAAGAACGCCATTTCATTCTTCACATGACCGCATTACCCGGTACTTCACTTAATGAATCGCTGCGAATAGGCAAAAAAGTTGATATGGCGCTTTTGAATTTGCCTTTTGTTAAATCGGTAGATCAAAGAGTTGGCAGAGCCGAATTAGGGGATGATTTTTTAGGTACACACGACAGCGAAATAGACTTGAACCTAATTCCGATGAACGGCTCTGAAGCAGAAAGTGCGCAAGAGAAAATTCGAAATGTTTTAAAGAATTTTGTAGGTGTAAGTTTTGTACTTAATACGGTTCTTCAAGAAAGAATAGAAGAAACTCTTTCGGGATACACGGCGCCTATTGTGATTAATATATTCGGAAATGATCTCGATCTGTTAGATAAAAAAGCCGAAGAAGTTTCTTCTTTATTAAAAAAAACATCTAATGCCGAAGACGTTAAAATTCAATCTCCTCAAGGTATGCCCGAACTATTAATTCATCTGAACAAAAATGCTATGAGAAAATGGGGGATCAACACCGTTGATGCCTTAAATGCCGTACAAACTGCTTACGAAGGTAAAGTTGTAGGACAAATATTCAATAAAAACAGGGTGTTTAATTTAACCGTTAAACTTGAACCGAAAATAAAAAATTCAATTTCACAAGTATCTTCCCTGCCTATAAAAAATTCCAATGGGAATTATATTTTACTCGGACAAATAGCCAATATTTATGAATCTACCGGAAGGTATGTTATTCTTCATGAAGGCGCCAGAAGAGTGCAGACAATTACCGCCAATGTTTTAGGTGGAAATGTAAATTTATTTTTTAACAAAATTAAGAAAGAAATTTTAACAAATATCAATCTCCCGCAAGGATTTTATTTTAGTTTTTCCGGCTCGGCAGTTGAGCAATCGCGTTCTTCAAAAAATTTAATAATTTACTCCATAATTTCATTAATCGGAATTATTCTGCTTCTTTCGGTTGTGATGAAAAATTATCAAAATCTTATATTAGTTTTAATCAATCTTCCTTTTGCACTTGTCGGCGGAGTTTTAGTGATATTTCTTTCCGGCGGGCTGTTTTCAATGGGTTCTCTAATAGGTTTTGTAACTCTGTTCGGAATAACATTACGTAATTCAATTATGCTTATTTCCCACTATGAACATCTGATAAACTTTGAAGGAATGACGTGGGGCTTGGATGCTGCCATCCGGGGTGCATCGGAAAGACTGGTCCCGATTTTGATGACGGCTTTAGTTACCGGTTTAGGTTTACTTCCGCTGGCAATCGGCAGCGGCTCTGCAGGCAGAGAAATTGAAGGTCCGATGGCTTTGGTAATTCTCGGCGGACTTGCAACCTCTACCGCACTTAATTTACTTGTTCTTCCTACACTTTCTTTAAAATTCGGGAAGTTCGTAAAAAAGGGTGTTGATGAAATATAGTTTTATCGGATTTAAACCGTAAAGATTTCCGGATAAACTTATTGGGATAATCCTCAAATAAGATACAATAACCGAATTAATTCAAAGAGAAAAAGTTTATTTATAAATTGTAATATATTATAAATATAATTACATTATAAATAAATTACAGAGGAATATACAAAATATGGGTTTTATATTCCGAATGTTAATTTAATGTTATAGGATTATATTGTGCGTTACCTTTAATTATTCACTATTCTAAAGTAATTTTCGGAGGATATTATGAATTTAAAAGTGGTTCTTGAGCCAAGCGATGAGGGGGGATATACAGTTTATGTCCCGAGTTTACCCGGTTGCATTAGCGAAGGAGAAACAAAAGAAGAAGCACTAAAAAAAATCAAAGAAGCAATCGAACTATATATAGAGCCGGTTGATGATGATTTAACTATTTCAGAAAGGTCTGAAATAACGGAATTAGCCGTATGACCAAGGTTCCAAGCCTTAACTATGAAAAACTCATCAAGGCATTGCAAAGAGATGGGTGGGTTGTTGTTCGACAGAAAGGCAGTCACATAAGACTCCAGAAGCATATAAAAGAAGAAGTTTTAAAACTTACAATTCCTGCTCATAAACCTATTAAACGATCTACCTTATCACATATTTTAAAGCAAGCACGAATTTCAGTAGACCAACTAAGATTACTCTTATAAAAAATATAACCATTCGCTTGAGATTGACGCCCAACAGCGAGTCTCCGTTCATGCGGCTGTGAGCTTTTGTTTTCTCAGTTGTCGAGGACCATTGCTCGACAAAAAACTAATATTTAGACATTTCCAGAAGTAAATGGAGAGTAGATTTATTGGAATAAGGGAGTGGAATAGAATAACTTTAGGGGGTTGGATAGAACAACTTATCCCACCCCCTAAATATCTAATAAATGTACAACTTATTATTCTACCCCCTAAAGATTAAATTAAGATACAATAACTTGATTTTTAAGATTGCAATATAAATTAAATGTTATTATTTTGTAAACAATTATCGCAGGATATCTTGAAAAAAGAGGGGATTATTCTGCCGGTTAATAATATATTATACGTTATCAAAATAATGACAGAAATTATTAATATAATACAAGAAATACGAGAGTATATCAATAAGGCAAGAAAGCAAAGTATTTTGCTCAAAAATAAATATACTTGGAATCAATTATGTAGTTCAATGGATATTATTGAAGATACTGAATTAGCTATACATGAATATCTTAAATTAAATAATGTTAAAGAAGATGGGTTGAAATATCTTTTCGTTTTTGGGATTATGCAAATTTTATTTGTTCAACAAGATGCAATAATTCATATGTCTGAAGCACTTGGGTTCAATTTTCAACTTGATTCTGACTTAAAAAATATACGTAATATAAGAAATGATAGTGTTGGACACCCAACAAAACGTGGCAATGGGATAAATTCAAAATACAATTTTATTTTTAGGGCATATCTTTCACATAAAAATTTAAGTTTAATGACTGTTTCGCCAAAAGAAAAAGATTATACTAAATTTTACCACTACGATATTGTTAAACTCATTGATTCTCAACGTAAATCTATTAATTCGTCTTTAAAGGAGTTAGTAAGAATGTTACAAAATGAAGAAAAAGAACATATAGGACAATACAACGACAAAGAAATTGCAGATTTATTCCCTTCAACTTTGAATTACCATTTTCAAAAACTAACCGAATCAAGTTTGGTTTCTAAAGAACGTCAATTCAGAAAAATAAATTTCGATATAATTACTAGCACACTTAAGAAATTTAAATTAGAACTAAAAAAAAGAGATTCGCTTGATGCATACATTGGTGTGAATATTGTTTTGGAGGATCTTATTTATCCAATAGAAAAACTCAGAAAATTTTTTTCTAATGAAGTAAATTTAGATGAAGAAGAAGTCAAGATATATAGTTTTTACGTAAAAAAACAATTTGATGAATTGATCGAAATGGCAAAAGAAATTGACGAATATTATAAAAAAAACGTATAACCCGCTTTTCCACCCGACCGCGAAAACGGTTCGGGTTTTTGTTATATTATTGGGTTTACGTTGTTCGTTTGAAATTGTAATTTAACAGTAGTGCAGTAAGATAAATTTTAAAATAATTATTGGTATTAGCTTTTTATCCAACATTGTTGTTCGGGGCGGACGGGTGAAAAGCCACGCCGTTATATTTCAAACAAATGAAGAGTAATAAAAAAAATAAGTGTCCTTATTGCAATTCAAAAAATGTTGCCAAAATTATTTATGGTTTACCAGCATTTAGTAAGAAACTCGAAAAGGGATTGGAGAGCGGACAATTTATTTTAGGTGGGTGCTGTATTTCTGATGATTCACCATTATTTCATTGTAATGAATGCTATAAAGAGTGGAAATAATTTATTTTAATAAAAAATTCTTTGCTTTATGATTGATGAAAATATTTGGAAGAAGTATATAGATAATATTGGCAAATGTAGATTATGTCATAATGCACAAACTCATTTAGTTGAAAATAATTCTTACCCAATTTTTATGAAAGAATTCCCTTCACAAACCAATCTACTATTTATAGCCGAAGCACCTAATTATGACGACACATTTAATAAAAACAAAGGATATTTAACAATTAACTCATTAACTGACCCATCTGGTAAGTTCCTTCATAAATTGCTAACAGAAGTCTTAGTATTAGATGAAAGACAGTTTTGTATTACTAATGCTGTATTATGTTTACCAAAAAAAAGAAAAAATAATTATCCTGTTACCGCAAAACAAATTGAAGTTTGTTTGCCTCACTTAATAAGTCAAATTCATACTTATAATCCTAAAATTATTTGTACATTGGGTTCTGTTGCTCTTAGTGCTATTAGAAAAATAGAAGATCACGGTTATAAATCTTTGAAAGATTCAGTTGGGAAAAGAATTAAATGGTTTAATAGAATTTTATTTCCCTTGTATCATACAAGTTTTAAAGCAAGATTTGGTCCCACTGGTAGAACAGAAAATTTACAAATAGAAGATTGGAGAAGGCTAAAATTACTCTATGATGAAATTACATAATAGAGATAGAAACATAACCAGCTTTTGCACCCGACCCCCGATAAAAAACATCGGGACAAGCTACGAAAACAGTGCGGCATTTTCCCGAAGGGATGGCTATGCCAGTGGTATTTTTAAGTTTGGTTTTCCAAAGATAAATTGTAATTAAACATTGTATTGTTAAATAAAGTTTTTACTAATTTTTGGCAATAGTTTTTTCCTGAAGGGATCCCTATGGGACAATCCAACATTGTAGTTAAGGGCGGACCCCGATAGATAGCACCCCGACAAAAAGCGTCGGGATAAATCGGGGCAAGCTGGGTGAAAAGCAACGCCGTTATGCTTTTCGCGAAAATTAGGTAGGTTTGATAAATATTAATAATTGCCTTGATTAATTGTATCACAATGTGATATATTTGCATATGCTGAAATTAAAAACCAAGTGGTTCCACAAATGGGCAAAAAAGAATGCTGTTTCCGATAATAATCTCAAAAAAACTATTGAGAATTTATCAAACAATATAGGGACTGTTGATTTAGGCAGCGGTCTTTACAAAGTACGAACACCAAAAATTGGGCAAGGTAAAAGTAGCGGTTTTAGGACTATTGTCGTTTTTAGGGAAGCAGATATTGCGGTTTTTATTTATGGATTTGCTAAATCTGATAAAGCTAATTTAGATAATCAAGAACTAAAATATTTTAAGAAATTATCAAAAGATTTATTGGAAATTGAAAGAGCAAAATTTATTGAGTTAGAAAAACAAGGTATTTTTATTAGCCTAAAGGTATAAATATGAGAAAAACAATAAAAAACGCTATTGGTGAAACTGTCAATGAGTTAATCAAAAGTAACATTAAAACATCGTTCTCTGAGAAAGAATTAAAATCCCTCGGAATAAAAATTCCCGAAGTAAAAATAAATGCTAAAGATATTCAAGAAATACGAAACAGAATAAATTTGAGCCAAAGTGTTTTTGCCAAAGTATTAAATGTAAGTCCGTCGTCTGTTAGGCAATGGGAACAAGGGAAACGCACACCGTCGGGTTCGACAAAAATATTGTTAGAGTTGTTAAAAGAAAATCCTGATATTCTAAATTATCGCATTAAATCATCGGCATATTTAAAGCAAGCATAACGAATAAGGTTAGATTGTGAGAGCGTCTTTTGCGAACCACAATCTGAACC
>CAZXJG010000063.1:0-16885 GCA_964640985.1 uncultured Melioribacteraceae bacterium | reverse complement strand
CAGGTGTAATTTGTGTTTCCCCTTCAAAAACTTTGAGGTGTTGGGGCTGAGGTATTATCGCTACTTTTTTATTATTAATTTTTCCGCACGAATCAAAGAGCATTAAAGCAATTATTAGAATAAAATATTTATGTTTCATCTGTTTTCCTATTCAATATTATGAGTTATTCATTTTAAAGCAGCGGTTTTATTTTTCAAATAAAAAGTGATAAAATTTATGAAATTTAAAAAATTAATTAAGAGTTATTCTTTCAATCCACAGTTTACTATTAATCTCAAATCTTCAGTCATCAAATATATTATTCTCAACAATATTTTTGTTTTTTGCCATATACATGACTATGCCATCTGTCAAAATATTTTTTACTCTACTCCCCACTCATTTTTTACTGAACGCTATAACGCCGAATACTTCTAAAAATATTATTTGATAAGTTTTAAGTAATTCAACGGATTAAGAAAGAGCGAACTATATTTGGCATCTTCAGTAATTATCCCGGTCATAAAGTTTACTAATCTGCCTCCATATTTTTTGAATAGAAACTTTCGTATTGAAGGATAATTATATACCAAAATCGAACAAAATTTAGCAAACTTTAATTCATGAAAAATCTTTTTTGCCAAATTTTTCTTGTAAATTTTAATTACATTTTTAGGTTCAAGCTTACCTGTAATAATTGCATCTGCAGCTAACTTTCCACTTAAAATCGCATAAGAAATCCCTTCAAAAACAATTGGGTCTGCCACACCGAGTGCATCGCCGACTAATAAAATTCTATTATTTACAACATTTTTAATCGATGGACTTATTGGAATTATATAGCCATGTTTTTCAATATGATTTATACCTGTAATTCCAATTTCAATTAGATATTTTTCCAAAACAGCACTTAATTTAAAATCGATTTTCCCGACAGCAATCACACCGACAGAAAGATGATGTTTTTTAGGAAACATCCAAACATAACCTTCGTCAATAAAACCGAAATCAAATCTGGCATAATCCGAAAATTTATTATACAAATCGTCTGAAACTCTAATTTCCCACTCTAATGCCGGTATATTTTTTGACTTTTTATTTTTCTTTATAATTCTTGAAGATATTCCGTTTGCACCGTCTGCACAAATAACAAACTTACTTTTTACAATATTATCGTTTACCTGAATTTCTACAATATTATTTTTTTTAATTAAATTTATAACTTCAACACCGCTAATAAACTGTGCGTTTTTTTTAACCGCCTCTTTCACTAAATAATCATCAAATTTTTCTCTCATTACCATATTTATAATCGGGAAATCTTTTTTAACCGTAAATTTTTGGTTATTGGCATTTTCATAAACCACAGCGGAATTTATACACTTTTCTATCACATTAGACAAACCAAAGTCAAGATATCCCGCAGCACGTGAAACCACACCGCCACCGCAAGTTTTATATCGCGGAAATTTTTCTTTTTCAACAATTAAAACTTTAAGCCCCGCCGCCGCCAAATAATAAGCTGCCGTTGAACCTGAAGGTCCTGCTCCAATTATAACAACATCAAAAATCTGTTCTTCTGAAAATTTTATATCCATACTAAAACATTATTATTTTGTAATAATACTATAAAGTTTGTCTATTCCGCCATTCGGATAAATATTTTTTAATGGGGGTTCGTTCAAATAATTCATTCTTATTTTATTTATCAAATTAATATCAAATTTATTTTGACCATATAATAATTGATATGCAGTTGCAGCAACAATTGTTTTCAATGTTACAGCCTTAACCCTTATTGATAAAGGTGAATAACGCCCCGGATGAATATGAATATATCTTTCTTTGTTGTTTGCTATTCTCAGTGTCCAAATTGATTTATCACTAAGTGTAAATAAACGATATTTTTTATCATTACCATTTATCCATTTTACAAATTCAGTCAAACTCAATTTCCCTGTTTCAGTCAATAGATCAATAATCTCCGAAGAGACCTGCTGTGGAATAAGTTCGCCGCAATATAAATCCATAACGGAATTACCTAACGTGATAATATCATCCAACAGTTTTTGAAAATCTTCATTTGATTCAATTGAAAAAATTTTATGCTTGATAAATTTAAGATGATGCTTAATACAGTTAAATAAAACCGGCTTAGTTACCACACAATTATTAAGTTGACTGCCCACTTATCAACTCCATTACTTAGATGATAAACTTTTAAATTTCAATATTACAAAAATTAGGATTAATAACATTTATAATATGAATAAAATAATGAATTTGAAAAAGGGTTGAATATAATTCCGGACTAATTCAAAAAGTCCCAAAAGACACATATTACTCAATTAAGCCATTAAAAAACTTAGGCAGGTATCAATTGCCGGAGCAAATTATGTATTTTATCAATTACGTGTGGTATTGCTTTTTTTACTTGAGATGTGAGATTAATTTCAAAATTCTGAATATTTTCTATTGAAACGGTAAATAGATATATTTTTGGTAAATGTCCGAGCAAAACAGCAGATTCCACTAAATCTTTCAACCCAATATCATGCGCACTTAAAGCTTTAGGAAAATCGGATGAGAACTTTGGTTCGATCATCGAAACCGTACCGGCATGCTTACCGTCAATTGTTGCATCAATCATTATAATTACGGGATAATTTTCCAAATAGCCAAGTAGATGAAAACCACCGGTACCGCCGTCTAATAATTGAACCTTTTCCGGTAAATTTATTTTTTCAAGTTCTTTAATACAATGAACCCCAACACCTTCGTCCCCTAACAAAAGATTCCCAACACCTAATATTAGAATATTATCGGATTGTTTTAAATTACTCACAATATGACCAATTTTTTGTTTAACTCTAAACAAGTTATAAAAATAAATATTAACTTGAAAAACATCAAATACGGTTAGAACAGGTTTGGGATGTTCAATTCGGCTGCCCGCTCCTTAAAGAGGAACGGTAATATTTGACTGAATAATTCCAATTTCGCAAGAAAAAATGGAAAATATTTCCGCTCAATTTTTCGAACACGTCAACGATACTATAAAAGATATTTTGTGCTTTCTCGCAGAGTTCTGTGGAAGCTCTATGGAACAAACAATAATACGGTTAATATAAAAATCTTAATTTTGTTAGATTTATAATTCAGATTGTTTCTATATTTTATAAGCCTACGAGGTTTCCTGTCCCAATGGGCAGGTAAAAACCTCGTAAGCTTATACCGGTAATGATGAGAACGACAATTGTCATTAATCAAAAACCATTCAATGGTTCGAATAATTAATCAAATTTATTTGTTTTTTTCAATAAATTTCCACCCACCTGCCATAGAAGATAGAATACCGCGACCTTCAACATAATCGTGATAAAACACAAGATAAACGTGTATCATAGCAAATATTATAAAGAACCACATCATTATATGATGCCAGTTACGCACCGCAAATCCGCCGCCGAGCAAAGGCACGATCCACGCAAACAATTTAGGAAAAAAAGCATTGCTTGTTGCGGCATACATTCCAAAACCGGTTATACTTTGAAACAAAAATATAAGAAAAACTAAAAGATAAGTAATACCCGCTAAAGAATTATGACCGATAGAAAATAGAGGCTTCCCTTTTTTCTGCAATACATCCAATTTGAAAACATCAACTATTTCTTTCAGATATTTTTTGCTATGGGGAATGAAAGATCGCCAATTTGCATACTTATTGCCTGTAAATCCCCAGTAAATTCTAAAAATAAAATTAAAGAAAAACACAAATGCCGCAACAAAATGTATAAATCTTAAAGTGCCGAACCAATATCCAAATGAGGCTTCAGTAGCGCTTTGAATTGCCGGTGGATTACCAATCAAATAACCTGTTACGGCTAATGTGAACACGGCCAAAAAATTTAGCCAGTGATACAAACGGACGGGGATTTCCCAGACGTAAACTCTTTTAATTTCTGTTTTTTCCATTACCGTCTCCTTTAAAAAGTCTCTAACTGATGAATATAAGTACCTTTTTCATCATAAAGATGAACAGCACAAGCGAGGCACGGATCGAATGAATGTATAGTACGAAGTATCTCCAGTGGCTGTTCAGGATTCCCAACGGGAGTTCCGATAAGAGCCGATTCGTAAGAAGACCTTTGTCCTTTAGCATCCCGTGGAGATGCGTTCCAAGTTGACGGAACAACCATCTGATAATTCTCAATTTTTTCATTCTTAATTTTTATCCAGTGTGCTAATGCGCCTCTCGGAGCCTCTGTAAAACCAACTCCTTTTGCTTCATCCGGCCAAGTCGAAGGGTCCCAATTTTTATTGTTGTGCATTCTATAATCGCCGTTTTTTATATTCAAAATTAATTGGTTATAAAACTCTTTTGACCAGCCGGCAATTAATTTAGTTTCTAAGGCTCTTGCCGCTGTTCTGCCCAATGTTGAAAACAACGCACCGACAGGCACTTTCAATTTTTTTAATGTTGCATTTACTAATTCTTGAACCTCTTTTCTTCCGGAAGCATAAGCAACCAACATACGTGCAAGAGGTCCTACTTCCATTGGATGTCCATTCCAGCGTGGAGTTTTAACCCAACTGTATTTACCTTCAACATATAGTTGATCATAAGGCGGTTTAGGACCGGTATAATTTAATATGGTTTCACCGGACCAAGGATGCAAACCGGCTTTATTACCAACAGAATATTTATACCAAGAATGAGTTACAAATTCTTTTATTTGTTCTTCATTTGTCCCGCTGACTTCATGTACTTCATTTAAATTCCGGTCAAGTATTGCCCCACGAGGGAATTTAAAACTTAAAACATCGGAATATCCCGCAGTCGGCAAATCTCCATAAGCGAGATAATTTTTTAACCCGCCTCCAATACTACCCCATTTTAAATAATAAGGGGCAATAGCCAATAAATCGGGTATATACACCTGATCGATAAAGGTTTGTGCTCCATCGAGCAGAGAACCTACAAAAGATAATCTTTCCATATTAAGAGCATTTTCGCCATTGATATTTATTGCACAAGGAGCACCGCCGACTAAATAATTCGGATGGGGATTTTTCCCGCCAAAAATAGTATGAACTTTCACAATCTCTTTTTGCCACTCTAAAGCTTCAAGATAATGAGCAACAGCAAGCAAATCAACTTCGGCGGGAAGCTTATAAGCTTTATTACCCCAATATCCATTAGCGAATATCCCTAATTGACCGCTTTCAACAAATGTTTTCAATCTGTTTTGTACATCACGAAAATATTTAGGTGAACTTTTAGGATAATTGGAAATGCTTTGTGCAATTTCGGAAGTTTTTTTCGGATCGGCTTTTAAAGCACTAATTACATCAACCCAATCGAGGGCATGTAAATGATAAAAATGAACAACATGATCCTGCATATACTGTGCACAGAACATTAAATTTCTTACTAACTCGGCATTAGGCGGCACTTCAATATTAAGTGCATTTTCAACCGTTCTAACCGAGGCGAGAGCATGAACCGTAGTGCATACGCCGCAAGCACGTTCGGTAAAAGCCCACGCGTCGCGGGGATCCCTTCCTTTTAATATTTTCTCAATACCGCGAACCATCGTACCGGAACTATAAGCATCAACAACTTTTCCGTTTCTAATTTCAACTTCAATGCGAAGGTGACCTTCTATTCGAGTAATCGGATCAATAACTATTCTTTTCCCCATCTTATTCACCTCCCTCTTTTTCTGAAACATCTTTAATTTCTTTTATAAGTTTGCGTTTTCGAATATTTGTAGATATGGCATGAGCAGCTATTCCGGCGGCAGTTACAGCCGCTGCAGCAACACCAACTTTATCGGCTGTCGATTCAATTCCAAATCCTGGGAAAGAAGCAAGATGCTGATAAAATCGTCCGTTATCCCAAAAGTTTTCTTCGCTACAACCCAAACAGGGATGGCCGGATTGAATTGGATAGCTTACACCGTTATTCCATTTAATAACGGCACACGAATTATAAGTAACAGGTCCTTTACATCCCACTTTGTATAAGCAGAAACCACGTTTGGCATTTTCATCATCAAATGATTCTACAAACAAACCGGCATCGTAATTTGCTCTTCTGTAACAAGTATCGTGTATTCTTCGCGAATAAAAAGATTTCGGCCTTCCAATTCCATCAAGCTGCGGAATACGACCGAAAGTAAGAAGATATACTATTGTTCCCGCCATAACATCGGCAATAGGCGGGCATCCGGGTACATTAATTATAGGTTTATTCTTGATAATTTTATGAACAGGGGTTGCCCCGGTAGGATTTGGTCTTGCCGATTGAATACAGCCCCAAGATGCGCAGCTGCCCCAAGCAATAATTGCTTTAGCTCCTTCGGCGGCTTTTTTCACACTATCGATGGCAGTTTTCCCTGCAATGCAGCAATATACTCCATCATTATTGGTTGGTACGGCACCTTCTACAAGCATTAGATATTTACCTTTATATTTCCGCATAGTATTCTGAAGTACTTCCTCAGCTTGATATCCTGCGGCAGCTTGTAACGTTTCGGTATAGTCGAGTGATATTTTATCTAAGATAATGTCGGCAACAATTGGATGTGAACTCCGCAAGAACGATTCGCTGCAGCAAGTGCACTCCTGATAATGAAACCAAAGGACAGGAATTCGAGGTTTCGTTTCCATCGCATGAACAATTCTTCCTACACCGCTGGCTTCAACTCCAATAAATGCACCAATCCAAGCACAAAATTTGAGAAAATCTCTTCTTGAATACCCTCGTTGTAAAATTTGTTCATAATAAGTGGTGGGATTTTTATCCATTTAACCCTCCTATATTAGTTATTTAACAAAATTTCTTAAATATTCTGCGATTATATTTCAATTAAAATTTACGCTTATTTCTTTAATTGTGATTAATGTTTTAATCTGAATATTATCCCCTAAGTGGGCGTGAACTAAATTTTTAGCGGATATTTCCAAATAACTCGGTTCAAGATAAATTTTCACAAAGGATTCCCCGTTTCTCTCAAAAGTTTCTATTATCTTACCTTTTAATTGGACTGCTTTATTTGACTTGATTTCTCCCACTTGCCTTTTTAACCCGAAATATTCATTAAGATAGTAGTATTATGACACAAAACTAACTTTGATACAATAAAAGAGTTTAATCCCGACTTTTTGTCGGAATGCATAATTTGGGTTTAAATAACTTAACACTTTTATCCAATCAAAGGTTATGCCAGGGAAAAACGTTAATTTTGCGGTCAATTACTAATATTAAAAATTAGACGGGCGAAATTCCGCTAAAAATCTAGTGGAATTCCGTTAAAGATTTATAGATAGTTTTTTGCGTTTTTGCAGCTTTTTTATCTTATCACGAAATGTTGAAAGATTTAAATTAAGAATTTTTGCTGCCTTTGTTTTATTCCCGTTGGATTTTCTAATTGCGTCTTCAATTAAATTCAACTCAACACACTCAATAATTTCTTCAAAAGTCATTTCATTATTTAATAAACATCGTTTACAAGATTTTACCAGTGTATTAATTGTATTTCCGGCACAAATCTCCGGTGGTAAATCTGCCGCTTTAATTTCATTAACTGAAAAAAGAGATAATCTTTGAATCAGATTTCTTAATTCTCTAATATTTCCAGGCCAGGAATAATTTAGCATGAACTTAAGAGCTTGATTAGATATGCTTAATTTGTTATTCGGTGAAAATACGCATAGGAAATGGTCAATTAATGGAGGTATATCTTCTATTCTTTCTCTAAGAGGAGGTATAAAAACAGGTACTACATTAATTCTGTAAAAAAGATCAGCTCGAAAAATTTTTCTATTAACTAAATCTTTTAAATCCACCTTAGTAGCGCAAATTAAACGTACATCAATTGGGATTGTGGAAGTTCCTCCTATACGCATTAATTCATTCGATTCTAATACACGAAGCAGCTTGGTTTGAATGGATAAAGGCACGTCATCAATATCATCTAAAAAAAGGCTGCCGGTATCTGCAATTTCAAATAAACCTTTTTTTTCGGATGCCGCACTTGTGTACGCCCCTTTTTCATGACCGAATAATTCGCTTTCGAGAAGGTCTGTCGGTAGGGCGGAAAGACTTATTTTGACAAATGGATTTTGAGATCGCAAACTTGTACGATGGATATATTCCGCAAATATTTCTTTACCGACTCCTGTTTCGCCAATCAACAAAACAGAGCTTTTAGATAAAGCAACTTTATCAAGATACCTTAAAATATCATGCATCGCTTTGTTTTTGGTAATCAGTGTTAATGATTTAAATTTTGTCAAATTATTAAACCTATTTTTTATTCATTAACAAATTCTCGGTAATTGTTCACCGGAAATCATGTCCACAATTCTCTTACTGCCGATTGTTGTTTTCATAACTACCGTACCCGGATGATCTGCAGTAACTTTTCCAATAATCGAAGAATTTTTACCCAAAGGATGATTCTTCATTGTATTCAAAATATTGCCGGCATCTTCGGAAGAAACGAATACAAGCACTTTACCTTCGTTTGCAATGTAAAGCGGATCAAGTCCCAATATTTCACAAGCACCTTTTACATCCTCCGAAATTGGAATTTTATCCTCAATAATTTCAATTCCCACATTAGCTGCCTCCGCAATTTCATTGAAAGAACTTGCGAGCCCGCCTCTTGTAGGATCTCTTAAAACATGGATGTTTTTAGAACAGTTTAATATAGATTCTACCAAACCATTTAATGCAGCGGTATCACTTTCTAAAGCCGTTTCAAATTCCAGTCCTTCTCTAGCACTCATAATTGTAACGCCATGTTCGGCAATATTTCCATTAATAATAATAGTGTCAGTCGGCTTGCAATTTTTAGGAGCAATATCAACCCCATTTTTAATAATTCCTATTCCCGAAGTATTTATAAAAATTTTATCACCTTTTCCTCTATCAACTACTTTGGTATCGCCTGTAACTATTTTAACTCCCGCTATTTGTGCAGCTTTCTGCATCGATACAATAATCTCCCAAAGTTCTTCCATCGGCAAACCTTCTTCAATAATAAACCCGACTGAAATAAATTTCGGCACTGCTCCAGCCATTGCAATATCGTTGACCGTACCGTTTACCGCTAATTCCCCTATATTTCCACCGGGGAAAAATATCGGTTTAACAACATAAGAGTCGGTTGTAAAAGCCAGTCTCGAGTTATTAATATTAAACATTGCACTATCATGTTCTACACTTAAATATTCATTATTAAATTGTGAAAAGAACATTTTATGAATTAACCGGTGCGAAAGACTTCCCCCGCCGCCGTGCGCAAGCAGCACCTTATCATAATCCGTTATAGGCAATGGGCAATTCAATGCAATATAATTTTTACTATTCATAATCATTAATTTTTTATTGTTATAAATTTTATTTTCGATAATGAAAATATGCCGCACAAGCGCCCTCAGATGAAACCATCGGCGCACCAAGCGGGTGTTCCGGCGTACATAAATTTTTAAATGCATTACATTCATAAGGTTTTTTATGACCTTGTAAAATTTCGCCGGCAATACATTCCTTCGGCTCATCAACATCAATAGTATCAACATCAAAAATTTTTTCGGCATCGAATTGCGCATATTTCTCGGCAATTCCAAGTCCGCTGTTTGATATTTTACCAATACCGCGCCATTTCCTGTCAACAATTTCAAATACTTCTTTCATAATATTTTGGGCATTTATATTCCCTTCTCTTTTTACCACACGGCTATATTGGTTTTCTATATGGCTTTCACCTCTTTCAAGCTGGCGAACCGTCATAAAAATTCCATGAAGTATATCAACCGGCTCAAATCCCGTAACAACAATTGGTATTTCAAATTTTTGTGTGAGAGGTACATATTCTTCATAACCCATTACCGTGCAAACGTGCCCTGCTGCTAATACTCCTTGTATAATTGAGTTTTCTGAAGATAACAGCGTATCAATTGCCGGAGGAACCAGCACTTGAGAACAGAGTAGAGAATAATTTTTAAGATTTTTTCTATATGCAGTTAAAATCGACATTGCGTTGGCAGGCGCAGTTGTTTCGAATCCTACACCAAAGAAAACTACATTCCTATCCGGGTTTTCTTCTGCAATTTTTACCGCATCCAACGGAGAATAAACCATACGCACATCACCGCCATTAGCTTTTACACTAAGCAAGTCGAGTTTAGAACCGGGCACCCGGAGCATATCTCCAAATGATGTAAATATAACATCTTTTCTTGAAGCAATTTTAATTGCCTTGTCAATTTTTTCAAGCGGGGTAACACAAACGGGACATCCGGGACCATGTATCAACAATATTTTATCAGGCAGTAAATCTTCAATACTATATTTCATAATGGTATGTGTTTGCCCCCCGCAAATCTCCATAATATTCCATTGTTTTGTAGTTATTTTTTCAATTTTTAGAGAAAGATTTTTTACGGCCACTGCGTCTCTATATTCATCTAAATATTTCATTGAACATCTTCCGATTGTTCATTAGACGGTATATCACCCATTTGCCTTAAAATATTCAGAGTTTCTTCTGCATCTTGTTGATCAATTTTGCTTAATGCAAATCCCACATGAACTAAAACATATTCACCCACCTTCGGTTCATGCAGCCATTCAACACAAATATCTTTTTTTACACCTGCAAAATTTACCTTCGCCATTTTCAAACCCGGAACATTATTATTTACAGATATAATTTTACCTGGTATTGCTAAACACATTTATTACCTCCAAACAAAGGATTTATAATTTAATTTTTGCATTATCAAGTATTTGCGAAAAATTGAATACTTTTAATTCCGAATCCATTGCTGCAATCTGCCCTAAAGATATTCCTCCATCATTAGGAGGGATTCTTTGATGAGTATAAACATTGAAATTATTTTTCCCCAACAACTCTGAAGTTTTTTCTGTAAGATACAAATTTTGGAAACACCCTCCGCTTAAAATAACCTTTTTTATATTAAACAATTTTGCAATCGAAAGAATTATGCCGGCAAGTGTATTATGAAATTTCGTTATAATTTCACCGGCAGAAATTTCCATTGCAATATCATTTAATATTTGTATAATCATCGGCTGCCAATTTATTATTATAATATCTTTAAAAAGAAGATCGAAATCATATACGCCGTTAATTCCATCTATAACGGCAAATTCAACTTTCATAGCCGACTGTCCTTCAAACGAAGTATATTGAGAAATATTCAGCAATGACGCCACTGCATCAAACAATCTGCCGACACTTGAAGTAAATGGAGAGTTGAACTTTTTTGTTAACATTGTGATAATCACACTTAATTCATTATTTGAAAAATAATTTTGTATAGGTGGAAACTCCTTCAGGAATTGCTCACCGAAAATTTCAAACAAAATTCCGGCGGCAGAACGCCTTGGTTCTTTAATTGCCGCTTCACTACCCGGCAGCATAAATTGTTTAAATTGCCCGACATGAAAGTATTGTTTATTATCGGAAATAAAAAATTCACCTCCCCAAACAGTACCGTCAATGCCGTACCCTGTTCCGTCCCATGCAACTCCCAGTGTAGTTCCGGTAACTTGGTTTTCCGCTCTGCAAGAGGCAATATGAGCATAATGATGTTGAACAAATTTAACCTTCTCGAATTTATTCTTAAAATATTTTGTCGACAAATATTCCGGGTGCATATCGCAAACCATATCTGCAGATTTTATATCATAAAGATCTTTAAAATCACTAATAACTTGTATAAAAGATTCGTATGCTTTTTTGTTGGATAGATCGCCGATATGCTGACTAATGAACCCGTAATTTTCAACTTTCAAAGAAACGGTATTTTTTAACTCACCGCCTGCAGCAATAACATTTTTATGAACTCCACCATTAAAATTTAACGAGTCTAATAAAATCGGGAAAGGGGCATAACCCCTTGCACGTCTTAATACGGTTTCTTGTTTTCGTATCACCCGTACAATTGAATCATCAACGTGGCGAACTATCGGTCTATTATGAACTAAAAAATAATCGGCAATACCTCCGAGTCTCAGTAAAGCTTCCGATTCATCAATACACATCGGCTCTTCCGAAATATTACCGCTTGTTGCAATAACAGGGAAATTAGTTTCTTTCAGTAGCAAAAAGTGAAGCGGTGTATACGGAAGCATTATTCCCAAATACGGGTTATCCGGTGCGATGGAAGAAGCAATTTGTTTTTTATTTAGATTAGATTTTTTTTGTAACAGTACAATTGGAGCTTCAGGTGATGTTAATAGTCTTTTCTCCAGCAATGATATTTCGCAGAATTCTTCTATTTCGGATACGGAAAACATCATTACCGCAAATGGTTTTTCTTGACGATGTTTCCTTATTCTTAATAAATTAACTGCATCATCATTCCGGGCATCGGCAATAAGTTGAAAGCCGCCTAATCCTTTAAGAGCAATGATATTATTTTCACTTAAAAGTTTTGCCGCTAATTTAACAGCGCTTTGATGAGAACTTATCACGTTGCCTTTATTATCCCATAATTCCAAATGGGGACCGCAATTGGGGCAAGCTATCGGCTGAGCATGAAATCTTCTATTAAGCGGATCGAGGTATTCTTTTTTACAATCATCGCACATTTCAAAAATTTTCATCGAGGTATTCGGTCTGTCGTAAGGGAGCGATTCAATAATTGAAAAACGCGGACCGCAGTTAGTACAATTTATAAAAGGATAAAGATAACGCCTGTCATTAGGGTCCATCATCTCGTTTAAACAGTCTTCACACACTGCAATATCAGGAACAATCAGAGTAGATTTGGTTCTATTCGTCTCGCTGTTTTTTATTTCGAAATGAGTAAATCCTTTTGGGTCGAGAAATGAAAATTCCATTCCGGTAATTTTTGAAATCGGAGGTTTTTCTTTTTTAATTCTAAGTATAAATTCTTCAAGGTCTTTTTGATAACCATCAATTACAATAATAACACCAAGCGGTGAATTCAGCACATAGCCTTTCAAATTCATCTGCGCTGCGAGCTTATAAATAAAGGGTCTGAAACCAACACCTTGAACAGCGCCACGAATTATTATTTGGACGGATTTATACATTTTTATCTTAACTTTGATTCAAGCCACCGGCACCATCCGGGTATTCCCACATTAGTTGTACAAGATGTTTCAAAAATTTTCAGATTAGGATTTATTTTAAGTGCGTTTTCTTTTATAACTTCCACCGAACAATTAACATAAGGTACTAAATCTATTTTATTGATTACAAGCGCAGACGCTATTCTAAACATTGCAGGATACTTAAGAGGTTTATCGTCGCCTTCAGTTGTGCTGAGAATAACGATTTTATCCGACTCACCCAAATCGTAACTTGCCGGACAAACCAAATTACCAACATTTTCAATTATCAACAAATCTATATTTCCGCCATTAAATTTTCCAAATGAATCCCGGACGAGGTTAGCTTCCAAATGACATCCGCCGTTTGTAACAATTTGTACAACTTGGGCTTTCAATTTTGAAATTCTTTGAGCATCAAGGTCGGTTTGAACATCACCTTCAATAACGGCGATATCAACTTTTCCGGAAAGATATTCAATAGTTTTTTCTACAATACTTGTTTTGCCCGAACCTGGTGAACTTAATAAATTAATTGAAAATATTTTGTTTTCATTAAAGGTTCTCCTGTTATCTTGTGCAATTGTATCATTTTTTTCAAGAACCTTTCTTTCAACAGTAATAACACTCATATTTCCTCCAATTTAATCTTTTAATTCAATTTCGACTACTTGAAGTTCATCACCGCCAATCATTTTAATATTTCTGCTTCTGCAGTTAGTACATTGAAATACAAATTTTTCTATTATATCAATATTTCCACAATCGCTGCATTTTACCCGAACCGGCACTATTTCAATATCCAACTTTGCGCCTTCAAGCGGGGTTTTATTTATTATGGCACCAAAGCAAAAACGCAAAGAATCATTAAGAACATTTGTCAACTTCCCAATTCTCACTTTTATTGAATTAACTTTAGTTTTGTCGTCCGGTAAGTATTGAGTTACAATATCAAATATATCATTAGCTATGGAAAGTTCATGCATTTATAATTACCCTTGCCCAAAGTTAAAAAAATTACCCGATATTAGAATTCATTTTAAAATATACAAATAAATATTATTAAAAATTCTATTATCTGATTTTAGGACTAAATAATATTTTGATATATTAGGGTTAATTTATGACTCTTTTAATACCATTTTTAAGCATTGAAACTTGAAAATTTAGAAGCAATCCAAGTTTATAATCACCTTAACTTTGTGAAACTTAGCCTTTTCTTTGTGACCCTTTGTGTAATAGCTGTACCACAAAGTTACACGAAGAAATCACAAAGAAATTCGAAGATATTAGATCCTTTTTTTAGTTAAAATTTATGTAGTACATCAAAATATTATTTAGCCAATTTAGTTTTTTTATATTTTAAATTTTTAAAAATCGTTTTTTACTCCCAATCGTGAGAATGATAATTTTTAGATAATTTTTCATTCTGCCTATGTTTGTGAGTATGAAGTAAATTTGCTTTTATTAGTATTTCATCACTATTTAAAATATCGTTAATATCTCCATCGAAAATTATATTATGTTCAGGCGACAAAACAATTGCCCTTTCGCCAAGTTCGGACGCCAGGCTCAAATTATGAGTAGCTATAATCACGGTTTTATCAATTTCATAAAGGAAATCTACAAACCAGCCTGTTGTGCCGGGGTCCAAATTTGAAGTAGGTTCATCCAATAATATCACATCAGGCTCCAACACAAATAACGAAGCAAGGCATACTTTTTGTTTTTCGCCCCCGCTCAAATTAAACGGCGGAAGATTAAGCGATTCGGAAATACCAAATTTTTCAGCCCAATCTTTTACTCTTTTATCAATGTTATCTATCGCTAACTGCCTAAGTCCGAATGCAATCTCATCAAAAACAGTCGGATTAAATAACATTACATCGGGATTTTGGAACTGGAAAACAACTTGAGTTCTAAAAATTGTATTAAATTTTTCTTTCCGTAAAGATGATTTTATTATTTTATTTTCGTTAAAAATGTATTCCCCATTATCAGGAAAAATTAAACCATTTAAAATTTTCAACAACGTAGATTTACCGCTCCCATTTACGCCGAGAAGTATTACTTTTTCACCTTTGTCAATATGAAAAGATACATTCCTTAATGCTTGTTTATCCGAGTAATTATATGAGACATTCCTTATTTCAATCATGTATGAAAACCCCTTGATTTCATTGCCATCAATATTTCTTTCGAATTATTCAACGCACTGTTCAAAAAAAATAAAGTTAATGACGAAAGAAATTGAATTAAATTTGTATTTGACGGTTTTTTAATTGACCGGCTTTTTAACGCCAAACGGAATTCATTTAAAATTTTCTTAAAGGATATTATTTGAGTATAAGATAAAGTCAACAGAAAAGTTATACTTTTTGAAAACGAAAAAATATTAAAAAGATTAACCTTTTCAATTATCCAAAACGTTGCAAATGTTAAAGTCATTGTTCTTAAATTTATAAGTAATATCGAGTAAAACGGATGGCTGCCGTTATAAAGGGATAAAGCGATAAAAGAAATTGAAACAATTAGATTAAACATCAATAATGCAATTATAGTCCGTTTAATTAATTTTATGAATGAAGAACCGGCAAACAGCGCAAGAAGTAAAAAAACTATAATAATAGAATAAATGTTACTCTGAATAGTAAGTAAAATAATTATACATAAATATGTTATAAATAAGAAAATCTCCGATTTTTTTTTATTTACTTTTAAAAGTTTCAAAACAAAATAATATATAAATATTAGTGCAGTAACACCTACAATCGCCGATATATAATAACCTAACGATGAATTCAATCCTAAAACACTATAATTCGGAATAGGTGCTTTATAAATCATAGAAAATTTTTGCATTCCTTTTGGGATAAAACCAATCAATGTTTTAAAGTGCTCTAATGACCATTCGCCCCAAGCCGGAGCATCCGTTAGCAACCCGATAGGAACCAATAGGATGAAGAATAATAGGAATACACCGAATTTAATTTTTTGTTTTTTTGAACTTTTTACGGAGGAATAATAATTTATTGAAGACCCGCCAAAACTAAAATTCCGTTCAATTACTTTAATAGCAATAACCGTGTAAATGCCTTCAACTATACCGAAAAAAAGCACATGTGCACCTACTAATGCAGGAAAAGTGATGGAAAAACCAAAGGGGAAAAACAAAGGACGTCCCAGACTATCGGAAGCAACTAATGGCTGAACTCCCAAAAAAAACGCAATAACAACAGAAGCTGCTACGATACCTGTCCAACCTGAAAAAAACAGAGCAGTAGATTTATTGATTTTATTTTTCAAAATATGATAAATATAATATGAAACAAACGAAGCCGTAAACCCCATTGCCAAAGCGTTAACGGGAAAAGAAGTTATTCCGCCGTCACCAAAAACCAAAGTCTGAATAATCAACACAAGACTAATTGCAAGGGAACCGACCCAAGGACCAAATAAAATAGAGATGACGGCAGCACCGATTGCGTGTCCGCTTGTTCCGCCGGGAATGGGAATATTAAACATCATTATCACAAACGAAAGCGCTGTAATTGAAGACAATAACGGAAGAGCTTCGTCATCAAACTTCGCTTTTGCTTTGCCCCACGCAATTTTAAACAGAGGAAGAATCAAAAGATAAGCGGGCACATAAGTTTTAGGCGAAAGATATCCTTCCGGAATATGCATTTTATAATCCTTTAAATTTAATTTACGGTTCGCCGCGTTATAATATTAACAACAAAATCTTTGCTTTTTCCCCGTAAAGAAAACGGGAGAAAAATTAT
>CAZXJG010000062.1:0-17002 GCA_964640985.1 uncultured Melioribacteraceae bacterium | reverse complement strand
GATTTTTAGAAAAGAAATACAAACCAACCCTGAAATTCACCTTTGAAATTACAAATACTACACGGCGTGCCACTTTCCGGCTTAGCTTATCCTTAGATCCCGCCTCTTTTTAGCGGGAACACCGAATTATCTCTCGGCAAGCTTCGGTATGAATCCTTTATAACGTTATACCACGTTAATTTATATTATGCTTTTCATATTTATTTAATCCCATTTCCCAAGTCCCCAATTTTCGTTTCCATAAATTTTCTTTGTGTATAATTTCTGTTTGATTAATCATATTAGAAACAATTTCAAGGATTGAGAACTCAAAATTATTTGGGTTTAGGTTTTTCAATGCAATATTACCGCCATCACCAGTTAGTGCATAATTTTGCCATCTTCCAAATATACCATTATCACCAGATGCAGACCCAACATATAATTGTCCAGATCCTTTATCCCTAATCAAATAAATACCTTTGACAGAACTCAAAGCATTTAGCCAATCATTATTCGAATCGGGATTTGAAACTAAAGTTTTCAGTTCCAAATAACTTAAAATTATTTTGTCAAATGTTGGTAAATCTCCAAGTGATTTTTTCCCCTTAATTTCTACAATTATTTTATTCTTGGTTTGCACCCAAGCGATAGTCCCTTTGCCCCAGTCAATTATTAATCTTTGTGAAAATTCAGCAAGAATAGGATTGTATTTTAAATCAAAATATGATTGACCATTATGCCATTCTTGAGGAAGCTTATAATTATCAATTATTGAATGAATCCTTTTTGTAAATTCTTTATTCTTTTTGTAATCTCTGATTTCCCAAAGTCCTAAAAACAAAGCCAATGTATTTCTATAAGGAGCAAAAGCTGCAATGTGTTTAGCTTGTGAAAATTTATTGGGTGCTTGAAACTTTTGATATGCTTCAAACTTTTTTCTATTATTTTGAAAAGTTTGTAGTATTGGAATTTCAGCATTGGAATGCCTAACTAATTTAATATTGGATGAATCAATATTATGTAATTTTAATAAATCGAAAAATGAAAACACTATTTTATATACTTTTGTTTATAAAACGACCAATGTACTTTGGAATAGATATTTGTAGCAGTTGTACAATGATATTTCCCATTTTACAATCCCAAAGTGGTATAACATATCTTCAATAGAATTAATACATATTTTATATTTCGAAATAAGCTAATTAAAATTGAACTTTATTGCAAAATTTAATTGTGAATGTTCGTTAACTTAACTAAAGCATAATACCTCTTATAAGAACATTTTATATCTTAGTTTATACGGATTAAATCTGTTATTATTTTTGCAATTATTCCTTAAGTTATTATTTTATTTTAACTTTATTTATTTTTATAAAATTTAAGATGGAAAAGAAGAAGCTGCTTAATCAGTTGCGTGAAGTAATACGAATGAAACATTTATGCTGTCACGGTACAACCGTTACAGCCTACAAAAATATATATTTTGTTTGCCTCTCGGCATGATATGAACTTCGTACTAACGGTCCCGATTCAACTGCCATAAATCCGATTTTAAGTCCATAGTCTCTATATGCTTTGAACTCATCTAAGTCAACATACCGTACAACCGGAAGGTGTTCTTTTGTAGGTTGGAGATACTGCCCTATTGTAATAATATCGCATCCGTATTCTCTCAAATTACTCATCAGCTTAAAAACCTCTTCTTTATTTTCGCCAATACCTACCATTATTCCGCTTTTGGTTCTTAAGCCTTTTTGTTTAAACCAGCTAATTAATTCGAGACTCCTTTCATATTTAGCTTGCGGACGAACGACATCATACAATCTTTTAACCGTTTCAAGATTATGATTCAAGATATCCGGGGGATTTTGCATAATTATTTCGAAAGCATTTTTTTCTCCTTTGAAATCGGGAATTAAAATTTCAATTGTACATCCGGGAGAGATCTTACGAATCATTTTAACGGTTTCAGAAAAAACAGAAGCACCTCCGTCTTTGAGTTCATCTCTGTTTACAGATGTAATCACAATATGACGTAGATTTAAAGCCTTTGCCGATTCTGCAACTCTGCGGGGTTCATCCCAATCAATTATTTTAGGCATGTCTTGTTTTATGTTACAAAATCCGCAGCTCCGGGTGCAGATATCACCTAAAATCATAAATGTTGCCGTACGGTTACTCCAGCATTCGGCAAGATTAGGGCATCGTGCTTCTTCGCAAACCGTATGTAAATGTGATGTTCTCATTAATTTCAAAACATCTTTATAATTTTCACCTGTGGGAAGCTTTACTTTTAACCAAGATGGTCTTTTCCCAATAGTACCGATATTTTTTTCTATTTCTTCTTTAAATTGTTTTTGATGTAAATTTATTTTCATTTTATATCTTCATAAAAAGTAAAGTTATCTAAAAATTTAATTTATCAAAATTTTCTAATGTGGACTTTACAAATTTCAAAAATTTTCCACCTAACATTCCATCTACAAGTCTATGATCGTGACTTAACGATAAATACATCATCGGTTTAATTGCAATTACATCGTTTCCATTTAGCTCAATAACAACAGGACGTTTAATTACCGCACCAACACCCAAAATTCCCACTTCAGGCTGATTTATAATCGGATTCCCGAATAATGCTCCAAAAACCCCGTAATTTGTTATCGAAAAAGTGCCGTCTGCAACATCATCCGGTAATAGTTTTTTGTTTCTTGCTTTGTACCCTATTTCGTTTATTGCCTTTGTAAGTCCTAATAAATTCTTTTCGTCTGCATGTTTTATGTTCGGCACAATCAATCCATTAGGCTCAACTGCTACGGCAATACCGAGGTTTACATATTTTTTTACAATAATTTTATCGCCTTCAATAGAAGCATTCACCCAAGGATATTCTTTTAAGGCTTTGATTACAGCCATAGAAATAAACGGCATATAAGTGAGTTTTACATTTTCCTCACTCTTAAATTTTTCACGATTCTGCTTGATATAATTGTATATCCAGGTCATATCAACTTCCATCATTTCCGTAACGTGAACAGATGTATCTCTGCTTTTAATCATATGTTCCATTATAAGCTTTCGTGTTTTATTCATAGCGATAATTTCAACATCATTGCCTTTTGTATAAGCCGATTTGATATATGCATTTTCTTCCTCGGCTTTGGAAGAAGTTAATATTTTATCTTCTCCCCTATTTTTAATAAAACGCAAAATATCATTTTTTGTAACCCTATTATTTAATCCTGTACCTGAGATGTTTTCTAATTCTTCAAAGGAAACATTTTCTTTTTTTGCAATATTTAATACTAAAGGTGAATAAAAACGATTTGATGTTTTAATATTTTTATTTAACTGCAAATTATTTTCTGATTTTGTTATCACCTTTTCTTCTTTAATAATCTGTTTTTCTTCTATTATTTCTTTTTGTGGAGCCGGCTTTGCATTCCGCTCAATTTTACCTGTGGTCGATATTTTCGCAACAACTTTACCTACTTCCACCGTGTCATTTTCGTTGTAAAGAATATCGGCAATAATTCCATCAGCAGGTGAAGGAACTTCCGTATCCACCTTATCGGTAGACATTTCAAAAATTATCTCATCCTTTTTAACCATATCACCAACTTTTTTATGCCATTTAATAATCGTTCCTTCCATAACCGATTCACCCATTTTAGGCATTGGAACATCTATTAAATTATCGTGATTGTCAAATTCTTTCGACTTATTTAAATTATTTTTCATATCAATTATTTTCCCGATTTTTCTTAATAAATTTTTCCCGTATCCGATAATTTTTTAATATACCAGGAGACTTTTTAGTTCATTATAAATTCTATCTCTTTTCGGTAAAATGTAATTTTCCAAATTCGGATGAAAAGGGACAAACGCATCACGCGCAGCAATTCTTTTAACAGGTCCATCCAAAATTTCAAACGCATTATCTGCAATACGCGCAGCAATTTCCGCACCGAAACCTCCGGTTAGCGTATCTTCGTGAACAATTACCGCTTTACCGGTTTTACTTAATGAATTGTAAATTGTTTCTTCGTCCAAAGGGTTTATTGTTCTGATATCAACTATCTCAATCGAATACCCTTCTTCTTCGAGCTTTCTAACGGCAAAATTAGTTTCGTGCACCATTAAGCCATAAGTTACAACAGTTAAGTCGGTTCCTTCGCGAAAAATATTTGCCTTACCGAATGGGAGCAAATAATTTTCATCCGGTTCCGGTGAAGTAGCGTAACTTTGGCGATATAATGCTTTATGTTCAAGGAAAAGGACAGGATCATCCAACCTTAATGCAGTTTTAAGCAATCCTTTTGCATCAGCCGCATTTGAAGGATATGCAATCAAAATTCCGGGAATGTGAGCATAAAAGCCTTCTATATTTTGACTATGATAAAGTCCGCCTCCAATAAAACCGCCTACCGGTGTTCGTGTTACAACCGGTGCAGGCCAAGCATTATTAGAACGATAACGATATGTTGCCAATTCGTTGCGCATCTGCATAAATGCAGGCCAAATATAATCGGCAAATTGAATTTCAACACATGGTTTTAATCCGGCTAATGCCATACCTACTGCAACCCCTTCTATGCTTGCTTCCGCCAATGGCGAGTTGAAAACACGCTTCCCCCCAAACTTTGTAGACAACCCTTTTGTAGCGGTAAATACTCCTCCTTTTCCATCGGCAACATCTTCGCCAAAAACGTAAATTTTGTCGTTGATTGCCATTTCTTCATGTAGTGCATGATTTATTGCATCTACCATCACAACATTTTTCCCGGATGGCTCGGATTTTTCATATTCCAATTTCTCTTTCAGATTACTCATATCCAAAACGTATTTAGTTGCCGTTTCGGCAACAGGATCAGACTGCGACAATGCCCATTCGGCTATTTTATCAACCTGTTCATAAAATCCGGTTTTCATTTTATCAAATTCTTCTTGAGTAAGAAAATTATTTTCAATTAGTAAATTTGCAAGTTTATTAATTGGATCTCGTTTTAAATCTTTTTCAAGCGATTCTTTTGAACGATATTTTTTTTGGTCGTCGGACGATGAATGAGAAAAAAGTCGCACTACATCAGCTTCAACAAGAACCGGACCTTTCCCGGATTTTGCATATTCGTAAGATTCTTTTGCCGTGTTAATCATCTCTATATAATCGGTACCGTCAACTTTTTTAAGCAATAAATTTTCAAAGCCTTTCATCATCTCTATAATAGACGCACCTTTGCCCGCCGTTTGTTCCTCTATGGGCACCGAAATTGCCCAATGATTATTTTGAATAACAAATATAACAGGCAGTTTTTCACGGGCAGCCCAGTTAACCGCTTCATGAAATTCACCTTGACTTGATGTTCCATCTCCCGAACTGGCATACACAACTCTGTTTTCCCCAACTTTTCTATATGCTAACGCTGTGCCGACGGCTTGCAAAAATTGCGTACCTGTAGCACTTGACTGTGACGGCACATTAAATTCTTTTGAACCCCAATGGTAAGGCATTTGTCTTCCACCATGTGCCGGATCATTAGCTTTACCTAATATTTCCAACATTATATTTTCGGTTGTAACTCCAAGTGCAAGCATAAACGCCAAATCACGATAATAAGGATAAGCCCAATCGTACCTTGACTTTAGAATTTCGCCGAAGGCTACTTGTGTTGCTTCGTGACCCGCACCTGCAATAACAAATGTTGCTTTGCCTTGTTTAATTAAATTAATAGATTTATGGTCTATTTCACGTGAAAGAAGCATTGTTTTTAATCCACGTAAAAGTATTTCCTTCGAAATACCGTTAATATTTTTAGTTTTTAAAGCAGTTTCTTTTTCTAATTTATTTATTTCATTCATTTTTTCCTCATTTCACTTAACTATTATAAATAATACTCCTTCGGTTTTATTTTAACCGAACTATAATTAAAAAGCTCAATAAAATTATTTTTCAGAACTTCTTTTACCTCTTGAATATCAAATTTTTTATCCAACTCTCTTGCAAGCGAAGTTACTTCTTTATCTTTGATACCACAAGGGATTATCCCCTTAAATAAAGACAAATCCGTATTTACATTAAAAGCAAATCCATGCATTGTAATCCATCTATTAATTTTAATACCGATGGCACAAATTTTACGCTCTTTAATCCACACGCCTGTTAAACCTTTCTTTCTTCCGGCTTTTAAACCGAAGTCATTACATGTTTTGATTATTACCTCTTCTAACAACCGTAAATACAAATGCGTATCTTTCCTCCAATTTTTTAAATCAATAATAGGGTAACCGACAATTTGTCCGGGTCCATGATAAGTAATATCCCCGCCTCTATCAATTTCAAGAACATTAATATTATGTTCAATAAGAAAATCTTTTGAACTAATTAGATTTTTTTTATCTGCCACTTTACCGAGTGTGTACGTGTTGGGATGCTCTAACAAGAAAAACGTATCATAAACTTCATTTTTAAGTCGTTTGGCAAAAATATCTTTTTGTAAATCCCAAGCTTTCCGGTAATCGATTAATCCAAGATCAGAATAATAAAGTATTTTAGATGTGTATTGATTCATCATAAGCATTAGCAGCAGCTTCCATAATTGTTTCGGATAAAGTAGGATGCGGATGAATAGTTTTTATAATCGATTCGTAATCTGCTTCAAGTGTTTTTGCAATTCCAATTTCGGTTATCATTTCCGTTACATCGGCACCAAATAAATGAGCACCCAAAAGTTCGCCGTATTCAGCATCAAATATCAATTTAACAAAACCTTCCCTTTCCCCTATTGCAGCAGCTTTACCGCTTGCCGTATAAGGAAACTTTCCTATTTTAAGTTCATATCCCTTTGATTTTGCTTGATCTTCGGTAAATCCTATGCTTGCAATTTGCGGTTGAGTATATGTACAACCGGGTATCGAATTATAGTCAATTGCGGGAGTATCAATACCTTTTATTTTTTCGATACAATGAATCCCTTCGGCAGAAGCAACATGCGCTAACCACGGAGCTCCGATTATATCTCCAATTGCATAAATATTATTGATATTTGTGTTATAATTTTCATCGACTTTTATGAATCCTTTTTGTATTTCAATTCCTAATTCTTTTAATCCGAAACCTTCGATGTTTCCAACCACACCAATCGCACTTAGAACAATGTCTGCTTTCAGTTCCTTTTTTTCACCGTTTTTATTAATTATTACTTTAACTTTTTCATTATCTACTTCTGTTTTTTTAACTTTTGTAGAAGTATAAATTTTAATTCCTCTTTTCTTAAAAGATTTTTCAAGTGCTTCCGATATCTCGCGGTCTTCAACTGGCACAATATGTTCAAGCATTTCTATAACCGTAACTTTTGTGCCCAGCACATTATAAAAGTATGCGAACTCCACACCAATTGCTCCGGCACCGACAATTATCATTTCCGAAGGCATCTCATTTAACGACATCGCTTCCGTACTTGTTATTATTTTTTCTTTATCTACAGGTATGGCGGGAAGCATTCTCGGTTTAGCCCCGGTTGCAATTATAATATTTTTAGAAGAAATTTTATTTATACTATTATTCTCGCTATCAAATATTTCTATTTCATTTTGTGAGACGAGTTTTCCATAACCTTTTATATAATCAATTTTATTTTTTCGCATTAAATATTCAACACCTTTAACTACTTTTTTCGAAACATTTCTACTTCTGCGGATAATTTTATTAAAATCGAATGAAACTCCTTCTACGAGAATACCGAAATCTTTACTGTGATTTTTTCTTTCATCATACATCGCAGCACTTTTAAGTAATGCTTTTGTGGGGATACAGCCCCAATTAAGGCATATTCCACCAAGATTATCTTTTTCAATAACAGCAGTTTTAAAACCCAATTGAGCAGCACGGATTGCAGCAACATAGCCGCCGGGTCCGCCGCCTAAAATCGTAATATCATATTTAAAAACCATTTTAAATCCCTACCATTTTATTCCATTTACTAAAATAATGAAGAATTATCTTAAATGAAACCTTTACTCCTATTTAGATAATCCGCTATTTTTAATTATTCTATCTTACATTATCTAACAACATAAAATCTTTCTTTTTAAATTTTACTTTATTCTCTATATTTTTATAATTGAATTGACAAATATCAACAATCGGGCAATCACCACAACTTGGATTTTTAGACTTGCATACTTCCCTTCCCAAACGAATTAAATTTGTATGAAATGAATGAGCAATATTTTCCGGGAAATTTTTATTTAATTCAAAAAATGTTTTATTCGGAGAAGAAGTTTTTACAATTCCAATTCTATTTAATGTACGATGAACGTGAGTATCTACCGGACAAACATCTCTATCAAAAGAAAAAAGCAAAACACAGCTTGCCGTTTTAACACCAATGCCATTAAAACGTGTAAGTTCCGTTATTGCGTCTTCATTTTTCATACCACTCATGTAATTAAGATTAATCTTCTTTTTAGTTTCATAAATTTTTACAATAAATTCTTTTATCGCATTTGCTTTTTGTTTTGCCAAACCGGCTGTACGTATTTCATTTTCTAATAAATCGATTGGAATATTAATAAGCATATCCCAGTTGGGGAAATGTTTCCTTAAATTTTGATAAGCCTTGTATGAATTAGTATCATTTGTATTTTGAGAAAGAATCGTGGCAATTAATAAATCAACAGGGTCGGGTAACTTTTTATTTCGTTTCGGAATGCCGAATCGTTCTAAAAGAAGTTCATTTATTAAAATTATTTTATTGTTACTATTAATTTTCATAATAATATTTTAAAATTTAGCAAAAAAATTATAATCATGTAAAAATATTGCCGTAAGTATATGTATATGTGGCACACACATTTGGCAAGGTGATAATTTAGACAAATGATATTTTAAAACCGTTATCACCTAAATATTTTAAATCATTACAATAAGCTAAGTGAATATAAAGTTTTGCATTAAAAAGTAAAACTTCATTTTTTTGGTAGGCAAACTAACCTAACGGATATAAAACAAATTATTTTTTAATTCACAAAAAAGAGACTGCATTAAAATTGCAGCCTCTTTTTTTAATAATCAATTAGAAAGATAAACCAAGGTCGAAAAATTGAACGTTTTTTAATCTTCCGTAATCAGCATATCCATAATCGATAACAATCCTCATATTATCGTTCAAACGATATTTAATTCCGGCACCAAATGTTAATCCTTCTTCACTATTTTTCATGAAAAGAGATTTATAGCCGGTACGGACAAAAAACGTTTCATTATATCCAAGCTCAACGTCGGAATTTAGATATTCCGTGTTATCGTTCGGATGTGTAGCGTCAATTGCGCCTGTAATACGGAAAAACCGTGTTTGCAGCATATTCATCGATAGACCGATTCTAAATGAAAGCGGCAAGGAGAATTTCCTCATCGTATATTGAGAAGGGATATTATTAGGACCGCTATTTATATTGTCGTTAGGATCGTAGTCAAATCTAATATCTCTACCGCTTAATTGCATACTGGTCCCGAAATTTGAAATAGCTGCGCCGATCATCAAACCATTAAATGGAGTCATATAAAGTGTTCCAACATCAACGGCAAAACCGGATGCACTCGAATTCCAGATGCTTTGGTGAATATATTTAAAATTAACACCGAATGAAAATCGATCTGTTAATCTACGTGAATATCCAACTGCAATAGCAATTGAACTGGCATTCCAAACTCTTCCGTCTCCTTCCGGATTTGCAAAAGTTCTTACTTTGTCTTGAGGAACTCTGAAAGATGTTAAACTTGCAAAAATAGTTCCGAAACTTTGTAAATTTACAGAGCCGGCTGCATAATCATAGCTCATATCAGCAAGCCAATTTGCATGATTAAAAGTAAATTGAACAGTACTTGTAGATAACGCAACACCTGCCGGGTTATAATAAGAAGCATACAAATCTCCGTCGCCTATAGCGGTAAACGCACCTCCCATAGCAATAGCTCTGGCACCGGCATCAATTTTAAGAAATTGAGCAGCAGTTGTGCCTACGCGGGAAGTACTGCCGAATAGTTGTGCATAGGTATTTTTTGAAATCCCTATTGCAAGAATTATTGTTAATAAAAATAATGTGATTCGTTTCATAAAACTTTCCTCCGATACAATTTATTAAGCCGTTGTTATAAGGCTTTTAATTACTTGATAACGGCAAATCTGCCAATTGTACTGCCTACTCCAGGTACCTCTACTTGAAATATATAAACGCCGTAAGCTATCCTTTGTCCCTCGAACGTAAGAAGATCCCATGTTGCCATACTTGTCATATCGTTCTTATGGATTGTTTTTACAAGCTCACCTGTAACAGTATAAATTCTTATCGTACATTTAGGCGGGAGATTCCTGAATTCAAGGATTTCTCTTCCACGCTCAGTAGTAGTTCTTCCCGGTTCTTCGGCAATGTCGTAAGCTACATAAGGATTTGGAACTACGTAAATATTATCCAAAGAAGACTTTGCTTGAGCAGTTTTAAACTCGACAGGTTGAGTATTAAATTCATATATATCACCTTTTTGAAATGGTTTTTTCGTAATTATCTCGAAAATATCTCCTTTTTTCGGAAGTATCGGCTTAACATTTGGATCTTTCGGCAAATTAAACATAAGGTCAAATGTAGTTTTGAATCCTTTTTCACCTTGCGGTTGAACAACAATCCATTCACCAAAATTCCATCTGCCTGGTTTTTCCGCACCCGGTCCGGTTTTTTCAATTACCAAATATTGAGCAGGTTTATTATCGGTTACATTCCAAATTTTAAAAGGAGTAACAACAACAGGTTTCATCGGGCTTAACTGCGATCTAACCGTATCGCCGGGTTCATCCCATACCCATGTGGTATCGTTACCTACTATAACTTTATGCTGTGTCGTATTATTCCATCTAACTTCCCAGTTTGCTCTATACATTACCCTTGTTTTCTTAGTACCAACTACTGGGTTCTTAAAGTTAAGTGAATCATAAATATTTGTTGCAGGTTGATTAAGCCAGCCGGATTTTTTAAAATTTAATTTCAGTGAATCATTTTTGACAAATATTTTCATACCGTCAAAAGCCGGATTATAATCTTCATTATCAATTAATGTACTTTTATATATCGGATAATATCGATATGAGATGTTAAAAACTTCCCCTTTTGGTAAATCTCCGGCATGTAAACCTCTGATTTTCCCAAATCCTGAATTTATAAAATATTTAGATGTATCAACTGTTGAACCATTTGCATCGGTAAGAACAACACTGTTTAGCTCAATATTTTTATTACTAAGATCAGCAAAAACCGTATCTTTAGAAACAAAAGATTCTGTTACTCCGGTAGAATCAATTACGTTGTACATTGAATCGGTAATAAATTTAATTGAAAACAATTTCTTCTCTACTTTTAAATTATCGAGAACCTTAATATGAATTGGACCTGTGGAATTTCCGATAATTTGCCGTGGAGTTCCGCCATTACCGGCTTCGGCATTACTTAAACCGGCACCAATTCCGCCGGGTATTACAGATACCGTATTTACATCGTAAGTATATTTACCTGTTATAGGGTCTTTCAATATTACCGCTTTATTTTCAGTAGGAGGAATTGATTTTGTCCCTCTATCATAAGCAACAACAGCATAAAAGTATCTAACTCCATCCGTAACATTAGAATCAACATACGAATGGACTAATCCGCTATTATTACCTAAGTAGAATTTAACTCCTCTGCCTGCATAGCCAACTTCTGAAAAACCTTTTAACGAATCAACTAAATCAAATTGAGCAAGCGGCTTGCCGAGAAAAGAATTACCCTTTCCATCCGTAATTGAATAAACATCCGAAAATGTATATTCACGACTTCTGTAAATTTTATAACCTTCAAAGTCTTTTTCACCGGTTAAATTATCAATAGATTGTTCCGATCTCGTGCCCCAATATAGCGTAACCTTATGATTACCCGATACAGCTTTTACAATTGGTTTTGTAGGAGGTTGTGCAAATTGATAGTTAGCTTCAAGAATCATTGAAGAAGTTTCAGCGGTTAATACCAAGCCGTCTAAATCATTTGCGAACAAAATAGCCATCGAAAATCTTTGTGATTCTCCTCTTCTTAATTTCATTGGTCCGGTACCAAAATTAAATATATTATCACCGGGTTGAGATAGAAGTTTTTGTGCCGTATCAATTGTATCGGCTGAAAGCCAAGCCCACATAAGCGGATCGTTCATAGGTACATTGGGAAGTGAATTAGTATATTGTGCTGCATGGAAGCTGGAAAGTCCGATTTGATCAGATTCGGCAACGTCTCTTCTTCCAAAATTTGGTTCTGAACCGGCCCATTGATAACCCGGTAGTCTATTATTGACTAAAGGTTCGCCTTTATCATATTTATCATTGTGATTTAAATCTAAATACCAAGCTTGTGACGGTACACCGTCGCCTTCACCGTAATCGGGACCCGGATAGTTTTTAGAATCAGGTCCAATTCCATCTATTCCAACGTCATCTTTGGATGGATCCCAATTACCGTTTTCATCGCCTGCCCATCTTGGTTTAGGAGCACCATAAATAGCGGTATATTTCGCGACGTTAGAAATTTTGTATGTTAAAGGAATGCTTACGCCGTCAACAAAATTACCATGACTATTATCCGGCGATTCATCGGTAATTCCATCGTCATCGTTATCTATACCATCATGTGAATTGCTGGGTGATTCTAAAAATTTCCAACCGAAATAACCTGTAGGACGACCATACATGCCTACGGGAGGATTATCCCATGCATAAACCATGTTTCTTGATCTTTGTGGAAATATTTCATTTTGTAAAGATCTTCCATAAGAATCAACAAATCCTGCATAATCGTCGCTATAATCCAAATAACCGCCAATGTGAGGATCCCCCTGCATACCGAAATAGACTTTATCCAAATCTTTTTCACTTGAATTAGTTATATCATATACTAAAAACAAAATATTTTGGGCAAGCGGATTATTGAATTGTATGATACGTACTTCCATATCGAGTCCGAGTCCCTTTTTATTCGAATCGCTTGGAAACGGAGTATAAGGGAATTCCGCATTTGTATAATCATCATCAACATAATAAACTTCCTCATCGGGGGCAGTAGCCTGATCACCTAAAAACGCAGGCCAAAGATATTTTCCCGCACCAGGACTATACCAGCTTGCAGGCCATGAATCTGGTTTACCATCATGATTTTTATCACCAATATCCAACCTTGCAATTTCATTTTGAGTGGTATCAACGAAACCCGGTTTCGGCAGCCATCCCCATTTTAATGTACCCGTAGGGTCATAATCGCCTTGAAAAGTTTTAATAAAAGAATCGTCGGTTATATGAAGAACTTGACCCGAATCTCCTATTACTTCGGCAGCAGCAAGAGGTCCGAATTCAAATCCATAACCTAATCCATGCCAAACAAGATCTGCGATATTCGGCAATCTATTCGGTGCACAGATAGAACCATAATTAAAAACAATTGTAGTTATAGCGTTTCCGCTAATAATTGATTCTTTAATAATACGCGGATCACCGGTTGTTTTAAAATATTTCGGTGCATACATTTTACCAAAAATACGCTGCGCATCGGCAGGCGAAAGCGTTTTTAACATCGGATTTCCATATTTATCTCTCTTTTGTGCAAAACTATGCGAGAAAGTAAATATCGAAATTAAAAGTAAAAGTAAAATATTTGTTTTAAATCTCATTTCTATTTTTCCTTTTTTCATTGTCATTAATTAAAAATAATTGAAAAACCGACCCTTACTTCCCGTGGCCTGCTTATTCTTTCCGGTCTGTTAGAGTAATAACCGTTTATTGTACTTAATCCAAAAAGTCCCGAATCACCTCTTTTTATCCTTCTAACAATATCGGTAAATTGAGATTTATTAGATGTTTGTTCAACTGAAGATAATGCTCTGCCGGAACTTGCATAAACATACTCTTCATTTTCAGTATCAAATAAATTATATATTCTTACGAACAATGAATAGTTAAAAGGTCCGACTTTGAAATATTTTTCTAATTTTAAATCAACATTCCACTGTATCGGCTGTCTTCCTGAATTTTGTTCATAAGTTATTGTCCGTGGAATTGTAGACGGTAAAATCGGGGTATACGGCGTACCCATTTGGAAATTGGCGATAATTCCCAGAGACCAATTATTAGGTTTAGTATAACCTAAAGATGCGTTTATAACATGCGAACGATCAAAAGAAAGCGGTACTAAATACATTTCTGTTTGTTCGTTGGAAATTTCACTATAAAATAATTCATTTGCCGGATATGTTCTGTTACCATTGGCAATTTGGAATGTATAATCAAGTCTTGCATCCCATAAACTGCCGGGAGCCCTTCTTTTGTAAAATGACAAAGAAATACCTTTTACGTTTGAATATGCCAAATTAGTTAATACTCTAAATTCTCTTCCCGTTGGGGTAAATACTGTTTGAGTAAAAATATAATCTCTAACATCTTTATAATAACCTGTCAGATCAAATTTAAAGTTTTCCGATAATTGTTGTTGTAAGCCCATTTCGTACTGAACCGATTTCTGCAAATTCACGTTCGGATTGCCGAAGGTAGGATTACTGCCAAAATTTGTAACATAAAAATAAGGATTTCTATAAAGGCTGGAAAGCGAACCGTTTTGATAAAAATGTCCATAAGAAAATCGTATTACGCTCCTTGCCGTAATAGGGAATGAAAAACTTATCCTTGGAGATAGTTCGTGTTTTACTTTAGCGGGTACAGCGCTGCGATTGATATATCCAAATTTTATATCTTGTAAATCTTTAGAAAGATTCGGATTATAAAGTGCTTTAGGATTAAAATACTCATATCTTAAACCAATATTCAAAATTAACGTTTTCGCTAATTCCATTTTGTCTTGAATATAAAAAGCGGCATCAACAGGGTACATTGTATAAGCTGTAATTAAGGAAGGCTGCGTTTTAGGCGGTTTATATCGAATTATTTTATTATTACCGTACAATAAATCATCTGTTATAATTTTTGCACCTTTCGAAGTACGAAGCTGAACACTATAACTTTCCATAAAAACCTTGTGGAATCTGCCTTCAAATCCCATTTTAATTTCGTGATGATCAAAAACCTCGGCTGTTAAATCTCCCTTAATTGTTGTTGTGGTGGTTTTACGTCGAAATCTTGCGTTGTCTGTGCCGCCGGTTAAATATATTGTATTGCCGAGGGTTCGCCTATAAAGTAACGGTAAATATCTCGGGTCATTATAATTTTTATAAAGATAATATTTCCCTTCATGATAACCATAGGATGCTTTTAACGTATAAAACATATTTTGATTAACTGTATGTGTAAAATCCAATGTTTGAATTAAACCGCTGCCATAGTTTGTACCTCTTCCGTCAGGATTAAATTCATAAGCCCTATTAAACGATTGTGAACGGCCATAATCATAAACAGCTTCATATCGTAATTTAATTAAACTTGTAAGCTGATAACTAATATTCCCTTGAAAGTTCATATTTAAACTCGGGTTCATGGCAACTATTTTTCCATTCCCGGTAGGTAATCCGTTACTATTAGGACTATATGGATTAAAATAGTATGGATCAGTTGCTAAACCTTTACGTTTGTCACCTTTTTTAAAAGATTCGGGTGCCAAATAAGAATCTGTCGGATTATAAAGCCGGATTCCGTAAAGCGAACCTTTAAAATTTTCGAAAACACTCGACATAAAAAATTTCAACTTTTTATTTGTAAAAGGTACCGGTCCGCCTAAAGTACCTTCAAGACGACTATGATTTAACGGATCTATTTTATCAATATTAAAAAACAAATTTTTATGCGTAGATAAATAATCTCCGGAATAACCTCTCAAACTAAACGAATATTTGCTGCCTCCTTCTTTGGTAACATAATTAACAACACCGCTTAATGCGTTCCCATATTCTGCGGCAAAAGTACCTGCCGAAAGCGATACTTCTTTAACTGCATTTATGGCTAATCCGACAGAACGTGTGTTATTATAAGGATCATTCAAGGAAATCCCGTTTAATGTATAAGCGATTTCATTACCATAACCACCTCTAATATGGATTACACCGTTGTTACCCACAACAACCCCAGCCTGCAGTTTTATAATATCGGAAATTTGATCAACCGGTAATTGTTGTATCGATTCGGAAGTAATTGAAACTTGAGAATTAGTTAAATCCTGCCTTATTAACGGATGCCTTACACCTCTTACTACAATTGCCTTCATTAGAATTGAACCCTGTGAAAGTTCGAAATTCAAACGTGTAGTAAAATCGATATTAACTGTTACACCTTTAAATTCCTGTCTTTGATAACCAACTACTGAAGCAGTAACAGTATAAACACCAGGCGGTACATTCAGAATTGTAAAGTATCCATTTAAATCTGTTGCAGCACCTAATGAAGTACCTTTGATATAAACATTTGCATAAGGCATTGGTTCTCCTGTAGCTTTATCTTTAACCGTACCGGAAATTTTGCCTGTAGAACCTGCAAACAAATTACCGGCCGTAAAAAGTATTAGAACCAAAAATAGTGCACGTAAAAATAGTTTCATACTTGTTACCTCAAAAATTTAATGAATTAGTATTTATTAAATAAATTATATGATTTATATTTATAAGCATAAATGCAGATAAATCACGCTGCTATGAAAAACCTTTTAACAAAGTAATCATTCAAAAAAATAAAAATTAATATTTCGGATTAAAATAAATTTAATAATGACCATTAACCTGAATATTTATCTATATAAAAACAATTAATCAAAGTTATTATGATAAGTGCAATTCCGTAAAAAGAAAAATTATATTTAATTAAGAATAAATTCAATGTAAAAATTTTTGCCCATAAAATAGGATGAATAAACATTTTTTATTTCAAGAGATAAAAATCAGAAATTTTTTATTAAATTACTTTAAACTTATTAAAAATTTTTATTCACCTGACGAACTTTATATTCTTCAAAAATA
>CAZXJG010000061.1:8946-17191 GCA_964640985.1 uncultured Melioribacteraceae bacterium | reverse complement strand
TTTTTTATTTTACTATTAAGGGGGTGGAATAAAATAAGTTATCGAATTACAACTCTTAGATAACAGTTATTTATTCTTGTATTATATACAAATTATTCTATTCCACCCCCTAAATTAAATAAACGGTTAAAATTCATTTTTAATACCAAAATGAATTACACCTTGAGATAATGAATTCCCTCCGGCAATGGCATAACTTACACTAAGCATTCCAAGTCCGCTTTCAAGACTAAATCCAAGTCCATAACCGGTTTTAAAACCCGATTGTTTTGTAATATTTCTATCGAGATTTCCATTTTTAAGAAAATAACCCGTATCAAAAAAAATAAAAGTATAATTTCTTTTATTAAATAAATAACGATATTCAAAATTAGACCAAATAATTCTATTTCCAAAAAATTGGTTTTCACGGTAGCCCCGTAAACTGTTTGCACCGCCTAATCTGTATAAATCGCTTATTTCGAGCAGACTTCCGCGTACTTCCCGCAGGTGAAAACCAAAAGCCAAAATTTGTTTTTTAAATAATTCAAAAAATAAACTGAGATTTAATTCAAAATGCTGTAAACTTATATTGGTATTGGTTTTTGCAGTGATATATTTTTTAGGACCGTTAATTTTTTTTCTGCTGTATTGATAAGAATTTAAAAACAAAACGCCACGTGTAGGTGCGTAAATATTATCACGCGTGTCAATTTTTAACGAAAGTCCGGTAGAAAATGAATTCGAATTAAATACCGTAAAATTTTTACTTCGATTAATTGTGGGAATTGTTGTTTGCGTAGCAACGGATAAAATTGCAGAAATATTTTCAGTAGCAAGATAAGACAAACTACCGGTTATACGGCGTTGAATATATGTTGTATCTTGTTTCCTTTGAAATAATTCCAATTGAAGATTAAAAGGATAACCTAAAACCCAAGGTTCCAAATATTTTAAATCCAATTCTTGAGAATATCTGTCTAATTGCTGCCAGCGGATAGCTGCAGCTCGTCCCGTTCCAAAAAGGTTTCGTAAACTTATATTTACATATCCCGTAAAAAATCCTTTTTTATTTGCTTCTATTCCCGGCACATAACCGATAATTCCATCAAAGCGATTTGTTTGTTTTTCTTTGACTTTTATTTTCAATATGCCTTGGTTTTTTGAGTTAAAATAAAATGTTGGTTTTGATACACTTGCAAAAAATCCGAGTTTATTTAATTGTCTTGGAATTTTATCAATCAATTTTTGTGAATATTTTTCGTTTTTATGCAGTCGTATATTTCGAATAATAACATAAGCTTTTGTGTTATAATTTCCTGTTATTTCTACTCTGTTTATTGTGCTGAATTTTCCTTTGTTTAATTTCAGAAAAATATTAACGCAATTTTTATTCTTAATAGAATCCTTAAAAAAATAAATCGATTTAATTATAACGGAAGCAAAAGGATAGCCGTTATTTTCGAAGTAATCCAATAATTTGTTAATACTTTTTATTAATTCGGATTTATAAAATATTGAACCATTTAAAAAATTAAATTCAGAATAAACCGTTTGAGAATCTGTTTTTGAAAGATTTTCAATTTTTATCGAATCAATATATGTCGGTTCGCCCTCGTTAATTTTAATAATTAAGTTCACATTTTGAGAATCGGGTGAAAAAACAAATTTAATTTGTTTAAACTTAAAATTATAATATCCTCTGTTAAATAATGAGTTTCTAATTCTATTTTGAAGAGTATCTGAAATTCCTTTAAAAATAGATTTACCGGGAGATATTTTTATCCAATTTAGATAATCATTTTCAGAAAAATTTAAAGCGCCGTCAATTTGTATCGATTTTATAGTTTGAGAAAAATTTTGTGAAAGCGGAAAGAAGAACAGAAGCAAAAAGTAAATCCATTTAATAATTCGGTGTGTCATCAACAATCTTCATCTTTTTTCCAATCGGTTCAATCTTAATTTCATTTTTTCGCAGATTAATTTCATTGCGTTTTACTTTACAGGTATCAAATGATTCTGCATTTGCTGCGCCCAGCAAAACTGCATTTTGAGTAAATTCTTCGAATGTTAATCCTTTTTCCAAACCTTCGGCTACACCGGCAACAAAAGCGTCGCCGCTTCCGGTTTCATCAATTAAGTTTATTTTTTGGGGAGTAACTTTATAATGAAAATCAAATTTTGATGCATAAAATAAATCTGCACCGTCTGTTAAATAACCGAGTTTAATACCTTTCGAGTAAATATAATTTAAAAACTCAATTTTAGCTCGGCTATTCTGTAAATCTAACTTCAATGATTTTTCAATTTCTTCTATATTGTTATGTAAAACGGTAGGAGCGGCAAATATTGTTTCCTCGAGATGAGCACCGTAAGTATCTGCAATCGAAATTTTATTGTATTTATTTGCAATTGAAATGCCGAATGGAATAATGCTGTTTGCATTTTTGCAAGGAGAACTGCCCGAAAAAATAACAATTGAGCAATTAGGAATCATCTTTTCTAATTTACTTTTGAAATTATCAACTTCTGCTTGAGATACTTCAAAATCCGGACTGAAAAAGGATGTGATTGTTCTGCTTTTCTTTTCAACAATAATTGATGCCCAGCGGATATCGTTTTTTATATTTATAAAAGTAGTGTTAATTTTTTCGGCAGCAACTGTTTTCCTGAATATTTTTCCATTGCCGCCGCCTATAAATGAAAGGGCTAAGTTGTCAATATTTAAATAACTTAGTTGTCTGCTTACATTAATACCTTTACCTCCGGCACCAAAAGTTTCGTCCAAACTTCTGTTAACTTTTCCTCTTTTAATCGAATTAAAAATTAATCTACGTTCTAAAAGCGGGTTTATGGTAACGGTAAGTATCATAATAAACTTTGCAAATACCTTTATCTTCTATAATGATACCAATCGGCATAATCGGGATTTATAAGTACATAATCTCCAAATCCGGTTTGATCAACAAAAATAAAATTTCTGTTTATATTGTAATAATTCCAAATTTCATACGGTTTAGAATTAATTTCAAAAGGATGACGTTCAACTTGATCAGGAGGGCCAAGAGTAATATAAACCATTCCCATATCGGTTTTCCATCCTGCATAATATCCTTTAAAATGTTGATTAGCATAATTTACACGGTTGTAATATTCATAAAGTAATGCGTTTTTCTCGTTGTTATATGTTGGATTTTTAGTAGCCCAAAAATCTTCAAATCGTTTAAGTTTTTCTTTAAATGTTTTACCGGCTTTGATGAAGTTAATTTCCGAATCAGATGCAATGTATTCCATTTCATTAATTGCAATATCCAAATCGGTTATTGATACGGGAAAATTAAAAATTTTTGAGTGGAATCTTTTTCTTATTTCTGTAATAACATAATCTTGTTCATTTTTTATTTTTACAATTAAATTATAATTACCAAGAGTTAGTTGCTTACTATTTAGGGTTTGATAAAGAATGTTTTTCCCCTTCTTTAATTCTTTCGTAATTGTTTGGCTGGAAGTTTCGCTTCTATTGATATGGTTTATAATATATTCAATATTGACCAACCTATTTTTGTTTGAATAAACATTAAAAAAAAATGAAAAGCCGGAATCATTGTTAGTTACATTATCACTAACATTCGGAATTATGCGTTCCTGATCGTTTTCTTTTTGTCTTTTTGCAATTAGAATAATATCACTTATATCAACAGAATCATTAAATGCACGTGCTTTTAATTTTGTTTCTATCCTTGCCGTGTTTCTCGAATCTTTATCCTCTAAGTCAATTGCGATAACATAATCACCCGGTTTTAAAGAAAATGTTTTGTAGCTTAAATTATAATTTTTTGAAGAAGTGGTTTTATCGAAAACAGATGTTGATACTTTTTCTCTCCAATCTTTGCTGAAAATAATATGTCCTTTATTTTTATTCCAAAACGTGAGAGAAACCATGTAAGTTGCAAGGTAGTTATTACCTTCTTTTAAAAACTGAATACTGGTAAACGGCACTTTCAGAAAGAATTTAATTTGAGTAAGGCTGTCGGTTTTACCGCGGTAATTAGCTAAATCGTAGTAAAAAGCAGGACCGGAAGTAACAGGATTTTTGCGGTTTGATAGCTCAACTTGTGCAATTAAAGTAGAGCTAAAAACAAATAATATTATAAAAAATAACTTCATAATACTTTTGGATTATTTTAAGAATTTTCCAAATAAATCATACTCATTACTATCGACAATTTCAACTGAATAATAATTCCCAATTTTTATTTGATTATTTTCAACAGATATTAAAACTTCACCATCTACTTCCGGAGCATCTCTTTCCGATCTGCCGATGTAATAATTACCTTCAATATTATCGATTAAAACTTCAATTTTTTTGCCGATGAAGGCATTGTTCTTCTTTAATGATATGCCTTTTTGAATTTCCATTAAAATTTCTTTTCGGCGTTGTTTTTCTTCGGGAGCAATAATATCGCTCAATGAGAAAGCATACGTATCCTCTTCGGTAGAGTATGTAAATACACCGAGTCTGTCAAATTCAAATTCTTTTACGAAGTTAATTAATTCTTCAAATTCTTTTTCTGTTTCGTTAGGATAACCTACTATAAAAGTTGTTCTCAGTGTAAGATCAGGTATTTTATTTTTCAGTTTATACAAAAGTTTTCGAGTTTTCTTGCTTGAAATTCCTCGTCTCATAGATTTTAATATAACATCGGAAATATGCTGAAGCGGCAAATCAATATAATTACAAATGTTATCTTTAACAGCAATTAAATCCATTACATTTTCAGGAAAGCGGGACGGATAAGTGTATAATAATCTAATCCATTTTATTTGGTCTATCTTACTTAATTTTTCGAGAAGTTCGGAAAGCATCTGCCTGCCGTACAAATCCCTGCCGTAGTCGGTAGTATCTTGAGCAATAATAATAATTTCTTTAACACCTTTAGCTGCTAACAGTTCTGTTTCGGCAACAAGTTTTTCGATAGGTTTACTTTTATATTTACCTCTTATTAAGGGAATAGCACAAAAAGAACATGGGTTATCGCAGCCTTCCGAAATTTTAAGGTACGCATAATGTTTGGGTGTGGAAATAAGTCTTTCGCCGAGCAATTCTTTTTTAAGATTTCCTCCAAATTCATTAATTATTCCATCATAATCTTCTATTCCAAAATATGCATCCACCTCCGGAATTTCTTTACGTAGTTCGTTTTTATAACGCTCCGAAAGGCAGCCTGCCACAACAACCTTTTTTATTTTTCCCGCCTTTTTTAATTCTATAGCTTTTAATATTGTATTAATCGATTCTTCTTTTGCACTTTCGATAAAACCACAAGTATTTATTACTATTGAATCTGCATTATTTGATGTGTTAACCAACTCAATTTGATTTATTTTAAACTGTTTCATTAATCGTTCGGAATCAACAATATTTTTTGAACAGCCTAATGTAATAATTTCTATTTTTTCTTTTTTTTCCATTTCGTTATAATTATTATCCTATTTTTAAATTAACCAAATCAAGACAGTTTTGTGTTATTTTAACTAAAAAATAAAACTTTTTAAATAAAATCATTTTTGCTAATTTAATAATAATTATTAACTTAAAAGTTGAAATTTGAGAAAACATAGAAACTTCATTTTTTATAAAATCACTAAAAAACAAAGATAATTTCACGTTTACTTTTGACTGTTATTTATAATATAAAGAAAATAAATTCCGGTATTTTTATTTTTTTAAGTGCTATTTTGGTAAATAATTTGTATTAATGGTACTGACGTGGCGAAGCTGTGTTCGGAGAGATAAAAAGTAAAACATTGAATATCATTCTATTCCACCCCCTAAATTAAAATAATACTTTTTTATTAATGAGAAATTTATGACAAAAGAAATATTACTAAATAAAATAGCCGATAAAACCGCAATAGTCGGTGTTATAGGCATGGGTTACGTCGGACTTCCGCTGGTTTTGGAATTTGCCCAAAAAGAGTTTGAAGTTGTCGGTTTTGATGTTGATAAAAAAAAAATACTTATGTTGAATAATGGTCAAAGTTATATCAAGCATATTAGTTCTGAAAAAATTAAAAATGCAGTTGATAACAAAAAATTCAAAGCAACCTCTAATTTTTCACTTATTTCTTCTTGTGATGCGATAATCATTTGTGTTCCGACACCTTTAGATGCTCATCGTGAACCGGATATGACCTATATTATTAATACGGCAAAAACAGTCCAAAAATATTTACGTAAAGGACAGCTTATTACACTTGAATCAACTACTTATCCCGGTACAACAGAAGAAATATTGCTGCCGATGTTTGAAAAAGCGCCGGAAGTACAAGCGGCAAATATTGAAGCTCAAACAACAGACAAAAGTTTTACATCTGAGAATTCACATTTTGTTGAAAAAGAACATGCCCGCCAAAGCTTTAATGCAGGTGAAGATTTTTTCCTTGCTTTTAGTCCCGAAAGGGAAGACCCGAATAATCCGGATTACAATACTGCAACAATACCTAAAGTTGTTGGAGGAGTAACAAAATCGTGTGTTGAAATTGCATGTGCTCTTTATAATAACGTGATTATAAAAACCGTACCTGTATCATCGCCGAAAGTAGCCGAAGCAACAAAACTTCTCGAAAATATATATCGTTCTATAAATATTGCTCTTGTTAATGAACTTAAAATGGTTTTCAACAGAATGGATATTGATATTTGGGAAGTTATTGAAGCTGCAAAGACAAAACCGTTCGGGTTTAATGCTTTTTATCCCGGTCCCGGACTCGGGGGGCACTGTATTCCAATTGACCCGTTTTATTTAACATGGAAAGCGCGGGAATATGGAATTAATACTAAATTTATTGAACTTGCCGGGGAGATAAATACTTATCAACCGTATTATGTTGTTGAACGGGCAGTGGAAATTTTAAATGACAAAAAGAAGGCGTTAAAAGATTCGAAAATTTTAATACTCGGGATGGCATATAAAAAAAATGTTGACGATATTCGTGAATCCCCTTCGTTAAAGCTTGTTGAAATACTTAGAGATAAAGGTGCTGAAGTTGATTACAGCGATCCTTATATTCCAAAACTTCCTCCTACAAGAAAATATCAATACGATATGGAGTCTGTTGAATTAACTAAAGAAAATTTAAAAAAATATGACTTGGTTCTTTTAAGTACAAATCATGATAATTTTGATTATGAAGTTATTGTTGAAAATGCAAGTTTGATATTAGATACGAGAAATACATTTGCTGAAAAATCTCAAAGCAATAATAAAATTTATAAAGCTTAAAAAAATATTAGTGAGTATAATTAAATATCGTTAATTTATCGGTTGTTAAATTAATGAGAGTAAAAATTGTTAACCGGTGATTTTAAAATTATTGAAATAAAATAAACTACCGGTTTTTATATTTTTAAAATTTTGTTGAGAACAGTGGAAAATTATAACGCCTTGAGAAAAGATGTATACATTTTTATTACATAAATTTTATCACAAATAATAATATTCTTATGAAAAACTACAAACCTTTGTTTTTAGTATTACTATTTATTAGTAGTCTAATTTTTTTATTTGTTAATACCAAAGCTCAAACAGAGCAACAAATAGCCAATCAACTCCGTAAAGAGGGGGTTACAACACAGCAGGATATTAATGCTGAGTTGAAAAAAAGAGGTATGAGTCAAGCCGATGCACAACGTTTAGCAAAACAATATGGAATAAATTACGATTCATTCATCAAAACATATATAATGGGCGGTAAAACAAGCAGTACTGTAAATAAACTTCCTACAGTAAAAACATCATCGCTAAAAACTCCACAAAGTGCTATCACAAAATCTCTTCCTAAAGTGAAAACAAAAACAGCCGTCAAGCCGAAATTACCAAAAATCAAAAAAGTTATATCTAATATTAAAGCTCCAAAAAAATTAAAATATTTTGGTTACGATATTTTTAGTAATATGCCGGGTGCATTTAAGCCTGTTGAAGTTGGTCCGGTTGATCCTGGGTATTTAATAGGTCCGGGTGATGTTTTAAGGTTGTATATGTGGGGTTCTGTAGAACTACAGTATGAACTTACGGTTGATAATCAAGGAACAATATTTATTCCAACTGTAGGACAGGTTTTTGTTTCTGGAATAAGATACAAAAATTTACAAAAAAAATTAACGAAATACATTTCAAAATTCTATAACGGGCTTGCTAAAAATCCTCCGACAATTTTTCTTGATGTACCGGCAGCGTCTCCACCAGCGTCACCAGTCCAT
>CAZXJG010000061.1:339-8936 GCA_964640985.1 uncultured Melioribacteraceae bacterium | reverse complement strand
TTCTTGATGTAACCTTGGCAAAATTAAAACCGATAAAAATTTTCGTCTTGGGTGAAGTAGCAAAACCGGGAGGATATATTATCAGCAGTTTTGCCAATGTATTTAATGCACTTTATAGTTTTGGGGGTCCATTAACATCCGGAAGCTTGAGGAATATACGTGTTATTAGAAATGGTAAAGTAATAGCAACAGTAGATTTATATGATTATCTCTTAAAAGGAAAATTAATTGGCGATGTCCGGCTTCAAGATAATGATCTCATATTTATCCCTCCACGTGGGAAAACGGTTACTATTAAAGGACAAATTTTACGACCGGCAATTTACGAACTTAAAAAAGGCGAGAATTTACGTAAGTTAATAAAATTTGCCGGTGGTTTGAAAGCTACAGCTTACCTTGGTAGGGCACAAATAACAAGAATAATTCCATTTAATGAAAGGGAAAAATACCAATTCGAAAGAAAAATAATTGATGTAGATTTAACTAATGTTGTCAACGGTAATAAAGATATTCATCTTTTTGATGGTGATACATTAACAATTTTTCCAATTTTAAAAAATGTTAAAAATTATGTAAAAATAAGCGGTGCGGTTTATAGACCGGGAACGTATGAATTAAGTAAAGTGCCGACTGTAAAAAGACTTATTGCAGAAGCCTTTGGGGTTAAACCCGATGTTTATTACCAAAAAGCCGACATTATGAGAACGCGACCGGATTCGACATATAAATTTATTTCTATAAATCTCAAAAAAGCTTTAGATAATGATCCTGCCGATAATATTAAATTGGAACCACGCGACAGCGTACGGATTTACTCTATTTATGATGTGGTTAGTAGAAAAACGGTTTCTATTTCAGGTTATGTTAAACATGATGTTACGTTGCCTTATGCCGATAGTTTAACATTATATGATATGGTATTTAAAGCCGGAGGCTTACAAGATCCTTATTTCCGTGGAAAAGCCTTCATGTTAAGAGGTGATCTTATTAGAATAAATCCTGACGGCTATACAACGCGTATTATCCCCTTTGATCTCGGCAAATTGTTAAATGATAAAGCGGCTAATATGGATTTATACCCTGGTGATAAAATTCATATTTATAAAAAAAGCGTTGATAAAATATTAAACAAATATGTTACAATAGAAGGTCGGGTTCACAAACCGGGGAAATATCTTCTGGATACAAACATGACTGTAACCGATTTAATTTTAAGAGCCGGAGGATTTACTGAAGCTTCCGATAGAAGTATGGCGTATGTAAGCAGGATAAATCTATATGGATTTAAAGGCGATACTCTTAGTGTAGTTTATAGCGTACATCTTCCAAAAGCTTTTTTGGGGGAAAACGGTGAATTAGGTTTTGAAAAAAAATCCGGCAATAATAATTTTAAATTAAAATATAACGACATTGTTATTATAAGAAAAAATCCTAATTATTTTCCTAGAAGAACAGTAAAAATTAGCGGTGAAATTGAATACCCGGGCACGTATGTCCTTCAAAGTAAAAGTGAAACGTTTTTACAACTCCTTCATAAAGCAGGCGGATTGACAAGTGAAGCCTTTTTATTCGGTGCAATTTACACAAGAGGCGGGAAAAGGTTAATTGGAGATTTTCAAAGAATATATAAAGACAATAATATAAACGAAGATATTCAGGTACGAGAGGGGGATAATATTTTTATTCCAAAGGAACCGAATACCGTTTTTGTAAATGGAGAGGTGAATAACCCCGGTTTATATAAATATAGAAAAGACTGGGATGTAAAAGATTATATAGATAATGCCGGCGGCGAAAAGGATTCGGCTAATTTTATTATTTATAAACAAGCTGACGGTAATTCTCAGAAAGTCGGGTTTGGGCTGTTTTCTAGTAACCCGGAAGTAAATGATGGATCGATAATTACAGTAACTAAAGTTCCACCGCCCAAGCCTTCTGTAAAATTCGACTTAGGAGCTACAATCCGGGATGTATTTGCAGTATTGTCCAGTGCTGTTACAATTATTGTGCTAATATATAGATTAAAATAAAACTCCGTTGCGTAATGCGGGATTGCTAATTAAATTGTGTTAATATGAATGAGATAGAAAACAATAAACAGAACAATAAGGGCGAGAAACCTCAAAATATAAATTATCAGTCATTAATGCCTGAAGAAGAACCTCCATTCAGCGAACGTTTAAAAGGAACAATTGAAAAAATGCGTCCATATTTTTTGCGCTTATGGAAATTAAAATGGAAATATATTTATATCAATGGAGTGATAGCAATAATAACAGTTTTATATTTATTGTTCTTAACAAAACCTTATTATGACAGCACAGTTACAATTTTACCGAATTATGGAAGTGGAGTTTCCGGAATGCTTAGTCAATTTTCAGGTTTGGCATCTCTTGCAGGAATAAGCGTAGGTAAAACTGCATCAACGGAAATTTATCAAAACCTGATTACTAGTGAAGCTGTATTGCGATCTGTTATATATACCAAATACAAAACAAAAAAATTTAATAAACCCGTTAATTTAATTCAATATTTTAAGATTAAACCAAATAAAAGCTTGCCAGGTTCACTCGGAAAACGTGAAATGTTTCTCAAAATATTTAAAAATTTATCCGGAAGAATAAATACAAATATTGATAGAATAACAAAAATTCTTACTATCACGGTTAAAATGCCTGAGGCGGAACTTTCGGCTAATGTGGTAAATGATATCGCAAAATCGCTGAACCAATATGTGCTTACTCAGCGCAAATCTTTTGCAATTGAACAGAAAAAGTATTTAGACAAAAGAATTGCTCAAGTAAAAGATTCATTAAGTTTAGCTGAAAATAATTTGAAGAATTTCCGGATAAAAAATAGAATGGTAATTCAATCGCCTTCTTTAATGTTGGAACAGGCAAGATTAGCTCGTGTAATTGAGATTAAACAGACTGTATATATTGAATTAATGAAACAATATGAATTAATTAAACTTGAAGTGGTTAGAGATACGCCTGTTATAAACTTGAGGGAATATGCAAAAGACCCGATTAAAAAAGCAGGGCCTAAGAGATTGCTTAGCCTAATTTTAATAATGTTTTTCAGCACTATTATTAGCGGCGTTGTTTTAGTTTACTTGCCTAATATCAAAGAATATTGGGAAATTATTAAAGGGAATGAAGAAGTAAAAAGTAACTCAAAGCTTTAAAAAATCAATCCTGCTAAAAACATCGACGGGAAGACAATTATCAAATCGCTCAATCATTCAATAATGTTATTAGATAAACAAATTAATCAAATAATAGAACTTGCAATTAAAGCAGGTAAAGCGACACTTGAAATTTACAATTCCGGCGATTTTGAAATTGAATTAAAGTCCGATAATTCGCCTCTGACAAAAGCCGACAAAATTTCTAATGAAATTATTGTATCCGGATTATCGGTAATTGACCCATCTATTCCAATATTATCCGAAGAGGGAAAAGAAATTCCGTTTGAAGAAAGAAAAACTTGGAAAAGATTTTGGCTAATAGATCCTTTAGACGGCACAAAGGAGTTTATAAAGAAAAATGGTGAATTTACGATTAATATAGCATTGATTGAAGATCGGTTGCCTATTTGGGGTGTTATTTTTGTACCCGTAACAGGTGAGCTTTACTGGGGTGGGGTGAAAACCGGAAGCTGGAAAAAAGATAGTCGGGGAAGTGAAAATATTAAATTACATGTAAGTTCAAAAAACAAAGATGATTATTTAACGGTTGTACAAAGCAGGTCGAATTCGGGCAAGGAAGAAGAAGAATTTTATTCGAAATTTAGAGTTAAAAACAAAATATCAAAAGGAAGTTCATTAAAAATGTGTATGGTAGCTGAGGGTAAAGCAGACCTATATTTCCGCGGGGGCCCAACTTGGGAATGGGATACAGGTGCCGGACATGCAATATTGCGTGGTGCAGGCGGTTACTTCGTTAATAAAGATAAATCCGGATTGATTTATAATAAAGAAGTGCTTAAAAATTTCGGATTTATTGTAAGTGCATTTAAATTAGGAGATAGAATTTAGGAGATGGGAGTTAGTAGGTGAATGTAGAGAAAGCAAAAAACTTTCGAGATTTGGTTGTTTGGCAAAAGACTCACGCGTTTGTATTAAGAGTTTACAAAATAACGAGCAGATTTCCGAGAGAAGAAGTGTATGGCCTAACATCACAGTTTCGTAGAGCTGCGGTTTCAATAGCCGCAAACATAGCCGAAGGGTTTCCTAAAAAATCGAATCAAGACAAGTTAAGATATTATAATATTGCTCAAGGTTCATTGAACGAATGTGAATATTATTTAATATTATCTAAAGATTTAAATTATTATTATGATGAAAAATTATTTGAACTTATTCAAGAAATCGGCAAATTGTTAAATTCATATATGAAAGTAATCAAACAAAACTCCTAAATTCTATCTTCTAAATTCTATCTTCTAAAAAAATGAACAACATTATCCCGCATAAATCAAAAATTTCTAGATCCGATCATGAAAAATTAAACGGTCATAAGGGAGCCTGTATTTGGTTTACCGGACTTTCCGGCAGTGGAAAATCAACACTTGCTAATGCAGTTGAAAAAGTGCTGTTCAATAAAGGAATACATACTTATTTACTTGACGGGGATACTATTCGTCAAGGATTAAATTCAGACCTTGATTTTAGTAAAGAGGGTAGAATAGAAAATATTAGAAGAATTGGGGAAGTGTCTAATCTATTTGTGGATGCCGGTTTAATTGTTTTGACGTCATTTATTTCGCCATTTAAAAAAGATCGTGAAATTGTACGTAACCTTTTACCAAAAAACAAATTTATAGAAATATTTGTGGACTGTGATTTGGAAACCTGTGAAAAACGCGATCCGAAAGGGTTATATAAAAAGGCAAGAGCCGGTGAGATAAATGATTTTACCGGAATTTCTTCTCCTTATGAAGAACCTAAAAATCCGGAGTTAAAGATTGATAATAGTACGAATTCTATTTTGGTTGAAAATGTTAAGAGTATTATTGAATATTTGGAGCAGAAAAAGATTATAAATGGGAATAATAAAATCTGTTGAACAAATTACCAATTCAATATAAAAAATATTTTTGGGATTGCGATTTTAATAATTTGGATTTAATCATCCATAAAGAATATATCCTAAATAGATTACTTTCATTCGGAGATTTATCTGCAATACATTTTATCTTTAATAATTTTTCAAAAAATGAAATTTTTGAATATTTAAAAATAAAAGGAGCTAAAACATTAAGCAGAACAAATTTTTTGTTTTGGCAAAAATTAGTTAAACATGATGAACTCTGGCAAAAATAAATTAATTTACTCTGTTTTAGATAAAAATAGAATTGAAATTCTTAATAAATTATCCGTTTTTAAAAACGATTTTTATCTTGCCGGCGATACTGCTTTAGCTCTTCAGCTTGGGCATCGAATATCAGTTGATTTCGATTTTTTTACATCGGGAAAATTTGATAATGAGAAATTAATTCAACTTGTGAAAACGGTTTTCAATAACTTCAATATTTCTATTATTCAAAATGAACGAAATACGTTAACATTTTTGTTGAATGACACTATTAAAGTATCATTATTTAGATTATCGTATAGTAATGCTCTTCCATTAATTGAAACTGAATATTTTAAATTAGCTCAAATCATAGAAATTGGGGTTATGAAGTTGCTTGCACTTTATAGGGCTTCATATAAAGATTATGTGGATTTGTATTTTATTCTAAAAAATTATGAATTAGCTGAGTTAATATCCGTTGCGAAAGAAAAACATTCTGAATTTGATAAAGCGACTTACTTACGCGCGTTGATTTCGTATGATGATGTAGATGAATTTCCAATTAATTTTACATCGGATTTTAAAGTCGATCGTAATACGGTATTTAATTTTATTGAACAGAAAGTGGTAGAATATCTAAAAAAGACTATGTAATACAAGATAAAATTGGCAATAAATTTAAAAGGTTTGGAAGATGAAAGGAGCAGATGTACAAAGGTTAATAGATTCAGAGGTTTAAGATTATGAAACTTTTAGAGTATGTGTATTAGGAGTTAGGTACACTGAGGAAATAGAATGAGACTGACCGCTAAAAATTTGTTAATTTATTGAACAAAAAAAATATTGGGAGTAATTAATTCATCTTTTCGAAATTTCAAATAATAGTTAAATTTACATTTTATAATGGCTAATCTCAAAAGTTAAATCTAAAATTTTTAATTTATAATTGATTGTATGTTCAAAGAAACAAAAACTCGCTCAATAGTTAAAGCAATTTCTTGGCGTATACTTGCTACGCTTACAACTGTAACTTTAGTTTACATTTTTATCGGAAATTTGACAATTGCTTTTTCTGTTGGCGGTGTGGAAATTTTCCTTAAAATGTTGATTTATTTTTTTCATGAGCGGGCATGGGATAAAATTAAATTTGGGAAAAAAGAAATAAGACCTGCTGTTATCTGGTTAACGGGATTAGCAAAATCGGGTAAAAAAGATATTGCTACCGAGTTGGTAGCTTTATTGAAGAAGAAAGGATTTAAGACGGAATATTTTGACGGCCACACTATTCGACATTTATTCCCTGAGATAGGATATTCCAAAGAGGAGGTCAATATTCACATTAAGCGAGTTGGATATTTAGTGAGTAAATTAGAGGAGCAAGGCGTTTTTGTTGTTGCTTCGTTTCTTTCACCTTATCGTGAATCGAGAGAATTTGTTGCAAAACTATGTAAAAATTTCCATGAAATTTATATTTCCACTCCAATAGATATTTGCGAAAAAAGGGACGATAGTGGAATTTATGAAAAAGCGAGACTCGGAAAAGTTAAAAATTTACCTGGAGTTGATATTGAATATGAAATTCCACTGAATGGCTCAATTGAAATTAATATTGAAAAAGAAAATACAACAGAAGCTGCCGAAAGAATTTTTGAACATGTTTCGAAATCTATTTAAGTAGAAAAGGAATGAAATATTGAGGAAAGTTGGAATGATGGAAAAATGGAATAATGGGTAAGAAATTTGAAGAATGCAGTTAAAGAGAAAAAATATTAATCGTGGTTTTACGAAGCTACGGGCCTGCCCTGTGAAATAAAATTTTTTCATAATTGAATAATTAACTAATTAATATTTCACGGGGTGAAGGAAGATGCGATTCAACTCTTTAAGTTTGTTTACAAGTCAACACAAAATGTTCCTTATGAATTATCTAAAAGTAGAAATAATATTTTGGATGCTTCCCATAGCATTAGCAGAAATATTTCCGAAGGATATTGTAGAAGAAATTTAAAGGAATATTTGAATTTTTTAAATATTGCTCTCGGTTCTTGCGGTGAATTGTTTTCCGGTATGATTTCACTTAAAGAAATTGAAATACTAAATAGCACAACCTTTCAAAATTTTGACGAACTACACTACAAAGTAGAAAATGAATTAATTAGTTTAATAAAATCATTACAACAAAAACAAGGAAATTGGGAAGATAAATTTTAATGGAAAACAATATTCCATAATTCCAATTTTCCAACATTCCTTCATTTTATATATTTGGCCTTTAAATTTATACCTTTATAATTTTATTTGGATTTTTATGGATCACTTACAAGAACTGGAAAATAAAAGCGTTTATATTTTTCGTGAAGCTTATGCAAATTTTAAAAATCTTTGCATGTTATGGTCGATAGGAAAAGACAGCACGGTACTTCTTTGGCTTGCACGCAAAGCTTTCTTTGGACATGTTCCTTTCCCTTTGGTACATATTGATACTTCATTCAAAATACCGGAAATGATTGAATATCGTGATAAATTGGCTAAAAAATGGAATCTCAATATGATTTACGGACAAAACGAAGAAGCTTTGAAAAATAAATTAACATTCCCCGATGGAAATGTAGGCAGAATTCAATGTTGTAAATATCTAAAGACGGATGCTTTAAAAAATACATTAAACGGTAAATGGAAAAGGTATCGATTGAATCATATAACCGGGAAATACGAAATTGATAAAAATACCGAACCTTATACAGGTGTAATTGTTGGTGCCCGTTCTGACGAGGAAGGCAGCCGTTCAAAAGAAAGATACTTTTCACCACGTGATGTTGAAAATTTATGGGATGTCGGAGATCAGCCGCCGGAGTTTTGGAATCAATTCAAAACGGATTTTGCACCCGGCACACATTTGCGGATTCATCCCCTTTTGGATTGGACCGAACTAAATATTTGGGAATACATTAAACGTGAAAATATCCCTACGGTTTCTTTGTATTATAATCAAGGGGATGGGAAACGTTATCGTTCGCTCGGCTGCTATCCATGTACTTTTCCAATCAAATCCGAATCAAGAAATGTAGATGAAATTATTGAAGAATTAAGTTCAGGTAAACTTAGCAATATCGCTGAACGTTCGGGACGTGCACAAGATAAAGATGACAGTGGTGGATTGGAAACACTTAGACGGGGCGGGTATATGTAGTGAATTTGCGGATTGACGATTTTCGAATTAACGGATTATGGATTCGGGATTAGCGGATTGACGATTTTCGAATTAACGGATTATGGATTCGGGATTAGCGGATTGAC
>CAZXJG010000061.1:0-239 GCA_964640985.1 uncultured Melioribacteraceae bacterium | reverse complement strand
GAATTGTAGATTGTAAGATTGGATTAGCGGATTGCGGATTATCAGATTTAAGATTAGGGTGTAATTAAATGAGTTATAAAAATTTTGAAGAATTGCCAATTTGGCAAGATGCTTTTGAAATTGTAAAACTTGTTTATATTATTTCACAAGATGAAAGAATCAAGAATGATTTCAGATTGGTAGATCAGTTACGTGGAGCTGCAATTTCAATTATGAATAATATTGCCGAGGGATTTGAT
>CAZXJG010000060.1:0-17301 GCA_964640985.1 uncultured Melioribacteraceae bacterium | reverse complement strand
AGAAGTTATAATATAATGCATATTTGGTTTTCGGATTTTTCCTTATACTTCTCTCTTTTACCTTGTCCCGCACTTTTTGCGGGATACTTTTGTTGTGTACTGCTTATAACAGTTTGAATAATATTTAACAGCTATTTTTATACAATTCAATCAAACATACATTCATACGCACAGCGTCCTTCGGACAATCATACTTTTTAAATTCCCGGGATATGTAAATGTTTATACCTTCCCTCTTTTTTTTGCGGTTTACCGCGCTAGGTTATTTAAATAAATTGTTTGTTTGAGCTATTTTAGAACAAATTTAAAACGTAAAATTTCAATAATTTTTTAGGTCAAAGTTTATTTGTGCACTTATAAAGTTATTTCCAAAACTAAATCTTCAAAATCTATTATCCGAACATTAAACAAAAAGACACATAAATCGATTCCTTTAGTCTTCCTGTCTTCAAACAATCTTAAATTTTCATCCTAATCTATTTTCAATCATACCAAATCAGTTCATTTCAAAAAAGGAGAAAACAAGGATTAATTAAAACAATTCTAAACAGATATAAAAAAAGCCGGAAGTTAATTTTTCCCGGCTTTCAATAATAAAAAACCATTACTTAAAATTGTATTTTGGTCTTCTTCTTTTTAACATATTCAAGAACAAGAGCACTAGCAATAAATATTGACGAATAAGTACCTATAATTATTCCGAAAAACAGAGTAAATGCAAATGATCTAAGCACGTCGCCGCCAAAGAATAATAATACGCCCACAACAATTAATGTTGTAAAACTTGTCATTATTGTTCTACGCAAAGTTCTATTGATAGCGTTATTCATGTTTTCTTCTAACGGTGCTGTTTTATGTATTCTCATATATTCCCTAATTCTATCATACACAACAACGGTATCGTTAATTGAGTATCCTACTAACGTTAGAAACGCCGCCACCACATCAATTGATATTTCCAAATTTAAGAAAGAGAATAAGCCATAAAGCAACGAAAATAATCCAAGTGTAATAGTCACATCGTGAAATAATGCTATAACAGCGCCGTATGCAAATACAAATTTAAATCTAAATCCCAAGTAAATAAGTATCCCAACCATAGATAGCAGCACGGCAATAATAGCATCTATTGTAAGTTCTTTGCCAATTTTCGGGCCTACTTTATCTTCTTTTAATACTTTAAATGGATTATTGGCAAATTTTTCTTTAAAATTCATTTTAATCCAATCTGCAATACCTACACGGATTAACATTTTTGTATTATTAGCAGCTTCAGATGCCTTAGCAGTTTGAAAACCATCTGCAAAAAGAGCATTTGTGATTTTATTTGTAACCTTGGGATTAAGGAACTTAAATGTTACGGAATTTTTTGAAGAATCAATTATCGAATAATTAATTTTTGGAATTGTTTGTTTAATTCTTTTTTCAATTGCTCCAAGTATTTTGGGGAAAATATTTTTTGGAATATTTTGTAATTCAGTTCTTATTAATACACCGGTTTCACCACCAAATGTTTTTACTTCAACACTACCAAGTTCTAATTTATCAACATCCTTTCTTATAGCAGAAATATTAATTGGTTTTTTAAAGCCCAATGCAATGTCGGTACCGCCCTTAAAATCAATTCCTAATGTAAGTCCCCTTACAATTATACTAATTACACCAATTGTAAATAGTGAACCTGAAATTATATAAGCAATTTTTCTTTTGCCCAAAAAGTCAAAATGTCTATTTTTCAAGATATGTTCACGAGAGCCGACAGAAATTTTCCAACCTTTATAAAGCATATATTCCATAATCACTCTGGAAATAACGATGGCACTAAAAAGACTTGAAACAATACCGATCATTAACGTAAGAGCAAACCCTTGAATCGGTCCGCTTCCAAACTGATAAAGAATAACGCCGATAAAAAATGTTGTGATGTTAGAATCGAATATCGCAGAATACGAATTAACAAAGCCGCTATCAACGGATGCTCTAAGTGTTTTACCCGTTTCCAATTCTTCTCTAATTCTTTCGAATATAAGAACATTAGCATCAACAGCCATACCAATGGTTAGGATAATACCCGCAATGCCAGGCAATGTTAATGTGGCTTTAAAAGCTGCCAATACCCCCATTATAAAAAGAACAGTAGAAAATAATGCTATATCGGCAACCGTACCGGCTTTACGATAATAGAACAACATAAACAAAGCAACTAATATAAAACCGACTAAACCCGAAGTAAAACCTTCTCTAATTGAATCTTGTCCCAATGAAGGTCCAACAGTTCTTTCTTCAATAATTTCAATTGGAGCTGGAAGAGCACCGGCTTTAAGTACAATTTCTAATAATTTAGCTTCTTCCATAGTACCGATACCGGAAATTTGTGAATTCCCATTAGGGATTTTACCTTGAATTACGGGTGCAGAATAAACGTAGCCATCAAGTACAATGGCACATCGTTTTTTGATATTAGCACCTGTAATTCTCGCCCATTCCCGTGCACCTTCAGAGTTCATCTGCATACTAACAACTGGTGCCGAAGTTTGAGGATCAATAGTTGCCTGAGCGTTAACAATTACATTACCGGTAAGTTCGGCTCGTTTGTCTACTAAATAAAGTTTATAATATTTTATTCCGTTTTGAACAACAATCGGTTTTGCAGAAAATAAAAATTGAGCATTATCGGGAATAACTTTTTTAACATCAGGTCGGTTTAAATAGCTAAGAATTTTTGCTCTGTCTTGTCCTTTTACAAACGCATCGGCAACCGGACTACGTGGATTAATAACGGCAATTGTAAAAAACGGATGTTTTTTAGCAAATTCTTCTGCACTCATATTCGCAACAGCGGCAGAATCTTCTTTGTTTTTAGATGTATCAACCGAAGCTGTATCAGTTGAAGTTTTATTTTTATTTTGGTATAAATCTCTTGCAAGAACATTATCTATTCTTTTCATTACCTGTATGGTAAAATTAGCATCTTTTACTAATTTAAATTCCAAAAGAGCTCTGCCCTGCAATAATCTTTTAGCTTCCTCTTCTTTTGATATACCCGGTAATTCTACGATAATTCTTCTAGAACCCTGTTGTTGAATACTAGGCTCCGATACACCATATTGGTCAACCCTGTTTCTAATAATTTCAATTGCCCTTGAAACAGCATCAGCTCCTTGTTTTTTTAAATTCCTAATTATTTTAGAATCCGCATCTCGTATTGATCCAAAATAACGGCTAAGCCTTATTTTATGCTGCTTTAATTCATTTACCAAAATATCAACAACATTCTGATCGGATATTTCCGCTTTTTTAGAAGCTTTTTTCAATAGTTCTCTAAAAGTTCTATCCGGATCCTTAGCCAACTTGCCTAATAGTTTAGAAGTATTAACCTCAAGTACAAGGTACATACCACCTTGTAAATCGAGACCAAGTTTAATTCTTTTTTCACGATCGGCTCTCATAGTTGGGTTACTATTCCTAATACTATCAGCCTTATCCATCAAGATAGGTTCTAATTTCCCATTGCTAATACTAGGATGCAGAGTTTTAATGCTATCTTTTATCACTGTAATTATTTTATCAACCTTTTTGTTGTTTTGATAATCGGCATAGGTAGGATATAACAAATAAAGACTTAATGCGATGGCAGCTAAAATTACAATAATTCTAAATCTTAATTCTTTCATTATAATATTTCGATATTGTTATTAAACGCTTTTAATTAAAAATAAGACTACGAATATATATAGTAATCTTCAAAAAATCAATTTATATATAATTTGTTTAGTACTATAAATAAAGGCTAAACTCAAAATTAGAAACAATTTAAAGGCATAAAAAAAGCCCCACCGTAAGGGGCTTTTAGAACAATTACTGTCATTATTCACGAACTACCCAAGTTTTAACTACAGTAGTTACGGCAGGATGAAGTTTAACTTTTACACCATAAATTCCCAACGATTTAATAGGTTCATCAATTTCTATTTTTCTTTTATCAATTTCATAACCCTTTTCTTTAAGTGCATCGGCAATCATTTGGTTAGTAACAGAGCCGAAAAGCTTTTCTTCTTCGCCAACTTTAATTGAAATCGTAATAGAAACGGATTCAAGTTCTGATGCATATTTCTGTGCGCCTTGAAGTATTTTAATCTCTTTTTTAGCGCTTTGTGCTTTTTCTTCTTCTAAGGCTCTTATATTTCCTTTTGTGGCTGTATAGGCGATGTTCCGGGGTATCAAAAAGTTTCGGGCAAAACCATCTTTAACATCTGCCAAATCTCCAATATGCCCTAATTTTTCGTAATTTTTTCTTAATATTACTTTCATTTTTTACAAACCTCCTTTACTTAACAGCTTCTGAAATATAGGGCATAATTGCAATTTGTCTGGCTTTCTTTATAGCTTTTACTACTTCCCGATGTTGTTTTGCACTTAAGCCTGTAATTCTTCTGGGAATAATTTTACCTTGATCTGTCACAAATTTATGCAATTGTTTAGCGTCTTTGTAATTGATATATTCGGTAATTATCTTCCTAATTTTTTTAGTTCTCATTTTTTATCTCCAATGAAATTATTTTTCTTTTTCATTCATCAAGTTAGATTCTTCATCAGTTAAAAATTTATCGAAAGAATTTTTCTCAAAATCCGAAGTGTTTTCTACAACACTATTATTTAATTTGAATTCTTTATGATCTTCAAAATTATCCATATCTAATTTATTAAACTTGTTAAGAAATTGGATTCTGCGAGCCTTAATTTCAACAATTGTTCTGTTTCTTTCGTCATCTGTTTTGAACGTTCTGCTTTGTAATTCTCCATCGACCAAAACAGCATTTCCTTTTTTAAGATGATCTCTACAACTATCTGCAAGTTTATTCCAAGCAACTACACCCACGTAGCAAACATCTTCTTGCCATTGATTATTACTATCCTTATATCTTCTGTTGGCGGCAATGTGAAAGTTAACAACAGGAGTATTATTTGCAGTTTGTCTAAAGACAGGATCTTTCGTTAAATTTCCCGCAACAAAAACACTATTTAACTCGGGCATTTTCAAATCAGCCATTTTTCAATAAACCTCCATGCTATTCATTAAAATTATTCTTCACTATCTTTATTAGTCGATGCATTTTTATCTACACTATCGTTAGAAGAAATTTCCTGTTGCATCTTTTTAACAGCATCTTCTTTCTTTTTCTTTTCATAATATTCAATATCTTTTTTATTTAAAACGCTGGTCAGATAACGAATAATCGTGTCTTCTAAAAAGAAGAATCTTTCTAATTTAGAGATATTATCGGGGGGAGCAATAAACCTGATAATTAAATAATATCCACTTTTTGATTTTTGAATTGAGTAAGCGAGTCTTTTTCTGCCCCATTTTTCGATATCGGTAATTGTTGCACCATTATTTTCCAAAGCTAACTTAACTCTTCTAATAGCGGCATCAATTTGTTCATCTTCGAGAGACGAATTAAAAATAATTACACTCTCGTAATTCCTTTTTTTCATAAAACCTCCCTTTGGTCAACTGGCCTCACAATATAATAAATTGTGAAGCAGGGTTAAAAATATAAATTGTAAATATAATGGTATTTGATTAGTGGTGCAATAACTAAAAAAGGCATCTTCATTTTCAAATTTTAATTGTCTATTTAAAATTATTTATATTCCTTACTTTTTAAATTTTTATAATTTTTCAATTTTATTTTTTTTACTCAGCAAATTTAACATAGTTTCGCTATCGCCTAATATAAAACTTTCAATTAACTCAACGGCAATATCATATTTTTTTGTTAATTCGCTTAATTCATTTTCAGTAAATTTAGAAAGCACAAAATTTACCATTTCCCCTTTCTCAAAATTTCTGCCGATTCCAAATCTTAAACGTAAAAAATAGTCGCTATTTAAACTATAAATAATGGAAGCAATGCCATTATGCCCGCCATCGCCGCCTGATTTTCTAATTCTAATTTTCCCAAATTCAAGATTCAAATCATCACATATTATCAAAATATCATTTAAAGTAATTTTATAATCATTTAAAACATCAAAAGCAGATTCACCGCTTCTATTAACATAAGTAAGTGGTTTAACCAATACGAAAGGTGAATTTTCCAATTCCCCTTTCGCAAAATAATAATCGTGTTTTGAGGGTTTAAATTGCAGATGATATTTTTCAGCAAATCTGTCGAGAATCATAAATCCAACATTATGTCTCGTATTAATATATTCCTCGCCAGGGTTGCCCAATCCTAAAATTGCTTTCAAAATTAAATATACTATTCTTCTTTATCCGACTTGCCTTTTGAAATAACTTCAGGTTCTTCAGCTTTTTCTCCGGCAACAGTTTCAGCTTCTTCCTCAGAAACCTTCGGGACCAAAACCGATACTACTATGGCATCTTCAGAATTAAGAATACGTATATTTTCAAAAGAAATATCTTTAACATAAATTGAATTGCCTAATTCTAAATCGGTAATATCAACTTCTATTTTTTCAGGGATATTACGCGGCAAACATCCAATAGTTAATTTATGCAAATACTGCTGCAGTAAACCGCCTTCTTTAATCCCTTTAGCCTGCCCAAAAAATACTACGGGTACTTGTAATTCAAGTTCTTCACCAAGTGTTACTCCTTGAAAATCGATATGTAATACTTTTTCTGAAACAGGGTCGAATTGAGTATCTTTAATAATACATTGTAAACTTTTCTCATCGTCAAGCTTGAGATTAACGATATGTGTTTCCGAAGTATAAATTAAAGGTTTCAAATCAATATTGGAAACGTAAAATAAAATAGGCTCATTCCCACGAGCATAATAAACACCTGGCACTTTACCTTCTCTTCTGAGTTGATGAAGTTTCCCTTTAGTAGATTTGTCCCTTTTCTTTGCGGTTAATGTTATTTCAGACATTTTATTATTTTCTCCAAAATATTATTTTCAGAATTTTAACTTTTATCTATTTCAAATAATGAACTTATCGATTCATTATCATGTACTCTCTTTATAGCTTCAGCTAATATTTCAGAAGCTGATTTAACAATAATTTTACTACTTTTACTTTTAAATTCAATACTATCGGTTATATAAAGTTTATCAATTACCGAATTTTCGATTTTCTCAACGGAATTATCAGAAAATAAAGGATGAGTAATTGCACCAAATACTTTTTTTGCGCCATTTTTTTTTAAAACCTTTACTGCAGATACAAAAGTTCCACCGGTATCAATTAAATCGTCAATTATAAGAACGTCTTTGCCTTTAACATCACCAATAATATTCATAACCTCAGAAACATTTTGTTTAGGACGTCGTTTATCAATAACAACCAATTGAGCATTTAATCTTTTAGCATAAGCACGAGCTAATTTAATGCCGCCTATATCGGGTGAAACCAAAACCAAATTTTCTTTAATATCTGCAAACAAACCGGAAAAAATAGGAGAAGCATATAAATGATCTAAGGGTATATCAAAAAAACCTTGAATTTGTGCTGCGTGCAGATCCATAGTAATTACCCGGTCTGTTCCGGCAACAGTAAGTAAATTGGCAACTAATTTTGCAGATATAGCAACACGAGGCTGGTCTTTTCTATCTTGCCTGGCATAACCAAAATAAGGTATTACTGCAGTAATTCTTTTTGCAGAAGCCCTTTTTGCCGCGTCAATCATTATCAGCAATTCCATTAAATTATCAGCAGGAGGAGGTGTTGTTTGTACAATAAAAACATCCCGCCCTCTGATATTCTGTTTGTATTTAGCCCAAATTTCACCATCACTAAATCTTTTTATTTCAACATTACCAGGTTTTAAATTTAGGAATGATGTGATCTTATCAGTTAACTTTCTACTTGCACTTCCTGCAAAAATAATCGGTTCAATATCTTTCATTTTCTATTTTATTTATTAAAAAATAAATTTAAATATATATAATTATTTTTCCCTTTTCCAGAATAAAAATATCAACACAATAAGAATTACTGTAAAAGATAAAACGAGTACCCATCGGGGGGTTTCTTTTAATCTAAATGGAATGTACTTTGCCTTAATAATTTTCCCTTTTTTTAATTCTTTCGGCGTAAAAACCCACGTTAGTTTGTTTCTAAAAAGTGAATTCGCATTATCCGATTGAATTTCGCCTGGTAAATAATAAATATATTTAATTGTAGTAATATTGCTGTCTAATCCAAATCCAGCAGAAATTGGCGGGATATATTGTGAAAATATTTTCGTGCCTCCGGGCCCGTCTTTTATTGATAATTGTGCTCCCCTAAATGCCGGAGCTTGATTTAACGAATCAAAATTATTAAATGTTAATTTAATCTTAACATGAATAGTGCTGTCGGTGTAATCTTTATAAATTTCTATTTTTTTAATTTTAGAATATTTTGATGTAAATTCTTTTTTTACCGCATTTTTATTAAAGAGACCAATCTTATTAATAAAACTTGAATCAGCATTGAAATTGATTTTTACCCAATAATGGACATACATTTTGCCGGTATTGTCCGTATTTATAGTTGTTACCTGTTCATAATTTAAACAACCGGACAAAACTATTAATAATACAATTATGCTTATGTATTTAAATTTTTTCATGATTACATAATGTTATAAAACAACCCAAATAATATAATAGAAATTAAAGTCCTTCACACGAAGAAACTTAATAGTGAAGGAATTAAAAATTTTAAATTTAGGAAAAGGTTATCAATAAAGATTTGCCGGGTGCTAAAATTATTAGTTTTTCTTTAATAACCAACTAAGTAAAAGATTTTCGGAATTTTCCCGGAAGGATATTAACAGACGGCTATTAAATTTATTTGTCAAAAAAGAACTCGAAAGAATACAGCTTTTTAAGTTAACTTTTAAACATAATGAGAGAATAATTTTACAAACATTCAATACCTATTTGATTTGAATTAATAAGTAATTATTTTTAAAGTTAAATATTTTTTTGATTTATTCCGGAGGTAATAAAATGCCTACATACGATTATAAGTGTTTAAATTGCGGATACAAATTTGAATATTTTCAAAAAATGACAGCTGAACCATTACAAAATTGTCCCCAATGTAATGGACATGTCGTAAAATTAATTAGTGCAGGTTTAACCCCTATTTTTAAGGGATCAGGTTTTTATGAAACCGATTATAAAAACCATTCAAACAGTTCTACTAAAAGCAAATCAACTATTACATCTAAATCGGATGCTGTAAAAAGCACAGATAGTCAAAAATCTAATGAATCTAAGAAAGACTATAAAAAGCCGGCATAATCTAACTTTTATATATAACCATCCGGTTTTTATAATTAATTTAATGTGAGGTTGTGAATAATTATTTTTATTTATGAACCGGATTTTAAAAGGTCAAGTAAAAGTTTAATAAAGATTAAAATTTCCCTATTTTCAAAATAACTTACTAATTGAATACCTTAAAAATCCAATCCCATCGATATATAAAATTTCGGTTTTGAAAATCTCTGTAAATTATAAGCCCAAGCAACATCAAATTTCCAAAGAAATATAAAATAGACCCTTGCACCGAATCCGGTACCAATCAATAAATGTTTTGTTATGGTAGTACCATCCGGTGCTCTACCGAAAAGTTTTAGCTGTCTATTGTTATCCCACGCAGTTCCCGCATCAATAAATGCTGTACCTAATATATTTTGAAATAATAAAGGTAAAGGACTTGTTAATAGATATCTTATTATCGGCATCCTAAGTTCTAAATTCAGAAGAGAATATTTTGTCCCGATTTGTTGTGCATAATCGTAACCTCTAAGAGGCATTGCAGGCGATAAAAAGGCAAAATCGGAAGCATTTTTCAGTGGAATTTCTCCAGTAGCGAAAGTACGGTTTATCCAATTACTTGTACCTCCTAAAAAGAACCGCTGCGGATTAGCACCGCTGGAATATCCGCCGGAAATTCTAAATACAAATGCATTATCAAACCAAAATCTAAAATAATGCCGATAATCCCAAGTAAACGAGTAAAAACTTTGTCGTTTTGATGTAATACCGGGACTACCAAATAAAGTTAAGTTATACCGGGTACCATCAATAGGTGAAGTATATCCCCATAATGTATTATCGTGTACAAAGCTTACCGTTGGTATAAAATAAGTATTTTTTGACATAGGAACAGTAAAATCATCAAGATTTTCAGACGAAACATCCAAAATGCTTAATCCCCCATCAATACGATAAAACCGGCTAAAAGGATAACGCGCCGAAAAAATTCCTCCAAAATTTTGAAATCTGTAAAGGTCGTTTCGATAATTGTTATATAACAAAACAAATCGTGCCGTATGAAAAAACTCTACGCCAAAATTAGTTCTTTTACCCAAATAGAAGTAAGATAAACCGTAATCACTATTTTTTAAATCCATTTGCATACTTGTTGTACCAATCAGTCTATGATTGCCGAGCATGTCGCTAAACGACAAAACCGTAGTACCCAATAACCCGTAAAGGGAACTGAAACCGGCATTTGCGTAAACAATATCCGGTGAAAAGCTTACCTTATATTTATGTATTAAAAAATTACCGTTTTTATCTAACTTAGCCGAAAACAATCTCTTCCTTCTTGCCGCTAATGTATCTTCTTCTATTTTTTTGTTTATACTTCCGAAAATATAATTTGTATATTTATTTTTAGACACAGTGCTGGTATCTTGATTTATTATTTCGCCGGTGGCAAAAATTATTTTTTGTTTTGTAGTATCTTGTTTTTGTACGGTTTTTTTTGTTAAAACGGAATTTTTGATTTTAGCGTTTTTTTGGATGGTTTTGATTCTCGCTATTTTAGTTGTATCTATTTTTTTATGAGGTGCAAGCAAACTTGTCATATAAGGTGTATCTTTCAATTTTTTTAATGAAGGCAGCGAAAAAGGATCTTTCATAAGAAATAAATTATAACCGGCATCATAAAGTGTGGAAAACACTAATCTTTTTCCATCCTTCGATAATGTAAGTTCACTTATTTCATTAAGTGAATTAGTTATAGGAACCGCTTTTAGTTCAACAATACTTTTAACCGTATCTTTCTTTGTAAGCACAACACGTTTTTTATAAATATTATTAATTCCGTTATAATCGGAAATGAACAAAATTTCCTTTCCGTCGGGTGAAACAACAGGTGAACGTTCTGTACTTAATTTCCAATTTGTTATTCTTACAACATTTTTAGTATCAATATTTATCGAATAAATATCCAACTGTTTAAAATTTATTTTTATCATATTAAAGTTAGGACCAGCATTCACTTGATGTAAATACTTCCCCCTATCGGATGAAAAATATATTATTTTACTATTTGGAGCCCACACAGGTTCGGAATCGCTAAAAATATCGGAAGTTAAATTTTCCAGCTTTTTAGAATCAAGATAATATACATATATATCCGATTGATTTGCAGTAGCCCCAACAAAAGCAATCATTTTACCATTAGGCGACCAAGCAACCGATTTAATACTTTCTAAATGTATAGGTAATTTCTTTATTTTACCATTTCGAGTATCAATTATATCGATAGCATCAAAACCAGCGCTTTTACTTGCAAGAGCTATTCTATAATTATCGGGCGCCCAGCTAAGCGAAGGGAAAAGTAAATTCAATTCTTCAAAATTATTTGTTGTACCACTATGTACAATCAATTTTACTTTTTTCGGATTGGCTAAGTTCATTTCATAAACATTCAAATAAATGTCACGGTCGGATATAAACACAACCTTATCGCCTTGAGGGGAAATAGCAGGACTTGTATTATAAAAGCCTCTTGTTTTTTTATTATTTGTTAATCTTTTTGCAAAAATATCGGGTTCCTGCATTGTAGCAATTCCGGGCCAGTATTCAACTTTGAGTGATTTTTTCCATCTTCTGTTTAGCTCCTTCAACGATATTCCCAACGTAACTTTCAATCCTTCATTTAAATTTCCAGCAGCTTGAATTTTACGTAACAGCTCGCCTACCTTCGGTCTTCCGTAAGTTTCTGCAATATACTCAAAAATAGATTGCCCTCCCCTGTATGCAAAATATCCGTTAAGCTGACTAATATTCGGAAGGTATTCATTAATTATAGCATCCCGTATAAACATATCTTCATTGGTATTCCACCCAATCGAAAGATATTCCGCCATTCCTTCATTATACCAAATCGGCAAGCGCAAAGTAATACCTTTGGAAATAATATTCTGAACCGATCCGCCGTAAAGCATATCATTCATCACAGCGTGTGTAAGTTCGTGATTAATTACATGTCTAAATGTTTTATACGAACCCTCAAAAGGGATTACTACTCTGTTTTTGAAACTTTCGGTAAAACCTCCTACACCCTGACCAATAAAATTATCCGATACGTTGGTCTCTTGAAAATCGTTATGTGAATTATAAAGAATTATTGTTATTCTATTATTAATTTGATATTTCAAAACGGATTCAATTTCATTTAATGATTGTTCCGCTATTTTTGCTAAGAACTCAACTGTTTGTCTTGCTTTTCCGCCAAAGTAAATATCGAAGTATTTGGTTTGAATATATTCCCAATTATATTCTTTATAATGAACTCTGTTTTGCCCGAATTTTTGCGGGTAAATAGAGACTGCCGTTATCAAAAATAAAATAATAATAACTACTAAGCGTTTCATATTAATCCTAATTATATATAAAAAAATAATAATAACTTTTTATTAATTACAAAAGAGAAAAATCAATACCTCTTCGTTCTTTATCAATTCTAATGAGCTTAACTTTTACTTTATCGCCTAAACGATATCTTTTATCCGTTAACCGACCTGTTAGAACATAATTTTTCTCATCCAAAACATAATAGTCATCTTCCATATCTGCTAAACGGACCAAACCCATAGCCAAATTCTCACTTAATTGAATAAACATTCCAAAATTTGTTATACCCGAAATAATTCCGTGAAAATCATCTCCGAGTCTATTTTTCAAATATTCCATTTGTTTAAATTTAACAGAAAGCCTTTCGGCTTGTAATGCGCTTTTTTCTTGTTCCGATGATACCCCGGCAATTTCTTTAAGTGCATTTTTAGAAAAACGGGATTTATGTTTTTTCTCAATATAATCAAAAATTAATTTATGAACAATAATATCAGGGAAACGCCTTATCGGTGAAGTAAAATGAGTATAGTATTTAAAACCAAGTGCGTAATGTCCAATATTATCGGCAGAATAAACCGCTTTTGCCATTGATCTAATAGCAATTTCGTTTATTAAGGCTTCTTCTTCCTGATCTTTTACAGATTCTAATAATTTTTGCAATTCCTTTGAATTTTTTGCTGCATCGGGGTTAAAATTATATCCTAAAGTTTTAACAAACTTAGCAAATTCAAACAGCTTTTCTTTATCGGGCAAATCATGTACCCGATAAATGAACGGGAAATCTATTCTCGAATTATTCAATGAAGGATGTGAAGCAACAATTTGATTTGTTAGAAGCATTAATTCTTCTATTAAATTATTAGTAGGCATTAACTTTTTAATTTGAATTTTTAACGGTACACCTTTATCATCTAATTTGAATTCAACTTCGGGCCTAATAAAATTGATACTTCCTTTGCGCATTCTTTTTTTTCTTAAATTTACCGCAATTTTATTTAATGTGAAAAGTTCATCATAAAATTCTCCCCGTTTGTTATCGAGAATTTTTTGTGCTTCGGAATATGTAAATCTTTTTTTGCTTCGAATAATAGATTTTTTAATTTGATATTTTACAACTTTCATTCGCGCTGTTAGTTCAATAAGCACCGAATAAGTAAGCCGGTCTTTTTGAGGGACCAAAGAACAAACGTCATTCGATAGTTTTTCGGGCAGCATCGGAATAACATTATTCACAAAATAAACACTTGTCCCTCTTTTATTCGCCTCTTTAAAAATCGAAGAATCTTCTTTGAGATAATAACTAACATCCGCTATATGAATTCCAACTAAAAAATTTCCGTTGTTCAGCACTTTTACAGAAACCGCATCATCAAAATCTTTAGCATCTTCCGGATCAATCGTAAAAACATTTTCATCCCTAAGATCAAGCCGTTTTTTATATTCAGACGGAGAGATTTTCCCGGAAATATCTTTTGCTTCTTTCAAAACTTTAACCGGGAATTTATAACTGATATTAAATTCCCGTGCAATGGCGGCAATTTCGGTTTCATACGTACCCGCTTTCCCTAAAATCTCCGTTATTTTTCCTTCAGGATTCAATAAATGTGAATTCCACTCTATATTACCAACAACAACCTTATCACCATTTTTAGCGTTATTCAAATTTGATACGGCAACATAAATATCACGATGAATATCTTTTTCATCCGGTAAAACAAAATAAAATGATTTTGTTTTATGCAGCGTACCAATTAATTCTTCCCTTTTGCGTTCTATAACCTTTGTTATTGCTCCTTCGATATTTTTACCTTTCTTTTTAGCAAGAAGATCTACCTGAACAATATCGCCGCTAAAAGCGGTGTTCAAATATTTACCAGGTATAAAAATATCATTAAAATTATGATTATTCGATAATACAAAGCCGTAGGAACCATCGCGTGAAATCATTAATTTTCCAACAATATTTTTCGGTGTCGGTATATAAAACTGATATCTCTTTCCAACTTTAGTTAGAAACGATTCGGCAACCAATACATGCAGCACTTCTTTCATTTTAGCATATTCGTACGGTTGTTTTATAAACAACTGTTCCGCTAATTTTTTCGGCTTAATTTTTAACGTAGGATGTTTTTTAAAAAATGCCTTAATTTTTCTTTTCATTAGAACTCAATTTTATATTTTAAACCTATTTCATCTATTTTTTCTTCTGTACCGAAAGATCGTATTATCGGGTCTTTCCGCTCCAATCTGAAAAGCAAATTGGGTAAAAGTTGATATTCAATTTTAATATCGGCTTCATTAATATTCTGAATTCGTGTTGAACCGCCAAAGCTGTACCTGATATTCTGCAATCTACCAGATACAATAATTTTAGTTTCGGCTTCCGTTTGATTTACCTGAATGTTGCTTACTAAGTCGCCAACTGCAGAATTGATTAAAGAAGTAAGAGCCGAACCGAGAAACGACGTGGCGGTACTGCCTAAACCGGCTAAATTACTCTTGTCTTGCGCAGTTAAATCGTTCTTAAATCTGCCGATGTAAATGAATAAAATTGCATCGGAAAGGTCGTATTGATTATCCCTAATCTTATTCTGAATATTTCTAACGCCTTTATAAATAGAAATATCTTGCGGATTTTTCATCAAGTTTGTGCCTAATTTGCTTAATAATCCGGCAAGTTTTAATTCAACTTCTACTTCCGTCATTTTAGGATTATTTACCGTACCTTCATTATATGGACCTTGATACGTAGCTGTAACATTAAGATACGGATCGGTAATATCGGATTCGAAAGTAATATTCCCCTGCGCATCAAATGTTTTAACAAATTCCAATTTTGAACCAGGCTGTAATTGCAAAGTACCTTGAGTTCTAATTCTGCCGTTGATTCTGGCAAATTCCATTTCCCCTTTTGTTTCTATAACAAGTTTTTGATTCCAAACCGGAGATAATAACAATACAAGTTTAGTATCGTTTACCAATTTTACTTTGATGTCATAATTAAAATTAGCCGTAGTTGCTCTTAATTCTTTTTCCAGTTTTGCTTTTTCTATTGCCGAAACCAATTCTTTAAATTTTCGCTCTTGATAACTAATACGAGATGAATCGGTTATTATTTTATAAATAATGCTTCCTTGCGAAACGGAGGTTGTTCCACTCTTGGGTAAAATTGTCAAATTCGATTTTTTTATTAAAATAGTTCCATTAAAATTGCTTTTACCTTTATCATAAATAAAATGCCAATTATTTCCGGTACCGACAAACAAATTTCCGTAAATATTTTTTGTAGCTTCCCGGGAATCCTTATTTAATATAGCAAGATCTCCTTTGAACGTTAAATCTGCATTTTCTAATTTGAACCCATTAAATTTAAGTAAACCGTTTCCATTAAGTACGCCATAATATTTTGAACCTTTGCGATTTCTAATTTCTATTTTCGTAGCTTTAACTTTGTTACCGTTAAAATTGATATTCAATCCATATTTATAACCCATATTATTTAAAGTAGAAACAAACGAACCGTTCGACACAGTTAAATATCCATCATAAAGTAACTTAGGTAATGTTCCGTGGATTTTAAGATTAGTAGAAAGAATACCTGCAGGCTTTTTTATAAATGGAAGCAAATCGCCAAATGATGCTAAATTAAACTTAGTACTTTTAAGTTCAAGTGAAACTTCTTTATTAACCAAAATATTTAACTTGTTTTTCCTCAGACTAAGATTTATCGGGATATTTCCATCGATACTTAATAAAGGATTTGAAAAATCTAATTTTGAATTGATAAAACGCAAATATGTATTTAAATTTTTATTTTTATAATTTAATCTACAAATCAAGTTACCAAATTTAATATTGCCAAACCCTAAATTATTTGCTGTAAAAGAAGCTTCGATTAAAGGAGAACGTAAATTTCCTGTAATGTTTGCAGTAAAATTAATTGAAGATCTGAAATTAGATTTTTTTTCGTTCAAAAATATTTTGGTCAATATTTTCCCTGGAATTCTACCCGCTATTAAAGAAATATTTTGCTTTCCGGTTCGTGAAATTATTCCGTCTAATTCAACAAACGCTTTTTTATGTTTTAAGAAAAGATTTTTAAGTTGCAAATATTTGGGAGTAAAAGACAAAACTATCGTAGAATCACTTCGCCAATTAACTCCATTATAACTGATAAGTAAATTTCGCATTTTGACCACTTGCTCGCTCGGAGTCATAGAAATATTTCCACCCGATTCAATATGAAGCTTATTAAATAAATCTCCCATCAAGTCGTAATAAAGTTTATTCTGATTAAACACCAAATCGGCATTTAGATTTTTAAGATTATTACCAAAATAAATTTTACCAATTGATAACGACAACGAACCGAAAAGATTTTTAAACGCAATGGATTGATTATTACGGGAAAAATTTATATCTGCATTTATATTAGAAAGATAAAATTTCCCTTGTGATGAATTTTTATTCCCATAGTTAAAAAAGTAATTTACTTTAATGTTACTGGAAATAGAAAAATTAGATGAGTCGCTTTTAACATGTCCGCTGCCTCCCCCTTTAATATCTATTTCTTTTACACCGAACACAATGGAAATCAGCCTAAAACTTTTAAAATTAAAATTATAATTAAAAGCGATAGGTGAAGAAATATTTTCCGGTAATTTTTGCAACGATTCAATTT
>CAZXJG010000059.1:0-17323 GCA_964640985.1 uncultured Melioribacteraceae bacterium | reverse complement strand
TGTGTCGCCGCTACGCGGTTTGTTCATTTTAAAATTTAACCGTTATTTGTTTTTCTATTTTGAGCTTTAATCATTTGCGGTTTTTTTATCACTATTGGTTCAATCTCTTTATTATTATTTTAGTTTTAACCGTTGCAGAGTAGCGGAATGTTAATAATAGAAAAAGAATATGTCGCTCCTATGGAGCTTAAAATTTTTTTTATGTTCCATTTTTTTTCTACTAATGTGTCGCCGCTACGCGGTTTGTTCATTTTAAAATTTAACCGTTATTTGTTTTTCAACTGACTACTAATCTGCCACCGCTATGCGGCTTGTTCATTTTTTAATTTAACTGCTGCAAATATATGACTGCTATGCGGTTAATTCATTTTTAACCGCTACAGAGTAGCGGGATGTTAATAATAAAAAAAGAACAAAACAATATAAGCTACAGAGTAGCGATACATTCTCTTATGACATAATTTAAATACAATATTATTTCAAACTGGAATCTATTTTTATTTTTACTAAAATCTTTGTTCCTTCCCATTTAACAAATTCACTCTTTCCGAAATACTGTTCAGCCTTAATTTAGATTCCGAATTGCCAGCCAGCCGTTGCAGAGTAGCGGAATGTTAATAATAAAAAAAGAACAAAACAATGTAAGCTACAGAGTAGCGATACATTCTCTTATGACATAATTTAAATATAATATTATTTCAAACTGGAATCTATTTTTATTTTTACCAAAATCTTTGTTCCTTTATTCAACTCCGATTTAATTTCCAACTCGCCATTTAGTAAATTTACTCTTTCTAAAATACTGTTCAGTCCAAGGCCGCCTGCATTTTTTTTGGTTTTATTGTAATCAAATCCTTTTCCGTTATCTTCAATTAAAAGAATAATTTTATCCGTTTTTTTCGAAACTTTAATGTTTACTCTATCAGCTTTAGAGTGTTTAATAATATTGTTTAAGCACTCCTGCACAATTCTGTATAAATGAATTTCACTCTCTTTTTTTAGGATGTCGTTAATATCATCTACACCGGAAGAACAAGCAATTTCCGTAGTTTCGTTAAACCTATCAATTAGTGATTTAACGGCAAGAGTTAAGCCGAGTTTTTCTAACTGCACGGGATGCAGCGCGCGGGAAATATCTCTTACTTCATCAATTGCCCTGGAAGCAGAATTGAATATTTTATCGTAATAAGAATCGTTCTCGATCACATTAATATTATTTTTTTTGCCGAGATGGATTAGATTTTTTACAACAAGCAAATCCTGCCCAACGGAATCGTGAAGTTCATTTGAAATCCGTCTGCATTGTTCTTCCTGCACAGTAAGCAATTTTTGTGTGTATTTTTTACGTGTTTCTTTCTCAAGTTCAACCGCTTCAAGCGTCTGTTGCTGTGCAATTTCCTTTTGTTTGCTCAGTATCAATTCTTTTTCTTTAAAATCTAATTCTTTTGCCTGTGCTTTTGTTCTAAACCGTATATAACCAAGAACTATCCCGGTTAAAGCAATAATATACAAACTATATGCCCACCATGTTTTCCATGGCGGGGGAGCAACTGAGAAGTACCTTTCTCGTTCCACACGCCGTCATTGTTCGAACCTTTTACTTTAAATGTATAATCCCGGGCGGTAGAGTAGTAAAAGTTACAAAATGCCTGCTGCCGATATAATTCCAATTATTTTCAAGTCCTTCCATCATATACGCATATTGATTTTTCACCGGATTTGTAAAATCCAAAGCGGAAAACTCGAAAGATACCGAGTAATCATTATAGGTTAAGTTGATTTCTTTAGTTTTTTCAATAGAATATTTTGTTAGAGGGTTATCTTCTGTTTTTACCGACTGATTTAAGAATTGAAAATCTGTTATTGCAATTTTTGGAATGTGAGTATTTTCTCTAATACTATCCGGGTTAAACATATTAAAACCGTTCATTCCGCCAAAACACAACATCCCATTCTTACGTTTAAGATATGCGCCTCTTTTGAATTTATTGCTTTGCAGACCGTTGGCTGCATAATAATTTTTAAATATTTTTGTTTTTGGATTAAATTTTGATAATCCGTTGTTAGTACTAAGCCAAAGATTTCCCTGATCATTTTCCAATATTCCGTTAATAACATCATCGGGTAACCCATCTTTTTCAGTGTAATGTGTAAATCTAAGAGTTCCCTCGTTTTTACTACCCGAATAAGTAGAGTTACCGTGCATGCCTGCCGGCCGGAGCTTATTGAGACCTCCTTCTGTTCCAATCCAAAGAACACCGGATTTGTCTTCAAGAATTGAAATAACATCATTATTACTTAAGCCGGTTGAATCGTAAGGATTTGGCTTATAATGTTTTATATTTAATATTTTCCGGTCAACTCCTTTTCCTTTGCTCATAATAAGTCTATCAAGACCTCCGTCGGTTCCAATCCAAAACCAACCTTTCGAATCTTCATAAACAGTATAAATAGTATTTGCAATCAGACTGTTCGAATTGCCGGGTGTATGACGGTAGTTTCTGAATCTGTTGGTTGACGGATCATAGAGATATATTCCTCCGGTCGCGCTCCCAATCCAGATTACACCTGATCGGTCGATATACAAGGACTGAACACCCTGTACATAAAAAACTTTCGGATTGGGATTAAAATAAGTGAAGTGTCCCGTTTCCGGATCGAAAATACTCAAACCATTTTTTGTCGTGCCGATCCAGAATTTACCGTTCTTGTCTTCACGGATTACACTTATGGAATTGTTGTATAACCCAACGGTCTTTTGATTATTTTTTTTATATGTTTTAAATATTGGTTCTCCATCCGGTTTGGAATTAGGAAGAAGTCTCTTCATTTCTCCTGTTTCAGTTCCAACCCATAATCTGCCCGAATGATCTTCGAAAATTGTATTCACCCAATTTTCAAGTGAACCTGGAGGTTCTTTTGAATTAAGTATAACATGACCAAACTGTTCTGTAAGAGGATTGTATTTATAAAGTCCGCCATTCCAGGTACCAAACCAAAGCAGTCCTGTCCGGTCTTTATAAACAGAATTAATGTCTCCGTATCTAAGAATATATGGTAAGCCCGGGTTATTTTGAAAGTGGATAGTCCGGTTAGATTGAGGTTCATACTTATAAAGTCCGAACCCGACTTCGCCGCCGAACCAAAGATTACCTGAAAGATCCTCAGATATACTCCAGATACAAGCATCATTCAAACTATTATGGTTTGTAGTATCAAATCCGAATCGGGAAATGTAACCGGTTTTTGGATTGAACAAGTTTATCCCTTTGTAAGTGCAGATCCATATTACTCCGGACTGATCTTCATAAAGAAAAGTGATTGTATCATTTATCAAATGGTGCCCATCGTTCGGTCCTTGCCTGTAGTGAGTAAATTTTTTGGTTTTCAGGTTCAAGATATTCAACCCGCCGTGTTCCGTACCGATCCAGAGATTGCCGGAACGGTCAACTAAGAGATTACGGACATCGTTATTACTGAGACTGTTTGGATTTTTGGGATCATGTTTGTAGTGTGTAAACTTGGCAGATACTCCGGTTTTATTACCTAAATGAGTCAGGACAAGCTTATTAAGTCCTCCACGCTGAGTGCCGATCCATAGTGTACCTGTTTGGTCTTCACTTATTGCCATAACACGAGTATCATTTATACTGAACGGATTGTTACTATCAGGTAAGTAATGTATAAACTGTTTTTTCCTTTGGTCAAATCTATTCAGTCCGCCGTCATTGGTTCCAATCCAGAGATTCCCGGCTCTATCCTCATAAAGAGCGGTTATATTATTGTCACTCAGACTATATGGGTCATCCGGATCATGTTTATAAACAGTAAAATTGTATCCGTCATATTTGTATAATCCGTTCAGTGTTCCGAACCACATAAATCCTTTTGAATCCTGAAGTATGCAGAGTACGGTTTTTGGTGAAAGTCCCTTATCAAATGGAACATATTCAAATTTAGGGGAAGAGGTTTGGGCATATAAAATTGCCGAAAAATATATCAAGCTGAGAACTACTTTTGTTAAAGAAAATACCTTTGGAAAAATATATCGAAATATTTTCCTATCCGGCTTGAACGAGTCGTTTGTTTTCTTGTAGAAGTTCACGTGTATATAAGTTTTTAATTGATGTAATTCCATATATATTTTAACATAACTGATTTAATCGTTTATTGAAATTAGAAGGATTCAAGTAAATTGTCAAGAGGTGATTTTAAGCGACGAATAATCAACCGTTAAATTAAGGAGTGGGAAATGGACAAAAAAAATAAAATCGCTGTAGCCGTAAAGAACAATTCGGCTATGTGGAAAGGGCATTTTGGAATGTCGCCTTATTATCAAATATATGATCTAAACGGCAATTTTTTAGAACAGCGGGAAAACCCTTTCGGTTTGGGAAAAGAAAAGAAACATCATGATAATCCCAAGCTGATTATTGATTTATTAAAAGATTGTAACATATTTATTGCAATTGGAATAGGCGAAAAAAGTAAGAGAAAATTAATTGAAAACTTGGGTGTTATTCCGGTTATTACAAAAAGTAAATCTCCCATTGAAGCTGTAAAAGAATATCTTTCTAAAAAATAAAATATTTTAAAATCTTAAATGGTAATTTTATGAAACTATTAATTCTTTATACTACAAAGTTCGAGTACAAAACAACAAAAAAAGGATTAGATTCAGTTGATGATTTTAAGGAATCTAAAGTTTATACCGATGCATTGGTTGCTTTCATTCATGTTGAAGAAAAAGATGAAGAAAAGTTATCTGCCGTAGAAACGAAAATGATTAAACAAATAAAATGGGCGGCAAGAAAAAACGAAACAAGTAAAATTATATTACATTCCTTTGCCCATCTTTCCGAAAGCAAGGCTTCACCCGCATTAACAAAACAATTATTTGATAGTGCGGAACAAAGGCTGAAAAATTCAAACTACGAAGTATATCAAACTCCATTCGGTTATTTCCTCGATCTTGATATTCAAGCGCCCGGTCATTCGTTGGCAAGAATTTTTAAGGATATTTAATCGCCCGGTTAGAACAAAAAAGGGTAATTCATTTTCGGAAGGGAAATAGTTATTTTTTAACAAGTGATTTGAAAAATTATTGCACTTTCAAAGAAATTGTTTAAAAATTTATTACAAATAAAGAAAAATATTTCGATAATTAATGTTGTGCACTATTTTAATTTTTGTATTATAATTAAATGAATAAATTTAAAAATAAGATATTTCTTTCCATCTTTACCGTTTTGATACTTGTTTCAGGTGTACTGCTATTTAAAATTTATAATTCAATACAAACACAGGCTTTATCATATTTAGATAATGAATTGGCTATCGATTCAAAACAGGCATCAAATGGAATTGAACTTTTTTTCAAACAATATAAATCGGGACTTAGCTTTTTAGCTCGTATAGAAGAGATTAAATATTTCAATAAAAAAGGCAAAATATTATTAAAAAAATATTATGAAAGTAACCGTACTATTATTAAAGCAATTACAAGAATAGATTCGAAAGGGATTATTATTTATACTTATCCTTATGTTAAATCGGTAATCGGTAAAAATGTTTCATTTCAAAAGCATAATAGTTTTATAATTAGAAACCACAAACCTATAGTAAGTGATATTTTTTATACGGTTCAAGGTTATAGGGCAATAGCCTATGCATATCCTGTTTTTTCAGACGACGGTTCTTATGACGGAAGCGTTACTCTTCTTATTCCGTTCTATAATATTGTACATAAATATTTAAGGGGAATTAAAATTGGGGAAAACGGTCATTCGTGGATGATAAGTAAAGAAGGTACGGTGTTATATTCTCCAAATCAAAATTACATAGGAAAATCCATTTACCGTAGATTTTCAAAGTTCCCCTCTCTTCGTGCAATTTCAGATAATATGATGTCGGGTAAAAAGGGAAGCGGTAAATATAATTATTATTCAACAACTTCCGATAAAATTATTACCGAACTCGTTGAATATTATCCAATTAAGTTGGATAATGCATTATGGTCGGTTGCAGTTTCGGTGCCGCAAAAAGAAATTACTTTTATTACGAGAGAATATAGAGATAGAGTTACATTAGTTTTTATTTCCTTTTTTGTTGCATTAATTATTTTGGCATATTTATTTGTTAAATCGAAACAAAAATCAGAACAAAAAATCAGAGAGAAAGATCGTTTATTTAAAATGGCTTCGATGGAAACAGGACAGATAATTTTCAACTACGATATTATCACCGATAAAATTAAATTAGAAGGTAATCTTGAAAAAATACTTGGATATAAAAAGGAAAAATTTGAAAATTTTACTATTCAAGATTGGAATAATTTAATTCATCCCGATGAAAAGGAAAAGGTTGTTTCTGCCTTTGAGAAAGCACAGTTATATTCTACAAGATTCGATTATGAATATCGATTTAAACGTGTTGATGGAAATTATATATTTGTTGAAACACACGGGATGTTTTTTAAGGATAAAAAAAATAATATTTATAAAATGATTGGTACTGTAAAAGATATTACGGAAAGGAAAAAAGCTCGTGAAGAATTAATCAAATACAAAGAAAAACTTGAAGACCTTATAAAAGAAAGAACAAAACAATTAGAAGATGTTAATAAAGAATTGCAAGAAGATATTGAAATTAGGAAAAAAACAGAAGAAGAATTAATTATTGCCAAGAAAAAAGCGGAAGCATCGGATAAATTGAAATCCGATTTCCTTGCTCAAATTTCCCACGAAATAAGAACACCGGTAAATACTATTTTGAATTATGTATCTCTAATTAAAATGGATTTGGATAATTATTTAACCGAAGATACCGATTCGTTATTTACTACAATAAACGACGCTGCTTACAGACTGATACGAACAATAGAATTAATATTAAATGTTTCAGATGTTGAAAGCGGACAATATGAATTAAGACCTCAACTTACTGATATTTCGAAAGAAATAATTACCCCTTTAATTAATGAATATAAGAAAAAGGCTGACGAAAAGGGCTTGGAATTAAATTACCATATAGAGAAATACACAAATAAATATCACATCGATCGTTATTCAATAAGAGAGATTCTTTCCAACCTAATTGATAATGCAATTAAGTATACACCTTATGGAAAAGTGGATGTTAGAGTTTTGTGTAAAGGAAATGAAATAATTGTTGAAGTTGCCGATACGGGTATAGGCATATCAAATAAAAATTTCTCGAATATATTTAAAAAATTCAGACAAGAAGAAGAAGGTTACACACGCAGATTTGAAGGTACCGGACTCGGTTTAGCTCTTGTAAAATTGTATTGTGACTTGAACAAAGGTGAAATAAGTTTTAAATCGAGAAAAGGGAAAGGGTCAATTTTCAGATTAAAACTGACCCCTCAATTAAAAGAAATTACCGTAAAAAAACATCCTCCTAATTTCAAAGTATAAAATATCATTAAAAGCCGTATCTATTGAATAAAACCGATATTCGCTAAAACGGCAGATAAATTATTCAAATAAAACTATTCAAATATTTTTATTTATAAAGTTTAATCACTGCTTTTGTTTTATTAGTCATATACCCGCGAAACATACCTTTTGTATTAAAAACAGTAGCAATATTGCCATATCTATCGATAGCTATTACCCCGCCTTCACCGCCTTGTTTTACTAATTTTTTCATTATTACGCTATTGGCAGCTTCTTTCAAACTCATATTTTTATATTCCATCAAAGCGGAGATATCGTATGTTACAACGTTTCTCATGAAAAATTCACCTTGTCCTGTACCGGAAATTGCACAAGTTTTATTATTGGCATAAGTTCCGGCACCAATAATCGGTGAATCGCCAATTCTACCCCAGTGTTTATTAGTCAAGCCGCCGGTTGATGTGCCGGCTGCAAGATTACCCTTTTTGTCTAATGCAACACATCCGACAGTACCATATTTATAATCGGGAATTTTTAATATACCGGTAGATGAATATTTTTTTAATTTCTCTTCTCTTTGAATTTTCTTTAAAGCTTTCCATCTTTGTGGAGTAAAAAAATAGCTTGTATCAACTAATTTCATTCCGTGGGCTTTAGCAAAAGCTTCTGCACCGGCACCGGCAAGCATTACATGAGGAGATTTATCCATTACTAATCTTGCAAGAGAAATTGGATTTTTGATATGTTTAACAATAGCTACAGCACCGGCATTTAATGTTTTACCATTCATTATTGCGGCATCCATTTCATTTGTACCTATATTAGTAAAGACCGCTCCTTTCCCAGCATTAAACAAAGGAGAATTTTCCAAAACGTTTATCGTTTTTTCAACTGCATCTACACTGCTTCCGCCATTTTTAAGAATATTATATCCAACCAAAAGAGCTTCTTTAAGTTTTGACCTATATTTTTGTTCTTGTTGCGGTGTAAACCTCCCTCTGTAAATTGCTCCTGCTCCGCCGTGAATTACTAAACCAAACTGGATCTTTTTCGTTTGCTTTTTCGGCTTATATTCTTTTACACATGAAGTAAGCCAAAGCGGTAGTATTATTACTAGTAAAATCGGGATTAAATTAAATAACTTCCGTTTCATCTTTTGCCCCTTTAATTGTTTTTAAAAATAATGTCTGCATTTAAGAAGAATATAAATTTGATATTATTTTTTATATAAATCAAATGTAATTAAAAAATAATTTGTAAACGTTTTTAATTGATACATTATCTTTTTTCAGGCTGTTATGGCCGTACCATTACAGTTTACGAGCGAAAAAATATAAATAGAATTCCAAAATATTTTTAACTCTTAAAATTTTATTTTAATTATTCTTTCTTTAATTTAAGATACAGCATCATTTAGTCTAAGGAAACTGAATAGGAGGTTAAATTGAAAATTTATTCGCGTTCAATATTTTCTTTTTTTATAATTTTATTATTTCTTGTTCCGGTAACAGCACAAAAGAAACCGAAAGAAGTTCATCAATTCAAAATGTTATATCAAGTAAAGGCAACTTCAGTAAAAAGTCAGGGAATTACAGGCACTTGCTGGGATTTTGCAACATCATCTTTTTTAGAAAGCGAAATGATAAGAATGGGTAAAAAGCCGTTTAATATTTCGGAAATGTATATCGATAGAATGGTGTATCCACTAAAAGCAGAAAGGTATATTCGTTATCACGGGCAAACAAACTTTGATGAAGGCGGGCAAGCACACGATGTTTTGTACGTAATTAAAAAATATGGAATGGTGCCCGAGAAAGTTTACCCTGGTAAATTAGTAGATCCTAAAAAATATAATAATCTCGAACTGCAATCCGTATTAACCGGTATGTTAAACAGTGTGCTTAATAGCCACAGCAAAACAATTTCCGGCAGATGGTTAAAAGCCGTAAACGCCGTGCTCAATGTTTATCTTGGAACTCCTCCGAAAGAATTTACTTATAACGGCAAAAAATATACTCCCAAAAGTTTTGCCGAAGCAAGCGGATTGAATCTGAATAATTATGTTGAAATCACTTCATATACGCATCATCCTTTTTATACAAAGTTCAAATTAGAGGTTCCGGATAATTGGACGGATAGTAAATACTACAACGTTCCAATTGATAAGTTAATTGAAATTATTGATTATTCCTTGAAAAACGGCTATTCTGTTGTATGGGATGGAGGGGATAAGCCGGATCATTTTTATAGAAAAAGAGGTTATGCCGTTGTTCCCGTAAATGAAAAGAAAAACAAAGATATTACTCAGCCAGAAAAAGAAAAAGTTGTTACGCAGGCAATGCGGCAAAAATCTTATGACGACTTCGGAACAACCGATGACCATTTAATGCAAATTACGGGATTAGCCAAAGATCAAAAAGGCACAAAATTTTATTACACAAAAAACTCGTGGGGAACAAAAGGTAAAGTTTACGGCGGTTATTGGTATATGTCGGAGCCGTATGTACGCTTAAATACTATCGCCATAATGGTCAATAAGAATGCTATTCCTCAAAATTTACGGAAAAAACTTGAGATTAACTGACGATTAAATTACCGGTTAATCAATTTGTAAGATTCAATAGAATTTCATAACTTTTCCAAAAAAAAAGCAGGGGAAAAGATGAAAAGATTTTTTTTATTCTTAATAACAATTATTTTTATAATGATGAATACTCAATTAAACGCACAAAACATTCGTCCAATACGTGATAATGTCGGATTTTGCTGGACCCCGGCTGGAATGGACAGTCTAATCGCATTGCTCGGAAGAGATGCAAAAGGTAAATATCATTTCTCCTCCGAAAACTTAGTTGCAGGTATTTCCCCGCACGACGATTATCTTTACGCCGGAAAAGTTTACTTCCCTCTTTACAGATTAATCAAAGCTAAAGAAGTTGTTATTTTCGGAGTAACCCACGGTACTGTTCGCAAAGCTATGAATAATCCTAAAAATGTTTTAATTCTTGATAATTATTCTCAGTGGCAAGGTCCTTATAAGAATGTTCAAATTTCTCCTCTTCGAAAAATCATAAAAAAAGAATTGGATAAAAAATATTACATGGTAAGTAATAAAGCTCAGAGAATTGAACATTCGATAGAAGCACTAATTCCGTTTTTGCAATATTATAACCGAGATATTAAAATAACACCTATTATGGTAACCGAAATGGATTTTCAAAGGATGAAGAAAATCAGTACGGATTTGTCCGGTATAATTGTAAAATATATGCATCGGAATCATCTGTATTTGGGAAAAGATGTTTTCTTCTTAATATCGACCGATGCAAACCATTATGGTGAAGATTTTGATAACTCACCTTACGGATTAGATAAACGTGCACACGAATTAGCCACCAAGCGGGATAAACAGATTGCGGAAAAACATTTTAACGGAGAAATAACAAATCCGGATATTTACGATTTAACAAAACAAATTTGGCCGTCGAAAAACAGTAAAAAAATAATACCGCTTTGGTGCGGAAGATACCCAATTGTTTTCGGTTTGTTAACTACCACAAAGGTGGTAAAATCTTTAACCGGTAAATCGTTGACAGGTAAATTATTTAAGTATTCCGATACGGAAACACAACGTGTTTTGCCCATTAAAGATACTAATATGGGCACAACGGCTCCTTTTTCTTATAAACACTGGGTCGGCTTTTTCTCGGCGGGATTTTATTTGCAATAAACACAAATGAAAAAACAGATTCCATTCGGTAAAAAGATTAAAGAAATAGCACGCGGATTTATGATGATGAATTATGATAATCGCAGCTATCCTTTTTTGAAAATCATTCATAATTAATCATAAATTATCTTATAAAATCTGCGTGCTATTAAACATTTAATTACCGGAATCCGTACCTTTGTTTAATAATTTAGCAACATCTTTTGCGAAATAAGTAAGTATCATATCGGCACCTGCCCGTTTAATTGAAATCAGCGATTCCATCATAACCCTTTGTTCATCAATCCATCCGAGTTTTCCAGCCGCTTTAATCATCGAATATTCACCGCTTACTTGATAAGCCGCAGTAGGCATACGCAATTCTGTTTTAACACGACGGATTATATCCAAATAAGGTCCTGCCGGTTTAACCATAATAATATCGGCACCTTCCTCAACATCAGATTTAGCTTCACGCATCGCCTCGTCGCCATTTGCTATATCCATTTGATGTGATCTCCTATCGCCGAATGCGGGAGCGGAATCTGCTGCATCTCTAAAGGGACCGTAATATCCGGAAGAATATTTAACGGCATAACTCATAATTGGGGTTTTCGTAAAGCCATTATTATCTAATGCTTTTCGTATTTCCGCTACTCTTCCGTCCATCATATCGGAAGGAGCAATCATATCGGCTCCGGCTTTAGCGTGTGTTAGTGCCTCTTTGGCTAAAAGGGAAACTGTTTCATCATTTAATATTTCATCTCCTCTTAAAAGTCCGCAATGCCCGTGTGATGTATATTCACAAAGACACACATCGGTAATAACCAATAAATTTTTAACTTCCGCTTTAATTGCCCGAACGGCTCTTTGGATAATACCGTTTTCATCGTAGGCTTCCGATCCTACTTCATCTTTATGTTCGGGTATGCCGAATAGAATAACGGCAGGAATTCCCAATTCAACTAATGCCTTACATTCTTCTACCAAAACATCAATAGACATTTGGTAAACTTTGGGCATCGATTTAACTTCATTTTTTATTTTTTCACCCGGAAGCACAAATAACGGATAAATCAAATCGTTTTTGCTTATATGTGTTTCGCGTATCATATCGCGAATAATTGGATTGTACCTTAATCGTCTTAATCGTACTGTTGGATAATGTGCCATTTTAACTCCTTTTTAATAGACAATTTAATAAACTTTCTTAAAGAACAGCATCACTATAACAAATATTTCTTTCAAAAACTTTCATATAATTTCACGGATAAATTGTTAATTGTCAAACATCAATTGAATTAACGATTTTCTCTGCAATAATTCCTGAATTTTTAATACAGTCTCCTACCGATATTCCGCCCCGGTAATTTCCGCTGAGAAAAATTCCCGGATTTTCTTTCTCAAATTTATCAAAATAATTTTCGTGTTCAATATAACCGATATTATATTGCGGAATTGCTTTATGCCACATTTTTTCTTTTATAAAAACCGGCTTACCATTAATTTTCATCAAAGAAGTAAATTCATTTAAAACTTCTGCAGTTAAATTATTCCGATCGTCATTAAATAATTCGGGTGATCTGGCACCGCCGATAAATAACGTAAAAGATGCAGTATGTTCAGGTGCTCTATTAGGAAAAATTACCGAACTCCAAATTGCACCGAGAAATTTCTTTTTTTCTTTTTCGGGAATAAGAAAACCGAAACCGTCTAAGGGACGTTCTATTTGTGATTTTTTATATCCTAAATAAAGCACCTTAACAGGCGGGTAATAAACGGCATTAAGATGACTAATTAGACCTTCATCTAAACCCGAGAAAGCTTTTGCGGTTTTATATGCCGGCATAGTTGAAAGTATTAAAGGAGAAGACAACTTTTTTAATTCATTATCTTGAATATAAGAAACAACATAATTTTCATTTTCTTTTTTTATACTCTGAACTTCAGCGTTATATTTAATGTTTTCAATTTTTGATGCAATTGCTTTTGTAAAAGACTGCATTCCATATTTGAAAGAGAACATTGCAGCATTCTGCTTCGATTTTTCCGCATTTCTTTTCCGCTCTTTTGCACCTTTAATCATTCCCTTAATTAATCCGCCGTAAACTTCTTCGAGACGATATAACTTAGGAAATGCCGACTTCACGCTTAGTTTATCGGGATTGCCAGCGAATACCCCAGCTACAAAAGGATTTATGGCATAATCTAAAAATTCTTGTCCGAGCCTTCTAATCACAAAATCCGAGATGCTTTGATAATATCCGTCATCCGATTTCCCGATAAACGGTTCTGCCAGCAGACGTAGTTTTGCTTTTGTAGAAAACAATTTCGTTTTAAAAAATGCCCCTGCACCTGTCGGCAATGCATATAATTCGTTATTTTTAAGGATGTATCGTTTATTGCCCGCTTTGTCGGCATAAATCATTTCATCGGTTAACCCAACTGCATCGACTAATTTTTTAATCAAAGGTGTAGTTTCCAAACCGCTATTAGGTCCAAAATCCACTATGAAACCATTTTCTTGAATAGTTAACATCGAGCCTCCCGGCTCGTTTTTCGATTCGAGTATGGTAATATTAAAACCGTTTTTTTGAAGCCAAAAAGCGGTTGCAAGTCCTGAAATTCCTGCACCGAGAACAAGAATATTTTTATTTTCAACCATTATGAATTTTTCCTATTATGATTTATTGCATTAAGAGTAATTTCTTTCAACGCAGAAATAAATAAAGACGAATCATTTAGCCCCTGCATAACAATGTAATTTTCAATTCCTTCTTTTTCGGCAAGCTCACGATATTGAATACCCAATTCGTATAATGTTTCAAAATGATCGGCTGTAAAGCTTATGGGAATAAAAAGAAGATGTTTTTTCCCCTCTGCCGCTAATTCTTTTATAACTTGAGCAGGATTTGGAGAAAGCCATTTCACAGGTCCGACTTTGCTTTGAAAACAGAGATGGTAATGATGTGAATGATTTCTATTGTTCATCACCAAATCAACTGTTTCTTTTATTTGATAACCGTAAGGGTCGCCTTTTTCTGCCATTTTAACCGGAGTTGAATGGGCACTGAAAACAAATTCAACATCATTATAAACATTTTTGGGGAAACGTTTCAATGCCGAATCAATTCTTTCATTTATAGCTTTTATATAGTTTAAATTATCATAATATTTTTTTATATAAATATGATTGTCCGTATTGCCGGGGTAAACTCTTTTCCATTCGTTAAATGCAGAACCTATCGTTGAAATAGAATAATGCGGATAAAGCGGAAGCAGAACGATATAATTGAATTTACCATCTTTAACTTTTTTTGCAGCAGCAGATGTTAAAGGCTTCCAATAACGCATTGCCGTAAAAACCTTTACCTCTTTTATCTCTTTTTTTAATTCTTCTTCTAATAATATACGCTGTTTTTCCGTCCATTCATTAAGTGGAGATTTCCCTCCGATTAACTCATATTTACGCCGTACTATTGGAGTTCTGTAATGTGCTATTGTTCTAGCAAATAATTTTTGTCCAATAGGAATTTTGAAAATATCCGGGTCGCAAAAAAGGTTAAACAAAAAAGGCTCAATCGCTTCCAACGAATCGGGACCGCCAAGGCTAAACAAAACTACTGCTGTTCTATGCATTTTAAAATTGTCTTTTTATATTCAAACTGTTCTTGAATATTTGGTTGTATCTTCTTTTTTTTCAATAAAACCGTCAAAGTTCATAGCGATGTTGCGAACTAAAAGTCTTCCCATTTCCGTAACTGTTATTCTCCGGTTATTTATAATTACTAATTCGTCATCAATCATTTCTTTGATATTTTCCAATCCCCAAGCAAAATATGTATTAAAATCAATTTTGTATTTTTTTTCAATACTTTCAAAATCCAATTCAAAATCGCACATAATTTTCATTATTACATCCTTTCTTAAAATATCATCATCGTTCATATAATAGCCTTTCATTGTAGGGATATTGCCGTTGTCTAAGGCTGTAAAATATTCTTTTTCGGTTTTTACATTTTGAGCATAAACACGGCCTAATTGACTAATACTTGTTATGCCCATTGCATAAAGGTCGGTGCCCGCATTTGTACTGTAACCTTGAAAGTTTCTGTAAAGACGTTTTTCTTCTAATGCTTTAGATAAATCATCGTCCGGTTTCGCAAAATGATCCATCCCTATAAACTTATAACCTGCAGATGTAAGTTTAGCAACCGACATTTTGAGTATTTGAAGTTTTTCTTCCGGTGAAGGTAGTTCTTCTTTTTGGATTAATGCCATGTGTTTTTTCATCCAAGGTACATAAGCATAATTAAAAAGCGCAATTCTATCGGGAGAAATATCTATTACGGAATCGACCGTGTGTTCAAATTCTTCAACCGATTGAAACGGCAGTCCGTAAATTAAATCGAGATTAAAGCTATGAAACTTTAATTTCCTTACCCATTCAATAACTTGCCAGGTCATATCTTCAGGTTGAATCCGGTTGACGGCTTTTTGCACTTTTTCGTTAAAGTCCTGCACTCCCATCGATATCCTATTAAATCCGATTTCCCGCAGTGCGGAAAGATGTTCGAATGTAAGTTCACGCGGGTCAATTTCGCAGCTATTTTCCGAGTTTTCGCTTAAAGTGAAGTTGTTTTTTATGTAAGAACCGAGATCTTTTATTTCATCAGGATTCAAATGTGTAGGTGTTCCACCGCCCCAATGCAGTTGCGATACCTTTCGATCAGGTTTTATATATGTTCTGATAAGGTCTATTTCGTTTTTCAAATAATTAACATAATTGCTTATTCTTTCCCTGTTGCGTGAAACAATCATATTACACCCGCAGAAATAACAGAGAGTATCGCAAAACGGAATATGAAAATAAAGGGATATATCATGAAGATTGCTTTCATTATTTGTTCTTATTATTTCATCTACATATTGTCCGGCAGTAAATTGTTCGTTAAAATGCGGTGCGGTCGGATAACTTGTATAACGCGGACCGGGACGGTCATATTTTTTAATTAGATCGGTGTTTATTTCAAACATCTTAATCTCCTAACATTAAATATCTATCTATTTCACAGTTCATAAATAGAATGCCTTTGGAACTTTGTGAGCTATGCAAATACCAAGCAAATAATATTTACATAATATTTGTTCACAAAAATTCTAAATTCTATCTTCCGGCTTCTATCTTCTATCTTGCGCACTATGATATTTATAACTTTCTTCTTTTATAAAATCAACAAGAACCTTAGCATTAGCCGGATTTACATCCGGTAAGATACCGTGCCCCAAATTAAAAACATGCCCAGTACCTTTGCCATAAGAATCCAATACAGCTTCGGCTTTTTGTCTGATGATTTTTTCGCCGGCGTAAAGTACCGTAGGGTCCAAATTACCCTGCAAAGCGACTTTATTTCCAATCAATTTTCTTACATCTCCAATGTCCACAGTCCAATCCAAACTAATTACATCCACACCGGAATTTGATAATTCATTAAAACATGAATGAACGCCTTTCGGGAAAAATATTACAGGTATTTTATCCCTGTTTAATTTTTGAATAATTTGTTTTACGTACCGAAGTGAAAATTCAAGAAAATCTTCTCGACTTAAAATTCCGCCCCAGGTATCGAAAATTTGGATTGCATTAACACCGGCAGAAATTTTAGCATTTAAATAATCTGCAACGGCATCTGAAATTTTTCTCAATAATTTGTGAGCTAAATCGGGTCTGTTGAATATAAGCGATTTAACTTTGGAAAAATTTTTAGAACCGCCGCCTTCAACCATGTAAGTCATTAATGTCCAAGGCGAGCCTGAAAATCCTATTAAAGGAACTCTTCGCTGCAATTCTTTTTTTGTTAATTCAACTGCATCTAAAACGTAGCGCAGATTTACGGAAGCTTCAATAGTTTTTAATTTATTAATATCGTCTTCGTCTCTGATCGGGTTTGGGAAAACCGGTCCTCTTCCTTCATACATTTTCAACTGCATTCCCATTGCTTCGGGAATTACTAGAATATCGGAAAAAATAATTGCAGCGTCAACGCCGATAATTTCGACAGGTTGAATTGTAACCTCAGCAGCAAGCTCAGGTGTTTTACACATCGTAAGAAAATCTGCTTTTTTGCGCACCTCTCGATATTGCGGCAAATAACGTCCTGCCTGTCTCATTATCCAGATAGGTGTTCTTTCAACC
>CAZXJG010000058.1:11017-17693 GCA_964640985.1 uncultured Melioribacteraceae bacterium | reverse complement strand
GCAATTAACCCAAATTCAACTATTGGTAAAAAAGCAAAATTATTATTAGAATCACATTAATTGGAGGTTAAATATGCCTTGTGGTAGAAAACGTAAACGCCATAAAATGGCAATTCACAAACGCAAAAAGAAATTAAGAAAAAATAGGCATAAAAAGAAATTAAGATAATTTTTTAAGCCATCTTAGCTCAGTTGGTAGAGCAATTCATTCGTAATGAATAGGTCGGGAGTTCGAATCTCCCAGATGGCTCGAATTGTTATAGATTTACTTTTCCAAGTTTAATTTGTATAGAGCTATTTTTTTCTAAAATGTTGTAATATAATTTATTCTAAACCCCGTAGGAAGCGTAGGATTATTAATTATTCCGAAAGAGACATTCCAACTTATACCTTTTTTCAAATGTTTATTGTATGCAACAACTAATCGTACGGCATTAATTACACTTGCTATTCTATTTAAAATTAAAGCGCCTACGGCAAAGCGAATATTGTTATAAGCATTTTGACTTGAAGTCCACATATTTCTATATTCTTTTTTTTGTGCCGACGAAGCCCAATGCCAATAATGAGTTTTGGTATCATAAACTTTATTAAATTCTCTGTTTAATCTCATAGCATTATTATATTCATTTATATTCCGATAGATACCGATATTTGCAAAGTACTTATCATTTTTACCTGTTAGCGAAATTCCTCCGGAGCTTTCGGCAAAAGATTTATAATTGTTTTCTTCCCAATTACCATAAATATTAAAACCGGCAAACGTCGACCAAAAAACAGCGTCTGCTATTGTAAAATATTTTCCGCTGCCATAAGAATCGGCATAAAGTTCTCCCATTCCGGGTAAAAGGAATGAATAAAGAATAGCTAAGCCGATACTCTTTTTCTTATATGTTATTTCAGGGAACAATTCATTTTTTTGATTATTTATTATTCGGACATTGTTTTTTAATTCAATTAAGCTTTTATGCTGAACCGGTTGAGCAACAATTGTAACGGCAGATAAAATGAACAATATTATCACTTTCATAATTATTCCTTTTTAATTTAAATCAAATCTTATAGTTAAGTTTTAATTATACAAAAATTATCTTTTATACCTTTAATTTCCACAAAACTAAATTTATTTACAAGGGCGGAATCAAAAGGACGCTCGACACGGATGTAATTTGAACTAAAGCCTCGCATTAATCCTTCTTTTTCGTCACGTTCAAAAAGCACTTGAACTTTCTTCCCAATCATATTTTTATAAAATGAATATCGTTTTTTATCAGAAAGTATCCGAAGCATACGATTCCTCCGTTTTCTTTCCACTATATCAACTACGGGATTAATTTCCAAAGCTTTTGTACCCGGCCTTTCAGAATAAGTAAATACATGCAAATAAGCGATCGGCAATTTTTGCAGTAAATTATACGTTTTCATAAATTCCCCTTCACTCTCGCCCGGTGTACCGACTATCACATCCACACCGATACCTATATCGTGGATTTTTTCAATTATTTTGTAAATTAAGTCTTCAAAAAATGATGCATGATACCTCCGCTGCATTAATCCTAAAACTTTATCACTCCCGCTTTGTAATGGGATATGAAAATGATTGCATATTTTTTCACTTTCCGAAGTAATATTTATAATATCATCAGAAAGTAAATTTGGTTCAATCGAACTTATTCGAATTCTAAAGTCACCGGGAATTTTTATAACGGATTTCAAAACATCGTATAAATTTTTATTATAAGATTTCCCGTAATCTCCAACGTTTACACCTGTTAAAATGATTTCTCTGTAGCCGGCAGCAAGTAATTTTTTAAATTGCGCAATAACTTCATCCGGCAAAAGACTTCTACTTTTACCACGCGCCATAGGTATGGTGCAAAACGAACATTTATAATCACAGCCATCTTGAATTTTAAAAAAAGCTCGTGTACGGTTATGAACTTCTGTAGAAAGTGCTGAATGAAAAACATCAAGATTTTCTGTTGGAGTAATATATATACAAGAAAGTTCTTCTTTTTCAAATTTTTTTATTTTATTAAAAATCTCAAATTTTTCGTTCGTACCTAAAACAGCATCAACTCCATCTATTGCTGTTATTGTTTCAGGGCGAAGTTGAGCATAACAGCCTGTAACGGCAACAAATGCATTGGGATTATTTCTTAATGCACGGCGTACTATTTGACGGCATTCTTTTTCTGCATTTTCCGTAACCGAACAAGTATTGATAACATAAACATCAGCTTTTTCGTCCAAATTAACAATCTTATAACCATGCTTAAGAAAGTCTTCGCTTATAGCGTTGGTTTCGGAAAAATTTAACTTGCATCCTAATGTATGTAATGCAACTTTGGGCATGTTTATTTTAATTTAAATAATGTTATATACTTCATATAGATTTTAATTATTATCGTATATTTTTTTATTTTCTTCCCAATTACAGCTATGCTGCAAAATTAATTAAAAAAGGCTGTATTTAACAAAACAAATAATTTATCTGAAAAAATACAGCCCTAAAAATAGAGGAATTTATTTTTCTTCTTTGTTATCTTCTTGAATATCCGTTGATCCTTCTGTTTTTAAATTTTCAGCAGTATCGGAATTCTCTGCCTTTTCATCAGATTCATCTTTTTTATCGACCTTTTCTGCTGCTTCTTCATCCTTTCCCTCTTCAACATTTTCAACAATATTCTCGGTTTTTACTTTTTCATCACTACTGTCAATCTTAGTTTCAGAAGGTACAGATTCTATATTGTCATTATTATCCGATGATTCTAAAGAAGGTTTATCTTGTTTCAAGATATCTTTTTTGTCTTCTATTATTACATCTTTTATTATTACATCTTTTTCTTTTACATTTTTATCTTTTTCAGGTTCAACACTATTTTCAACAGGTTTTACTTCTTCATTTTTATTAGACAAATCTTTCGATTCGCTAGAAACAGGTTGATCTTCTTTATTAGATTTTTTGTATAAGCTGTGATCTTGACTTCTTGGATAAATATTATTAAAAGCAGCAGAATTAAATCTCATATCCGCTGCATTTTTAATATCATCAACCGATAATTTTTCAAGTTTATGCTTTTTAATATAATCAATGATTTCTTCATCACTCATTTCTTTTAATGCTGCAATTGCGCTGAGAACAATTTTCTTATCATCTTTATCGAATTCAACAACCTTTAACGGAAGAACTGTTTGTTGAGGGAAACAGAATGAAAGATTTTTAATTCGCGAAACCGATAATTGAGATGCAGGCACAAAACCATCAACGCCTAAAGGAAGTTCAACAATTAAGCCTTTTTCTATTATACGAACAACTTTACCTTCTGTAGAAACACCGGCGGCATATTCTTTTTCAAAATTAATCCAAGGATTTTCTTGAATTTGTTTATGCCCAAGAGAAATTTTCCTTTGTTCCGTATCCAAACCGAGAACAACTACTTCAATTTTTTCTCCTTTCTTAACAATTTCACCCGGATGGCGAATTTTCTTTGTCCAAGAAAGATCGGATATATGAACTAATCCGTCGATGCCAGGTTCAAGTTCAACAAAAACACCAAAGTTTGTTAAATTCCGGGCAATACCTTCGTGTTTGGAACCTACAGGATATTTTTTCAGTAATTCTTCCCAAGGATCCGGAGTTAACTGTTTCATTCCAAGAGAAATCTTCCTGCCTTCTTTATCTAAACTTAAAATTACGGCATCAACCATTTGTCCCATCGAAACAAATTGCGAAGGATGATTGATATGTTGAGTCCAGCTCATCTCGGAAATGTGAATTAATCCTTCAATACCTTTTTCAATTTCAATAAACGCACCGTAGTCTGTTAAAGAAACAACTCTTCCCGATACCTTATCGCCTACTTTATATTTTGATTCGATATCTTCCCATGGATGTTTTAATAGCTGTTTTAAACTAAGTGAAATTCTTCTTTTTTCTATATCGAAATCAGTTACAACAACTTTAATTTTCTGATCAAGTTTAACTACTTCGCTTGGATGATTAATTCTTCCCCAACTAAGATCCGTAATATGAATTAACCCGTCAACACCTCCTAAGTCAATAAACACACCGAAATCGGTAATTGCTTTGACTGTTCCTTCAAGTATCTGGCCTTTTTCAAGTCCTTCTAAAATTCCTTTCCGTTGATCGGCAATTGTCTCTTCAATTAAAACTTTATGCGATACAACAACGTTTTCGGTAGCTCTGTTTATTTTAACAATCTTAAAATCCATTGTTTGCCCAACGAACGCATCAAAATCACGCACAGGTCTAATATCAATTTGAGAACCGGGTAGAAAAGATTCTATGCCGAGAAGGTCCACAACCATACCGCCTTTAATTCTTTTGAGTATTTTACCGGATAAAATTTCATCATTTTCATTTGCTTTAATAATTCTTTCCCATATTTTTAGAAAGTCGGCACGGCTCTTACTTAAAACAAGATTTCCCTCTTCGTCTTCAACACTCTCAATTACTATATCTACGGAAGCTCCAATTCTTAATTCGTCTGTAGCGGTAAATTCATTTTTAGGGACAGTACCATCGGACTTAAACCCAACATCAAGAACAACACTATTATCATTAATGCTTACAATTTTCCCGCTAATAATTTCACCTTCTTTTATATCGCGAAACGATTCGCTATATAATTTAGCTAAAGTTTGCCGTTCTTCTTCGGAATATTCATCTTCATTCATAAATTTATATTGGTTAATTTTCTCTGATTCTTTTTTAACCGAATCTTCTTTTACTGCATCAGTTTCAACCGGTTCATCCTTAACAGAATCAGTTTTAACCGCATCAATTTCAACTGAATCGGTTTCAACCGGATTAGTTTTAACAGAATTAGTTTTAACAGAACCGGTTTCTTTTTCAACGTCGGACATTTATCCTCCAAATAAAAAAATTATTTCAATATTTTTCCGCCATCAAAAAAAATATGAAATTTAATTTAGTTTAACATTAATTAATTAACAATGGCTATTTAATTGGTTTACTTTTTTTATAATAATATCAAGTTCTTCTTTTACCGATAGATTTGTAGTATCGATCTCAACAGATTCATCCGCTTTGGTAAGCGGACTTATTTTACGGTTACTATCAATCCTATCTCTCATTACTATATTAATTTTTACATCTTCTAAAGAAACTTCTTTCCCTTCATCAAGGTATTCATTAAATCTTCTTTTGGTTCTTTCTTCCACAGTAGCGGTAAGAAAAATTTTAATATCTGCATTAGGAAACACAACGGTTGTTGTATCACGCCCTTCAGCTACTAAGTTTCCGCTTTCACCCATTTTTCTTTGTATTTTAACAAGTTCACGTCTTACTTCAGGGATTTTACTAATTTCACTTACTTTCGAATTAACTTCCGGAGTACGTATTTTATCCGTTACCTCTTTATTATTAACAAATACATGCGTTACATTGTTTTTAAATTGTAATTTTATATCAAGCGTTTTTACCAAATCTATTATTTTTTGAGTATCATCAGCAATGTTTTCCTGCAAAACAGTATACGTAATAGCACGGTACATTGCGCCTGTATCAATATATGTATAGTTAAGCTTTCTAGCTAAATATTTAGCAATTGTACTTTTGCCCGATGCCGCGGGACCATCTATCGCTATGATAATATTTTTTGACATAGATTATAAAATTAACATTATATTTTTTTATAAGCAATAAAAATATTTTATCTAATTTTGATAATTACTTATAAATAAATGAGTTACAAAAGAATGTTTCCAAAATTATTAAAAACTTTTAACTCTTTTCTAAAAGAGGATAAATTTTTATCACTAACTACGTCCTTTTAGCATATATTCGGTTAGTTTGATCGGTATCATTTTGCAGGGTTTAATATAATTGAACTTATTTTAATATTTGAGAGGATACTTTTTATTTCGAGGAAAAATCTGTCTAATTTTTTTAATGCGTTCGCAGAAATAGAGCAAGAAATTTTCTTACTGTACCTCTGCGAACACAATATTTATTATTGACTAAAACATATTATTACCAAATCTTTACAAGTTTGTTAGCCGGTCTTTCCATCGGATCATTAGGCTTAACATTAAATGCTTTCCAAAACGGCGGGAAATTACTTAATGGACCGTTTACTCTATATTTAGGTGGAGAATGCGGGTCTACTTTAAGTCTTACCATTTCCGATTGCTTCCTCGCTTTGTTTTTCCAAACATTCGCATAAGAAAGGAAAAAACGCTGTGCAGGTGTAAATCCACCGATTTTTTTATTTTCTTTGTATTCTTTCGTTCTGGTGAACGCTTCAAACGAAATATTTACACCGCCCAAATCGGCTATATTTTCACCTTCGGTAAGTTTACCATTAATATGCAATGTGTCTACCGGTACATAAGAATTGAATTGTTCAACTATTTTTTCCGCTCTTTTATCAAAGTTTTTTTCATCTTTTTTAGTCCACCAATCTTTCATGTTTCCTTCGGCATCAAACTGCCTTCCTTCATCATCAAAACCGTGAGTCATTTCATGCCCGATAACACAGCCCATAGCTCCATAGTTAACAGCATCGTCTGCTTTAGGATTAAAAAACGGCGGCTGTAAAATTCCAGCCGGAAATACAATCTCGTTGTTATATGGATTATAATATGCATTCACGGTTTGAGGCGACATCCCCCATTCGGTTTTATCAAC
>CAZXJG010000058.1:0-11007 GCA_964640985.1 uncultured Melioribacteraceae bacterium | reverse complement strand
GGTTTGCCGATTTTAGATAAATTTCTCTTGGTTAAAAAAATTGATGCTCTTAATATATTCCCGAAATATGAGCTGCGATTGATTTTTAGTCCCGAATAATCTTTCCATTTATCCGGATAACCGATTTTAATTGTGATGGCATGTAATTTTTTCAGTGCTTGTTTTTTCGTTTTTTCACTCATCCAACTAAGATTTTTTATCCTTGATCCAAATACATTTATCAAGTTCATTACAATTGCTTTAGCTTGTACTTTTGCTTTCGGCGGAAAATATTTTTTAACATAAAGCTGTCCGAGTAATTCGCCAACGTTACCGTTTATAGCTCGGAGAACCCTTTTCCATCTCGGCTGCATTTCCTTAATTCCGTAAAGAATTTTACCGTAAAAATCGAATCTTACTTTTTCAAATTTTGTGCTGAGATATGGTGCTGCAGATCTAATCACATTCCATTTAAAATAAGTTTTCCACTGATTTATCGGAATTTGGTAAACCATTTTAGCCATCTGCTCAAAAAACTTAGGTTCTCTTACATTTATATCACCCGGATTTTCGATTCCCATAAATGTAAAATATTCCTGCCAATCGAATCCCGGCGCTGTTTTGACTAACTTTAATAGCGCCATTTTGTTATAAGTTTTTTTCGGATTTCTTCTTTCAACTTTCGACATCGATGCTTTAGCAAGCTTAGTTTCTATTTTCAAAACGGTATTGGCATCTTCTTCTGCTTTTTTAGAATTTTCACCTATCAAGACGAACATTTTCTTTATAAATTGATGATATTTTTTTCTTACTTCCTTTGTACGAGCATCATTTTTCAGGTAATAATCTCTATCGGGTAAACCTAAACCGGCTTGACTAAGTTGTGCAATTTCCATTTTACTGTTTTTTGCATCGGCACCGGAAGAAAACGAAAACAAAGGATTTGAATATCCAAAGTGCAGAATACTCAATTGTTTATAAAAGTCATCGCTATTTTTCATATTGTCAATTGCCTTTAATTCGGCTTCAACCGGTTTTATACCTTCCTTTTCAATTTTAACACTATCCATTCCGGTATAGAAAAAATCACCTACTTTCTGTTTAATACTCCCTTCTTTTGCAGATTTATCATTTTCTGCTGCAATTAAAATTTTTTTAAGTTTAGCATAATTATCATTATTAAGAATAGAAAATGTATTCCATGAAGAATATGCCGGCGGTATTTTAGTGTTTTTTATCCAATTACCAACTGCATAATCATAAAAATTAACTTTTGGGCTTACAGATTTATCAATATTGCTTTTTTGAATCCCATCGTTGGCGCTTTGCTGCGCAAAAGATGTAATATAAAAGCTACACACAAATAATGTTCCTAAAATTATAGGAACAAATTTTTTATGAAGATGTGACATAACGTACCTTGATTTTTTGTTAAAAAAATAATTCCCACAGTTATTTAAAACGGATAACAATTTAGTAAAAATAGCCAAAAATTGTTATGAAGAATAATAGAAGGGAAAATGATATTACATTTAATAAATGAGTAAAGAAAAGCAGGCTGTACCGTCCTTTTTTTAGATTGTTTACCACAACAAAGAGAGTTACAATACAGCCGATAAACCATTTAACTGAGAATGGAGTTTTAATCCATCATCATTCTTAAAAATGAAGAGCTGTCATCTTGATTCTTGTTCTTATTTTTTTCTTCTTCTTTCTTTTTATCAAAAGAATCCAGTTTTTCTAATTTGAAGCTGTTTGAAGAATTTCTCTTATTATCACCGAAAATTTCTTTAGTTCCTCTTACTCTATTAATAGTCGGTATATTTAAGTCTTCAGTTTCCGTAAAAGAATATTGTCTAGGATTGAATCCTCCGAATCCACCGAAATTATTATCGGGAGGCGCATCTTCTACTTTATTGGGTAAATTCATTGAGTTTCCTTTCGAATTAAAACCCGTAGCAATAACCGTATAAGAAACATATTCTTTCATTTCTTCTTTATTGACCCAGCCGAAAATCACATTAGCTTCTTCACCGGCTTGTTCATAAATTATCTCATTCCCGGAAGTTATTTCGTCAATAGTTAAGTTGGAAGAACCGGTAACATTAAGTAAAATCTGTTTTGCGCCTTTAATATTCATTCCCTCCAAAAGAGGAGACGAAATAGCTTTTTGGGCTGCTTCAACAGCTCTATTTTCACCCGATGCAATTCCACACCCCATCAATGCATCGCCGCTTTCTTGCATAACGGAGCGGACATCGGCAAAATCTACATTGATAACACCCGGAACAGTTATAATATCGGCAATACCTCTTGTAGCTTCGAAGAGAACTTCATTCGGTTTATCGAAAGCAGTTGCTGCCGATACGGATTTATCGAGTATATTAATTAAACGTCCATTTGGAATAACAATTAAACTATCTACATACTGCGTAAGCTCGCGAATTCCTTCTTCGGCATTAAACATTCTTTTTTTACCTTCCCAGCCAAAAGGCTTTGTAACAATACCAATTACAAGAGCTCCTAAACTTTTAGCTATTGAGGCAACAATCGGAATTCCGCCGGTACCGGTTCCGCCACCCATTCCTGCAGTAACAAAAACCATATCACAACCGGCAAGAGTTTCTTCAATTATATCCCTATCCTCTTCAATTGCTTTTCTGCCGATTTTAGGGTCGGCTCCGGCACCTAACCCTTTCGTTAAATTTGTTCCGACCTGAATATTAAAATCAGCCCCGCTGTTGCGAAGAACTTGTGCGTCGGTATTAATTGCAACATATTGAACACCCAATAAGCCCCGCTTCATCATGCTTTTAATAGCATTACAGCCTCCCCCTCCAACTCCAACTACTTTTAATTTCGCGGACAATGGTTCCTCTTTGTCAATTGTAGCAAATTTTAACATGATTTCCTCCTTGTTGTGGTATATTATAATTCATCAAAAAAATCTTTTACAGATTTAAAAAAATTTGTTATTCCTAATTTCCCTTTTTTCGTTTTCGGGAAATAAGCATCGCTTGATGTTATTCCGGGAATTTTTTTTATCAATCCGGCTACTGTTGCAAATTCCGGACTTTCAATTTCATTAGCCAAACCGGTTCCAACATTAACCGGAACGCCTATTCTTGCAGGAAGTCCGAACACTTCTTCGGCAAGTTCCGTTACACCCCGTAACAAAGAACCTCCACCTGTTAAAACTATCCCTGCTTTAATTTTATTTTTGAATCCGCTTTGGCGTAGTTCGTTATCAATTAAAGAAAACAATTCTCTCATTCGAATACTTATTATTTGAGTCAAAAGTGTAATTGGAACTTTAAAATTCCCTCTTGCACCTACTCCTTTTATATATATATCTTCATCCTTAACAATCGAACTTTCCATTGCATATCCATATTCCTTTTTTAAATTTTCCGCTTCTGCCGTTACTATGCCGAGAGTTTCTCTAACATCGTTTGTTACTTGATTACCTGCTACACCAAATACCTTTGTATGCTTTATGCTTTTATTATGATATACAGCAACATCGGTTGTGCCTCCCCCAATATCTATAAGTACAATGCCCAGGTCCATTTCGTTTTCTTCTAATACCGAAAAACTTGAAGCAATTGGTTGAAGAATATAATTTTTTACAGTAAAGCCGGCTCTTTCTACAGATTTCTTAATATTTTGTATTGCTGGAATCGATGCAAAAACTACATGATTTACCGCTTCTAATCTCGAACCCGACATCCCAATTGGATTGTCGATTCCCCCTTGATAATCAATAAAATATTCTTCCGGTATTATATGCAGAATTTGTCTATCCGAGGGTATTCTTATCGTTCTTACATCGGCTTTTAGCCTTGCAATATCGCTTTCCGTTATTTCCTTTTCAGGATTGCTGATCATCACATAATTACGATGTCTCAAACTCGTTATATGCTCGCCCGCAACACCGACATTTACCTCTTTAACTTCAATACCTGCTCTATTCATCGCTATATCCATAGCGCTTGAAATTGCTTCCGAGGTTTTAGTTATGTTTGCTACCAATCCTCTGTTTAATCCTTCCGACGGTGCAACATTAAAACCAAGTATATTAAGCTTTTCATCTTGTACTTCGGCAATAACAGCGCCGACTTTCGTTGTACCTAAATCCAATCCGGCTATAATATTGTTTTTCATATTTTTATTTTCTCTTGAAATGGTTTTTTCCCTTTTAATCCAAGACAGATAAGTTTATTAAAACGTAAATCAACATACTTTACTAATCTTCCTAAATTTTTTGATTTTAAATTTTCCCAAACTTTATTAAAGTAAAACAGTTTTTCTATCATTCCCTTTCGCCCAAAATCAACATAATAATTTGAATAGTTTAATCTTAAAATAATATTATGATTTTTATTCAAATCTATATCGGATATAGCCGAATAAAAATTCGAGTTTATTAATTTTGCAGATAGAATTATTTTCAAACTTTTAAATATTAACGAATCGTTTTTTGTAATAAATTTTATTCCTTTAAAGTTTTTTGCGGCATAGTTTATAACCGGTAAATTAATATTCTTTGTAAATGGGAAAAGCGGAATTATTTGCAAGTTGTCCGTTATAATCATTTGACCGTTTTTGCCTAATAAAACCGCATCAAATTTCTTTTCGTAAAGATGTATAGTAATTTTGTTTTCACCGTTATATTTTACATCGGCATTTTTTATATAAGGATGTTTTTCTAATCTATCTTTGATAATCGCCAAATTAAGCTCAGAGTATTCACTTTTATCATTCAGCCTTGCAAATTTGATATATTGTTTTGTGCTTAAATGAATATTCCCTGTTACATCAATAATTTTTACACGAAGTTTTTGCTGCTTATTTAGGCTGAAAAACAAAAAGGTTATCATTCCTAATAATGCAACAAAAAAGGTTATACTCAATATTTTGGTTTTCTTGTTCATCTATTTTTTCAATTAATCCTTCATTTTCAATTGCTGAATAAACTCATCTCCATATTTCCAAATATCGCCGGCACCCATTGTAATTATAATATCTCCGGATTTAACAATATTTTTTAAGACTTTCGTAATGTTTCTTTTATCTTTTTCATAAATTACATTCGGATGACCGAGATTTTTTGCCTCATTTGCAATAAGTTCACCGGAAATATTTTTAATAGGTTTTTCTCTTGCCGGGAATATATCGGTACAAATAAAGATATCGGTTTTTAAAAAAGCATTAGCAAATTCTTTATAAAAGTCTTTTGTCCTTGAATAAAGATGGGGTTGAAACACAACTATTAATCTTCTTTTCCACCCTTTATGAACCGCAGAAAGTGCAGCTTCAACTTCCGTTGGATGATGTGCATAATCATCAATCACCAATATTTCTTTATTATATTTAACTTCAAAACGCCTGCGTACACCTTTAAAAGATTCCAACGCTTTTTTAATTTTATTAAATTCTACTCCAAGTTCTTTTGCAATTCCAATAGCGGGCAAAGCGTTTTTTATATTATGAACACCGGGGAGATTTAGGTTTATTCTGCCTAAATTCTCCCCTTTGAATAATACCGTAAAAGAAGAACTCATTTGATGGTATTTTACGTCTATTGCCCGGATATGGGAATTCCGATTCAAACCGTAGGTAATTACCTTGCTTTTTATAAATGGAATCAAATCCATAACATTCTTTTCATCTGCGCAAAGCAAAACAAATCCATAAAACGGTACTTTATTTGCAAATTCAATAAAAGCGGTTTTTTCTCCTTCAAAGTTTTTATATGTATCGAGATGCTCCAATTCCAAAGTAGTTATCACATTAATTACCGGCTGTAATTCTAAAAAGGTTCTATCATACTCATCGGCTTCAACAACTACATAATCCCCTTTGCCGGCATAAGCATTTGTTCCGTCAAAATTATTTGATTGTCCGCCTACTATTATTGCCGGATCAAGTCCTCCTTCAATTAAAGCAAGACCCACCATCGTAGTGGTAGTGGTTTTTCCATGCGTTCCGGCAATTCCAATCCCATATTTTAAACGCATTAATTCCGCTAATATTTTAGATCTTTTTATAACTGTAATTCCGCGTTTTTTTGCCTCTATTACTTCCGGGTTATCAACATTAATTGCAGAAGAACGCACTACCAAATCAACTTTTTTTATGTTTCGACCGGCGTGCCCTATAAAAATTGTTGCACCTAATTTTTGTAAGTGTGTTGTTATTGCACTGCTATTTATATCAGAACCGGAAATATTAAAGCCATTAGCTAACAATATTTCGGCAATACTGCTCATACCTATACCGCCAATTCCGATAAAGTGAATATTTTTAATTTTGTTCAAAAACATTTACACACTCAATTTTTAATTTTCTTCTGCTAATTTAATTGCCCTTTGAGCAATAATAACAGCCGCCTTGGGTTTTGAAAATTCTTTAATATTGTTACGGTACCGATTTAACCGATCTTCATCATTTATAATATCATTTACCAGACTAAATAATTTTGCTTCAACATCCGGATCATTCAATAATACTCCTGCATTTTTATCCGCCAATAATTTTGCATTTTTAAATTGATGATTTGCTGCAACATTAGGGGAAGGAACAAATATCACGGCAATTCCCAATGCCGAAGCTTCTGCAATGGTGGTTGCCCCTGCTCGTGCTATAACCAAATCGGCTGCCGAATAAGCAACCGACATATCTTCGATAAATGAAAACACTTTAATTTCACCGGAACTAAAATTTTTGTATTCATCGTAATAAAGTTTACCCGTTTGCCAAACCAATTGAATATTAGATAAATGAAAATCTTTAATAAATTTTTTAACGGCATTATTTATTGAACGTGCGCCTAAACTTCCGCCCAATATCAATACTGTTTTTTTATCTTGATTTAAGCCTAATTTTCTAAGAGCATTGTTTTTGTCAATAAGCTGTAAATCAATTCTCACCGGGTTTCCCGAAACAAACAACTTTTCTTTTTGACGGAAATATTTTTTTGATTCATCAAAAGTCAAATGAATTTCTTCGGCTCTTTTTTCCAATAATCTATTAGTTATCCCAGGGTATATATTCTGCTCGAGTAAAATAATTTTTGCTCCCATAAAAGAACTTCCCCAAAGGGCAGGTCCCGAAACATAAGCCCCTGCACCAACGGCTACTTTCGGTTTAAATTTTATATTCAAAAAAAGAGATTGTATTATTGATACAATAACTTTTAAGGGAAACAGCAAGTTTCTCCATTTAAATTTTCTACTAAAACCGCTTATCCAAAACGATTTAAATTTGTAACCGAGTTTTGGAATAACTTCCGATTCAATTTTCCCCTTAGTTCCCACAAACAAAATATCGGCTTCAGGTTTTAACTCTTTTATTTTTTGAGCAACCGCAACAGCAGGATAAAGATGCCCGCCGGTACCTCCGGCAGCAAATAAAAAGCGATATTGAGTTATTTTTTTACTCATCTTCTTTTGCGATAACTTTATGTTTTTTTTCTGCTTGCATTGCAATATTAATCAGTATTCCCACCGAAGCGGAAAAAATCAATATGGAAGTCCCCCCGTAACTTATAAAGGGTAAAGTAATACCTGTAGTCGGCAGTATTCCCGAAATAACACCCGCATTTATATAGGCGCTTAAAACAATACTAAACGAAAGGCCGAAAGCTAATAGTTGTCCAAAAATGTCGTTGGTATTTTTAGAAATTTTCAAACCCACAAAAAATATCATTAAGTAAACAAACAAAACAACGGAAGTACCAATAAATCCGAATTCTTCACCGAGAATTGAGAAAATGAAATCTCCATAAGCCTCAGGTATAAAGCCGTAACTTTGACCACTATGTCCTAATCCGACACCAAAAAGGCCGCCGCTGCCGAGTGCAACTTTAGCTTGATAAACTTGTGAATTTATAATTGAACCGGTTGATAAATGATCGAAAAAACCCAAAATTCTATGGCGGGAATGCGGTAAAATCATAGCTATAGGTCCACCAATAATAATCATGATTGTCATAGCGGCAACTAACTGTCTGATTTGTGCACCTCCAACATATAGAACAGCAAAAGCACTTATAATAACAATTATACTTGTACTTACATTTGGTTGAATAATAATCAATCCGCTTACAATAACAATCCAAACAACCATATAGCTTAAGCCTTTACGTAAGTCTTTTACCAACTCACCTTTTTTTTCTATCATTGCGGCAATATGAATTAAAAGAATAATTTTGGCTAATTCCGAAGGTTGGAACTTAACAATTCCTAAATTGAGCCATCGTGTGGCTCCGTTTATCCTTTGCCCCATTAAAAATGTAAAAATCAGCAAAATCACAGCGCCGCCCAATGCAAGCTTGCTAAATCTTTTGTAATTCTGATAAGGTATTACGGCAAAAAGCACAAGTACAAACACGGCAAAAATGATTTTTATTATATGCGACTGAAATAACATATACATCGAATCTCGTCTTATTCCTACGTATTCGCTAGAGCTAAGAACAAGGAGTGCTCCTACAAAAATTAGGAATCCAACTAATCCCACTAATATTTTAATTTGTTTGTTCATTATTTTAAATTCATTACCGCTTTTTTAAAAATCTTTCCTCTATGTTCATAATTCTCAAACATATCAAAACTGGCGCAAGCCGGCGAAAGCAAAACTATATCTCCTTTATTTGCTTGATCGGCTGCAGATTCAACACAATCTTTTAAGGATGTTTTTTTTTGAACTTCAACAACATTTTTGAAATAATTAATAATTTTTTCAGCCGAAGAGCCTATTGCAAATATCTTTTTAACATTTTTCTTTACCGGTTGTACTATTTGCGAATAATCGTTCCCCTTATCTTTACCGCCTAATATCAAATATATCGGGGAATCAAAACTCCTTAACGCATACCAAACCGCATCTACATTTGTTGCTTTAGAATCATTAATATATTTTACACCCCTAAATTCACGTACAAACTCTAACCTGTGTTCAATACCTTTAAATGTTCGAAAAGCTTCGATAATCTTTTCATTCGGCAAATCGATTATTTTTGCAATATTCAAAACCGCCAACGCATTAGCCAAGTTATGTTCGCCTTTTAAATTTAACTTATCACGCAGGCAAATAATTTCAAGTTTATTGCCATTAATAAAATTTAATGAGTTATCAAAATAATAGGCACCTTTATTAACTTTCCCATTTGTTGAAAACAAATATTGCTTTATCCCCTTTTCAAAATTTATGGAAGGAATATTCGGATCATCGGCATTAAAAATATAGTAATCATTTTCAGTTTGGTTTTCCACAATTTTCATTTTAACCGCAGTATATTCAGCCATATTATTGGAATATCTATTAAGATGATCCGGAGTAATATTTAAAATAACTGCGAAATCGGGTTTAAACTTTTCTATAAATTCTAACTGAAAACTTGAAACTTCCAAAGCAACATATTCGCCTTCTTTTACATTCATAACAATATCGGAAAAAGCTACTCCGATATTACCCGCTAAATAAGTCTTCACTCCACAAATATTTAATGTATAAGAACACAGGGAAGTAGTAGTGGTTTTGCCGTTGGTTCCCGTAATAGCAATGATTTTCCCTTTACAAAACCAGGAAGCAAATTCAAGTTCACTTACAATTTTAATTTCTTTAGTTCGAGCAATTTTTAAAACATCGGCATCGGAAGGCACACCCGGACTTGTAACAATCAAATCGGCATTAAAAACTTTTTTGCTGTGAATGCCGGTTTCATATTCAATATTATGTTTTTCCAATTCATTAATAAAATCGGAAATTTTTCCTTTCGGAGAAAAATCGGAAACAAACGGAATTGCTTTATTAGCCTTTGCCAATTTAGCCGCAGCAACACCGCTGCGTACAGCACCAATTATTGTAATATGTTTATTAAAAATATTCATTATCGTATTTTGAATGATGCCAAACTAATTATTGCCAAAATGATACTGATGATATAAAATCGAATAACTATTTTAGGCTCAGGCCATCCAATCATCTCAAAATGATGATGAATCGGCGCCATTTTAAAAATACGTTTCCCCTGTCCGTATTTTTTTTTCGTGTATTTGAAATAAAGACGCTGCATTATTACGGAAACCGTTTCTAAAAAGAAAACTCCGCCAAGTATTGGAATTAAAAGTTCCTTTTTAATTAAAATCATAATAATTCCGAATGCACCGCCTAATGCAAGCGAACCTGTATCACCCATAAATATTTGAGCCGGATAAAAGTTGTACCATAAAAATCCTAAGCCCGCCCCAATTATTGCTGCAATAAATACCGTTAATTCACCCGAACCCGGTAAATAAATTATATTTAAATAATTTGCATAAATCACATTTCCCGACACATAACTCATGATTGCTACAGCTATCATAACTATTACTAAATTGCCTACCGCCAAACCGTCAAGCCCGTCGGTTAAATTAACCGCATTAGATGTTGCAGTAATTATGAAAATTACTGCAGGTATATAAAACACCGAGTAGTCAAAATTCAAATTTTTAAAAAACGGCAAAGTTGTTTGCGTTGCATATTGAGAAAATTCGGGGAAATAATAGATAACAACACCTACTATCAATCCGACTAAAACTTGACCGAATAACTTATATCTCGCAATAAGTCCCTCTTTATATTTTTTGATTACTTTCAAATAATCATCTACAAATCCTACAAAAGCGAGACAAAGAGTACCGACAAGTGTTAAAATAATATAAATACTTTTTATATCGCTCCAAAGCAAAACGGATATTACAATCGAAATGATAATTATTACCCCGCCCATAGTCGGTGTACCGGCTTTTGCTTTATGGCGTTCGGGGCCAACATCACGAATTGTTTCGCCAATTTGTCTTTTTTGAAGAAATTTAATTATACGCGGCGCTATGAAAAACGTTAATGCCAATGCAGTAATTGCAGATAAGGCAGACCTAAACGAAAGGAATCTGAATACATCAAACCCAGGCGGGTTGAATGTTTTATTTATATAATTGAACAAATAGTAAAACATTTATCGAAGATTCCTCTCAATTA
>CAZXJG010000057.1:16101-17945 GCA_964640985.1 uncultured Melioribacteraceae bacterium | reverse complement strand
ATAACAGTTACTTATTCTTGTATTATATGCAAGTTATTCTATTCCACCCCCTTAGGTAAATAGTAAAGCACAACTCTGTTTTTAGTTTTGAGATATTTATCGGCAACGTTTTTTATATCCTCACGGGTAACATTCATATATTTATTGATTTGACTGTTAATCAAATTAGTATTATTAAAAAACACATGGAAGTTAGCAAGATTTTGCGCAACCCCAAGATCTGTTGCATTACTGTTAACGAATTCACTTTCAATCTGATTTCTTAATTTTTGGAATTCATGTTTACTAATAAGTTTAGTTTTTGCCTTGTTTAATACTGCCTGCATACTGGTTTCAAGTTTTTTGGAAGCCGTACCTACATTAGCAACTGCATAGGTTAAAAATAATCCGGGTCCTTCTAAAGTTATTGGAAATGTACCTGCTTGCAATGCAACTTGTTCTTTATCAACCAATGTTTTTCTCATCCATGAACTTTGTCCGCCCGAAAGCAAAGTTGTTAACATTTTTATTGCATAATAATCTTTAGATTTTTCAGGAGGAATATGATATGCAAACAGAACAAGCGGTAGTTGAATATTATCGTAAACCGTATCTCTTACCTCTTTTTTCTGCGGCGGTTCAACAACATTTGTCGGTCTATACATCGATAAGGTCCCACGAGGTATTCCGGAAAAATATTTTTTTACTAATTTTTCAGCATTATGAATATTTATATCCCCTGCTATTGAGATAGTGGCATTGTTTGGTACGTAATATGTTTTATAGAATTTTCTAAATTCACCGATTGTAGCTTTATCTATATATTGTACGGAACCAATAGGTGTCCAACTATAAGGATAAACTTTATAAGCATGTTTGAAAGTTTCTTCCAACAACGAACCATAAGGTTGATTGTCATACCTTTGTTTCCTTTCCTCTTTTACCACCTTTCTTTGAGTTTCCACACCAATACTGTCAATTTTTAGATGAAGCATTCTTTCGGATTCTAACCATAGACCGATATCCAAATCATTCGAAGGCAAAACTTCATAATAAAAAGTTCTGTCGAATGTTGTGTTTGCATTTAAGGTCCCTCCATGTTCTTGAACAATTTTGAAATAGTCTTCACGAGGAATATATTTCGAACCCTCAAACATTAAATGTTCAAAAAAATGTGCAAAACCGGTACGATTCGGTTTTTCATTTTTTGAACCTACATGATACATAACCGTTACAGCAACAATTGGAGTTGAAGTATCCTGGTGAAGTATAACATGCAGCCCATTTTTAAGGCTATACTCCGTGAATTTAATCTTTCTATTTTGTGCATTTAATGTCAGCACAAAACCAAAAATCAATACCATAAAGACAACTATTTTTTTCATTGTTTATCCTTTTGTTTATTGAAACAAATTAAAGTTAATTTTTACAAATTGAATTTTATCAAATTTTATTAGTTTAGTTTTTAGAGGTTTTTATTTATCAGGCATTGTTTTACAGAGTTTAGTTTATTTGTTACACTATAATAATGAAATAATTAAACATTATAAAATAAATTTAATCATTTAAAACGGATGGAAATATTGAAAATTTAAACTGCAAAGACATTGAAATTATTAAATTAATATTCATCTGGAATTATATATTCTTCATTTAATCCTATTTGCTAAATGCACATAACCCATAAGTAAAAATTTCATAGCTTTTTTTAATTTGAAGTCTGAAGCCCGAAGCTTTAAGTCCAAAGTTCCACATCTGTGTCCATCTTCTGACTTCCGACTTCCATCTTCCGACTTCCATCTTCTATCTTGCGGCTTGCCGCACTATGCATATCAAAATTATTAAGTATTGAGTATCATCGAGAT
>CAZXJG010000057.1:0-16091 GCA_964640985.1 uncultured Melioribacteraceae bacterium | reverse complement strand
TGATTTACAAAAATATCTATTGAATATTCAAAAGACTTTATAATATCATCAAGATAAAACCTTTTTATAATACTCCAAATATTGTGGGATAATAATTCTTTTATCAAAATGAGAAACAGCTCTTTGTCTTGAAGCTTCTGCGAATCGATCATATTTTCTGCTATTTGTTAAAAGTTCAACGGTGTATTTTGCCATTCTTTCAATATCTCCAATTTCGGCAATATAACCTGTTTTGTTGTGAACTATCAATTCAGGTAATCCTCCAACACTTGAGCTGACAACGGGCACACTGCACGACATAGCTTCGAGAGCCGATAATCCGAAGCTTTCAGATTGGGACGGCATTAAAAATATATCCGAAGCACTTAGTATTTGGGGAAGCCCATCTTGTTTACCTAAGAACAAAACATATTTTTCTAAATCCAATTCTCTTGCTAATCTTTCACAATTCGAACGATCGGGACCATCACCCACTAATAATAACTTTGCATTAACCAATTTGCGTACCGCTGATAAAATTCTTATGGTATCGGGTACCCGTTTTACTTTTCTAAAATTTGAAACATGAACTAAAATTTTTTCGTCCTTTGATGCTAAATGCTTCCTATACGTGCAGTCTTCTACTCTTTTAAATTTTTCTATATCTACAAAGTTATTTATTACTTCTATTTCTTTTTGAATTTGATAGTTAGTAATTGTTTTTTCTTTTAAAAATCGAGAAACTGCCGTTATACCGTCGCTTTCTTCTATGCTGAATTTTACAAGAGGTAAAAAGGATGGTTCTAATCCGGCTAATGTAATATCGGTACCATGAAGTGTAGTAATAAATTTTAATTCCTTTTCTTCTTTATACAAAATTTGTTTCGCTAAATATGCACTTGTTGCATGTGGAATCGCATAATGTACATGAATAAGGTCAAGGTTTTCGTAACTGAAAACTTCCAACATTTTACTTGTTAAAGCTAAACCGTATAATTGGCTTTCAAATAATGGATATTTGCTTACTTCTACCTCGTGAAAAAATATGTTTTCTACAAAATTTGATAACCGCTGCGGCAGTGCATAACTGATAAAATGTACTTGATGACCTAATGCAGCCAATTCTTTGCCCAACTCTGTAGCTATAACACCGCTTCCGCCATAGGTGGGATAACACGTTATTCCTATTTTCATCGAATTTATTTTCCTTTCCAACTTGAATGTTAATAATAAATTAGTTTAGGTTACAAAAGTAATAATTTTTTTGTCTGATTCTATAATTGATTGATAATTTAAAATATGAAAATTTTGGTAATTGGTCATACCGTAAAAGATATTATTGATACCGGTAATAAAATTGTCACAAAACCGGGAGGAATTTTTTATGCTGCTACAGGGTTTTATACCCTAAAGCAAAAAGGAGATGAAATATTCTTACTAACAAATATTGACGAACTTTCCGGTGATTTGTTCGCAGAATCTTTATTCGGAAACTTATATTCACATCTCAATTTAAAATATTCGTCGAAGGGAGAAATCATAACTGTACATTTAAAAACTTTCGGAACAAAGGAAAGAGAAGAAATATACGAAAATTTGGGAGATTCTTTGTCTATTGAAACACTGCCTGACAATTTAAATGATTTTGATGGAATATTTTTAAGCATGATCACCGGTTTTGATATTACATTAAAAAATTTGTTGTTGATTCGTTCAAAATACAAAGGGATAATTTACTGTGATATTCACAGTCTTTCGCGGGGTATTGATAAAAATAATAAAAGATATTTCAGAAAAATTCCGGAATGGGAAAAATGGTTGTCTAATTTTGATATAATTCAAACTAACGAATATGAAATAAAATCTATCTCCGATAAGAATAGTGAGAAAAAAATTGCTGAAGATATTCTTAATGCAGGACCTAAAATTTTAATTATTACAAAAGGTAAGCGAGGTGTAAAAGCTTATAAAAAACAAGGCGATGAAATTTACTCTTTATTTATACCTGCAATAAAGATAAATTCTGTAAATAATGTCGGTTGCGGCGATATCTTTGGTGCATCTTTTTTTTATTCCTATATTTCAAGTCAAAATTTTTTGGATTCTATCAGATATGCAAATTGTGCGGCGGGAATCTCAACAACGTATGCCGATTTCATTCAATACAAACAATTAAAAAATGATATCATCACACGATTATATTAAAAAAAGAATATTGGTAATTGGTTCCAATGGAATGCTTGGGCAAAGGATTGTGTTGTTTTATCAAAATAAAAATAATATAGAGTTACATACTTGTTCCGTAGAAGAAAAGTCTTTTATTAAAGGCGTAAATTATACACAACTTAATATTGTGGATAAAGTTCAAGTTAAAGAGATGATTTTCAATTTTTATCCCGATATAATTATTAATGCTGCTGCTTATACAAATGTTGACGGCTGCGAGGATAATAAAGAAACTGCATGGAAAATTAACGTAACGGGAGTTAATAATTTAGCTCACTTCGGATGGACCATCGATGCTCATTTAATACATATTTCTACAGATTATGTTTTTGACGGCAAAGCAGGTCCTTATTCCGAAACCGATAAAGTTAATCCGGTTAGTTACTATGGAAGAACAAAATTGGCGAGTGAAAATATAATTCATTCAAGCGGAGTTTTCGGCACTATTTTACGGACAAATGTACTTTATGGACCTGCAAAATTCGGGCGTCCCGATTTTGTTAAATGGGTTGTAAATTCGCTGCGTCAAAAAAAACAAATAAAAATTGTAACCGACCAGATTAATAATCCGACATATATTGATGATTTAATTCAGGCAATTCATAGGTCAATCGAATACAAAAAAGAAGGCCTTTATCATATTGGAGGGAAAGAGTTTTTATCTCGGTACGATTTCACATTATTGATAGCAGACTTCTTTAAACTTAATAGAACTCTTATTATACCGATTAAAACAAAAGAATTAAATCAAAAAGCTACGCGCCCGTTAAAATCGGGGTTAATAACTTTGAAGGCGGAAACAGAATTAGGTTATCAGTCTCACGAAATTGAAGAAACTTTCTTGTTGATGAAAAAAGAACTTAATTTATAAAATTTCTTCCATATTAAACTTGAAGTAAAAAAATCAAAAGATTTATTTTTTAAGGAGTTCAACGTTTGTAAAAACAAGATTGAATATGTTAAAACAAGATTATCAAAAATACGATACCTTCATTTTTGATTTGGATGGAACAATCTATATCGACAATAAACTAATTCCGAATGCCGTAAAAACCGTTAACACCACAAAAGAACTTGGTAAGCAAGTAATTTTTATATCTAACAAAACAACCGGCTCCATTAAAGATTACTACAATTTATTGAAAAAAAACGGTATGAATATTCATATAAATGAAATATTAAGTTCAACATTAATTCTTCAAAAATATATAAAAGAAAATCATCCGGATACGTTTTTTTATGCTCTCGGCGAAAATAAATTTATTCAACAGCTCGAAGATTATTCGGGGCATTACTGTTCCGATCCAAATAAAATAGAAATTGTAATTGTTACTTTGGACAGAACACTCAATTATGAGAAATTAGAGATTGCCGCAAAAGCCATTGAAAACGGCGCAAAATTTTATGCTGCAAATATCGACGATACTTGTCCTGTTGAAGGAGGTGAAATATTAGATGCCGGCTCAACTATTTCCGCTTTAGAAAAAAGAACTCATGTAAAGCTCCAGAAACATTTCGGTAAACCTTCGGAATTTATGATTAAAGAATTAAAAAGTCGATTAAAATTTCCATTATCAAAATGCCTTTTGATTGGGGATAGATTGCAGACGGATATTAAAATGGGGAAAAAGATTGGGATTGATACAGCACTTGTTTCTACCGGAATAAAAAATCGTGTTCCCGATTTATCCGGTTTAACCCCTACCTATTATTTTGATTCTGTTTATGATTTAATTTCGGAAGAATAATAGTTAAATGAAACCGTCATTATTGTTTTTAAACACACACCTGTCCCAGTTTGTCCCGATGTCTTTTTATCGGGATGTTTTTTACGGGAAGGGAATGATTAAAGAAAATATTCAGTATGACAGTATGTTTTCAAGAAATAAGAAGAATAATATGAAAAAATTAACAGACAAAAAAATCCGTGAGAATCTGTGAATAATCTGTGCTATCTGTGGTTTATTATTCTTTTTTTTTAACCACAGATTAACGATTATGAAAAACATGGCGTCATTCCGGTGAAGGTCGGAATCTCGGACTATTTACGAAGATACTGACCTTTGTCAATATAATAGAGTCTTTTCAATCAATATTTTTGAAAATTTAAAAATATAAACAAGATGAAAAAGTAGTATAACCGTTAAAATCCAATACAATTAGAATATTCAGATTAAGTTTACCGTTAAAATAATACTAATCGAAATAACCTTTTAATTCAATTAAATTTTCAATTACGTTTACACCGGATGTAATAAGTTTTTCTCTGCTTTGATGCCCGTTTGAAACTAATATACAGCCGGTTTTAATTTTCTCTGCAACTTCAAAATCGTGAAGTGTATCTCCTATTAACAAAATTGAATTTTCCCCTAAAGATATTTTACTGATTAAATTTCTGCCTAAATCCAATTTACTTGCAGCGTAAATATTATCAAGTCCTTTAACATAGCTGAAATAATTTCTTATGCCGAATTCATTTAGCATAGTTTCTAAATTATGAATTGAATACGCCGAAAGTATAGATTGCCGAATTTTTTTATCATGAAAATATTCAAGTATTTCTTTTACTTGCGGGAATAAGCCGCATTCTCTTTTTCGTTGTTCATATTGATTCATCCATTTTTGTCCTAATTCTTCAAATGAATGAATATCAAAATTAAACCCGGCTTTTTCATAATAAGCTTTTACCGGAAATGTAAATATATTAGTGTATTCTTTTGTTGAAATATATTTGAGACCTTCTTCTTCAAGCAAATTGTTAATTATTTCAACACAAAGTTCACGGTCGTCGAACAGAGTTCCGTTCCAATCCCATATTATATGTTTTATTTTTTTATACAAAAGGACAAACTATTTAATGTTCATATTTCATTTCACCGGCTGTAATTTTAATAGCAAGATAGTTTTGTTTCGGCGGTAAAGGGCATGTTGCAAATCTTGTAAAATTACACGGCGGGTTATATGCCTTATTAAAATCGATAATCGTTTTGCCTGTGGAATCGGGTTTGTTAATATAAAGGAATCTGCCGCCGCCATAAGTTTCATTACCGCTGGTTTCGTCTGCAAAAACAATAAAAAGGTGGTTCCCTTCAATTACAGGATCAAGCTTGAATTTTTTACCTTGTAGCTTAAAAACTAAAGCTCCCGGTGAGATATCTTTTTCAATTGTACCGATAACAGTGGGGACGGCAATAACTTTAGGAGGATTATATGGTTGAAACTTTGCCGTTACTCTCCAATCTTTATTTATCGGAAATGTTTTTATTCCTTTAAAATTTTTCAGCAGCGGTGCCTTCAAATCTCTTAGCCTTACCCCGTACATCGGAGTGCGCTTAATAATAAACCAACGCAGCGAACCTAAAGACAACACAGTTGTACTATCTTGAAGATCATTTTTCATGATCATTTTTTTTACAGGTTTTCCTTTGTATAAAACATTAATTCCTTTGTCAATTTTCACAGTAACGATACTATCGGAAAGAGTAAAAGTGCCTATATGAGCAGGCGCTTTCCCTGAAGGGAAAACTATATCGTTGTCGTTAGCGGTTCCGAATTTATTTTCACCCTTATTTAACCAATATAAACCGACTAAATTAAGCCATCCGTTTCCCTTTTTAAGATTTTCAATCCTTTCTTTATGCCATGTTTTTATGGAAGCAATATAAGATTTGCTCCCTTTTTCAACCAAACGTTTATTACTGCAATTAGTAAGTAGAATTAAAAGACTTAAGCTGAAAAGTAAAAAAAATATTTTTTTCATTTTCACCTCCGAATATTTATATAAAGAAAATTAATTTTTAATTTAAGCAAAGACAATGAATAAATTAAATAACATCTGTTTCTTTCCCCGGAAACCTGAAGCTGGAAGTTTTGTTTCTCATTTCCTTATTAAAATAGCGTTCAGCGGTCAGCGGTCAGCATTCAGTTTTAAATTGCGTTATTTCTGGATTTTTTAATTCGTATAAAATTTGCGAATTTGCGGCATTAATGTTTTTAAATTTGCTGTTTGCAGCGTTATGGAAATATTAACACTTAAATCTTTGTTTTTCCCTCTTTCATCTCCCAATTCCATTGCTTTTTGCCAAATAATTAGATTTTCAAAATTTGAATTTCATAGTTTTTTTTAGTCTGAAGCCTGAAGTCTGAAGCTTGAAGTCCGAAGCACGAAGCTTGAAACACGAAGTCCTACGCCTTCTCCATCTTCCATCTCCCGACTTCCATCTGTTTCTTTCCCCGGAAACCTGAAGCCGGAAGTTTTGGTTCTTATTTCCTTATTAAAATAGCGTTCAGTGTTTAGCGGTCAGCGGTCAGCATTCAGTTTTAAATTGCGTTATTTCTGGATTTTTTAATTCGTATAAAATTTGCGAATTCGCGGCATTAATGTTTTTTAATTTACTGTTTGCAGCGTTAAAATATTATCCGAATGGGTGCCTTTGGCACAAATCATTTCTTTGTTTTATGCAGAAGATTTTAACCACGAAGTTATTAAGCTCTTAGCTGTCAGCTTTTTTCGTGAGAAGTCTGAAGTTTCTCCATTTTTTGTTTTCCGGCTTTAATTGGAAAAGTGATGCGTTCTGGATTTCCCCGGGTTTCCCCCGGGGAATGATAATAGTCTTTTGAAAATAGAATTTCTGCAGAATTAGATAATTGAATGCACTGTCGTAAAATTTAATCATGTTTATCTGAATATAGAAAAATCCAAAAAAATCTTTGCTTTTTTTAGCTGAAAGCCGACAGCTTAATAACTTCCATCTTCTCCCTTGCGGCTTACCGCGCTATGGATAACATTACAAATAGGTACTATTGAAAGTAAGGCTTTTATCTAATTTGGGATAATTAGTAGTTGAATGGTATATTTGATGTTTAATTCTTAAAAAGAATAAGAATTGTATATTTATACTAATATCAGAAAAAGTTAAAGTTATTAAATAATTTGAAAATAAAATAAGTTAATAATATAAGAGGTAATTATGTCATTACATTTAAAAAAATTAAAAAATTTTAAGGGAAGAAAAGGTCCTTTATTATTTATAATAATGGACGGCGTCGGCATAGGAAAAAAAGACGACAGCAATGCAGTTTACTTAGCCAAAACACCAACATTAGATAAATTACTTCAATCGGAATTAAAAACTCAACTTAAAGCACACGGTACTGCGGTTGGTTTGCCGAGTGATAAAGATATGGGTAACAGCGAAGTTGGGCATAACGCTATGGGTGCGGGAAGAATTTTTGATCAGGGTGCGAAATTAGTTAACAAATCAATTGAAACCGGAAGAATTTTTGAAACAACTATATGGGAAACAATTATCAACAGAAGCAGAAAAGGAGGTACGGTTCACTTTATCGGGTTGTTATCGGATGGAAACGTTCATTCAAATACGAAACATCTTTATGCATTAATCGATGAATGCAGCCGGCAAAGAGTTTCGCGGGTGCGGATTCATACTTTGCTTGACGGCAGGGATGTAGGAGAAAAAACAGCATTGAATTACATCAAGCCAACGGAGGAATTATTAAAAAAAATAAGTACTGAAAAGGCATACGATTATAAAATTGCTTCAGGCGGGGGAAGAATGGTAACAACTATGGACCGCTACGAAGCCGATTGGCGTATTGTAGAGCGCGGCTGGAAAGCTCACGTACTTGGAATCGGTAGAAAATTCAGATCTGCAGCCGAGGCTGTCAAAACTATGTACGATGAAAGTCCTGAAAATATTGATCAATATTTAGATTCGTTTGTAATTGTTGATGAAAATGATGAGCCTGTAGGTACAATTGAAAACGGGGATAGTGTGGTTTTTTATAATTTCAGAGGTGATAGAGCAATTGAAATATCACGTGCCTTTGAAGAAAAAGAATTCGATAAATTTGATCGTCAAAGAGTTCCTGAAGTTTTTTATGCAGGGATGATGGAATATGATGGGGATCTGCATATACCTAAAAATTATCTCGTTCAACCGCCGGTTATTAACAAAACGATAAGTGAATATCTTTGTGCCGAGGGTATCACATCGTTTGCAATATCGGAAACACAAAAATTTGGTCATGTAACTTATTTTTGGAACGGGAACAAATCAGGTTATATTAATAAAAATTTAGAGATTTATCTCGAGATTCCATCCGACAAAATTACTTTTGATAGAGCACCAAAAATGAAAGCGGATGAAATAGCTCATAAAACTATGGAATTGTTAAAATCGGGAAGGTATCGCTGGGGAAGATTAAATTTTCCAAATGGTGATATGGTGGGCCATACAGGCATTATGGATGCTACAATTATTGCCGTTGAAACCGTTGATGAAAATATCGCAAAACTTTTATCGGTTATTGATGAAATAAACGGAATTGCAGTTATAACAGCTGATCACGGAAATGCCGACGAGATGTTTACGATAAAAAATGGCGAAAAATCAATTAAAACATCTCACACGTTAAATCCGGTGCCGTTTATTATTTACGATCCTCAATATAAAGGAGAATATAAAATGGCTAAAATAGAAAACCCCGGTTTGACAAACATTGCCGGAACATTATTGAATTTATTAGGGTTTGAAAATGTTTCCGGTTATGATGAATCTTTGATTACTTTCGTTGAATAATTCTGTAAAGTACGTTTGAAATTTTATTTTTGTTTTCCGATAACAAATAAATCTGTTATTTTTACAACTTATTTTTTAACAAATTATTAAAGAAGATGAAATTAAGTAAATCGTTTGTACCAACCTTAAAAGAAGTTCCGGCCGATGCCGTAATACCGAGTCATATTCTGATGGTACGGACGGGAATGATAAGAATGCTTTCGGCGGGGATCTATTCTTTTTTGCCGCTTGGATATAAATTAATAAGAAAAATTTCCGATATAATAAGAGAAGAAATGAATAAAATCGGCGGACAGGAATTTCATCTGCCTGCTTTAACCCCGCGTGATATTTGGGAAAAAACAAACCGTGTTGAAGCATTCGGAGATATTTTATTCCATATAAAAAACAGGGATTATGTTCTGGCTCCTACACATGAAGAAATTATGGCTCATCTTGCCAAAGGTGTGTTGAAATCTTATAAAGATTTACCACAAATATGGTATCAAATTCAAGCTAAATTTAGAAATGAAGCAAGACCGCGCAGCGGTGTAATTCGCAGCAGACAATTTTTAATGAAAGATGCTTACAGTTTTGATGCAACTAATGAAGGATTAAATAAATCATATCAATTGCACAATAAAGCATATCAAAAAATATTTGATAGATGCGGAATAAAATATTTTATTGTCGGTGCTTCGAGCGGTGCAATGGGTGGAAGCCAATCGCAAGAGTTTATGGTGAAATCCGATGCGGGTGAAGATACCGTTGCTTATTGTGATAATTGCGGCTATGCCGCAAATGTTGAGATTGCTAAATCCAAAACTGACCCTGTGTTACGTCAGACGGAAAGTAAAGAAGTTCATGAAATTCATACTCCAAATGTAAAGTCAATTGATGAGTTGTGTGAATTTTTAAATATCGATGAACAGCAAACTGCTAAATCGCGTGTTTATATGAATAATGAAAAACCTGTTCTGATTTTAATGTCGGGTAACGACGAAGTTAATGAAAGTAAACTGGAATCTTTTTTGGGTGGAAATCTTCGTCCTTGTCATCATGATGAATTAAAAGAAATTACCGGGGCAGATGCCGGGTCAATAGGACCAATTGGTTTCCAAGGTAAAATTATCGCTGATTTACGACTTAGAAATTCCAATAATTTGTACAGCGGTGCAAACAAAAACGATTTTCACATTGGCGGTATCGATTTTTCACGCGATATTCCTAATATAGAATATGCCGATTTACGCGTTGTGAAATCGGGTGAAAAATGTATTCAGTGTGAAGGTAAACTTGAAGTTTTTAAAGCAATTGAACTGGGACATATTTTTAAACTCGGGACAAAATATTCCGAAGCATTGGGAGTAAATTTTATAGATGAAAATGGCGGGACACACCCGATAATTATGGGCAGTTATGGAATCGGGGTTGAACGCATACTTGCTTGTTATATTGAACAAAATTATGATGATAAAGGCATAATCTGGGATAGTCATCTGGCACCGTACGATGTTCATCTGATTGGATTAAATATGAAAAAAGAAATTGTATTTAATACTTGTGAAAAAATTTATTCCGATTTACAAAAAGCGGGATATGAAGTTCTTTACGACGATAGAAAAGATGCACAAGCCGGGTTTAAATTTAATGATGCCGATTTATTAGGAATGCCCATTCAAATAGTTGTGGGCGAAAAAAGCTTAAAAGAAAATAATATTGAACTGAAAATCAGGAGATCAGGGGAAAGAATAAAAGTAAGTCTATATGAACTTGAAAAAAAATTAAAAGAGTTCATTAAGTATAAAAACCCTTAGAAAGTTCATTAATTAAAAAAAACGAAGCATAAAAATATTATACTGTTAACCCGCCGATTATTATCAATTTTCATTGAATTATACCGGGAAATTGCTCCGAGCTTTAGCTCGGGGATATATACAACCCGATACAATCTAAGCTTTCCTAACGCGGTAAACTGCAATGGATAGTAATCTAATGCTATAACAAGGTTTAAAATATTCTCAATTATCAATTGTCCGCTAAAACATAATCCACACTTTTCATCAGTTCATAAACAATATTCGAACTTTCCAAACGCATGATACTCTCTTCAGAGTTCCCGAAACTCAATAAATTAATACTTCCGTACCAAACAATACTTTGATCGATTATTGCAAACTTTTGGTGTATTTTTGATCGAAACTTAAGTTTAATACCTTCATTCTTCAAATTATCAAAAGCATTTTTCAATCCGGAAATAAAACGATTTATCTTCCAATTTGGCTCTGTTCCGGTCCCGTAAAAATCTTCAATAGGTTTTGTTATAACGATAATCTTAATTCCAGAGCCGGCAGCGGCGGAAAGAATATTTATCATTTTTGAAACCCGATTTTGAGTTATAAACGGACTTACTATCAAAATACTGCTTTTTGCAGACAAAATGTCATTCGAAAATACCGGCAGAAAGTTTGTTTTGCCAAATATAAAATCGTTCGATTTAGGCACAAAGCTCTCCCCTTTCGCTTCATATCCCATCGCTGCATAACTGTTTAACCTTCTATTGTACATTTTTTCCAAAATTTTTACATGGATATCCACATAATCAAATATTTGCACATCAGTCTTTTTATTATTCAATCTATGAAGTCTGCCTGCATATTGCTGCAGCGTACCTTTCCATGAAATCGGCATTGTCAAGAATAGCGTATCCAAACGACTCTCATCAAACCCTTCGCCAATGTACTTTCCGGTCGCTACAATTGTTATCGGTTTATCGGAAGTTGAGTCAGTTAACCGCTCCGATATTTTTCTTCCCGCTTTTGCTCCCATTCCTCCTTTCAAAACGATAATGTCCGGAATTTCTGTGCTTAATCTTTCAGCCAACAAATCGACATGGGTAACTCTTTCGGTCAGCACCAGTGAATTTCTGCCGTTTCTATAACACTTGATTATATCATCATAAATAAGTTGATTTCGTCGTTCGTCATCAATCATTCGGGAATATATTTCCTGTATGGAAAAATCTTTCTCGTTCTTATCGGTATGAATTCTGAAACTTGTAAATCTCGGCGTGATATAATGTTGAAAGGGTCTTTTTTCGGCTTGTTTTTTTGCATCGACTGAAAATCTTACCGGTCCGCATTGCATAAAAATGATTGGATGATGCCCATCCTTTCGCAAAGGCGTTGCAGTTAAGCCGTAAACATATTTTGCATTTACATTTTTAAGTATTAATTCAAAACTAAAAGCCGGAACATGATGACATTCGTCAACTATAACCATTCCATAGTTTTTCACATGCTCTTTTACTTCGCCTTGATTGGTTAAGGACTGCATGACGGCGACATCAATAATGCCATTTGCAGTGTCCTTTCCGGCGCCGATTTGACCGATAATATCTCTATTGCTTTTTCTACCGCGTTTTTTTTCTAATGGCTGAAGTTTCTCATTAATAATTAAAAACTCAGATAATTTCCTTTTCCATTGCAACAATAATTGGTGCCTATGTACCAGAATAAGAGTATTCACTTTTCGCTGCGAAATAAGATTGGCGGCAACAACCGTTTTCCCAAACGCCGTAGCTGCCGATAGTACTCCCGTATCATATTTCATCAACTCATTTACTGCAAGTTGTTGTTCTTTGGTTAACTTCCCGTTAAAATCAACGTTGATTCTTCTGCCTGAATTAGTTTTATCTGTAAAGTTTAGTTTAACTTTAAACTTATTTAATAAATTTTCAATGTCATTTTTGCATCCCCTTGGAAGACACAAATACTCTATGGTTTCATCCGCACAAGATATAATTCGAGGTTTATTATAGGTTGATATGCGCATTGCCTGTGCCTTGTAAAATTCCGGGTTTTTAAATGCTGCCAGGCGTTTTAAAATATTTAACGCTCGCTGAGATAATTCCGCTTTAGGAATATATATCATATTTGCCTTAACAATAGTAATTTCTGCGGGTAAATCATCTGCGGATAATTTTACTTTTTTTGGTTCCCATGGTTTTGAATCAGCATCGTTTTTCAACAAACCCAACTCGTTTCCCTTACACATTTTCGCAACTAATGTTTCAATAGTAATTTGAGAGAGTTTTCTAATTGAGTTTAAATACGCCCATTGGTCCGGGTAAGGTTCAAAATTTTCATCTACAAAAACGCTGTTATTTCCAATTCTCGCAGCTTTTTGCAGTGGAAGCGAAATTAAATTCCCAAAGCCGCCCTTTGGCATTGTATCCTGATTCGGGAATAGTCTATCGTAAGATTTAAAATTAATTTGATAACGCTTGCTCATTGCATAAGTCAATATTGACGTTCCGAATCTTCTCGCTTGGGCAACCGGTGTTTTGTTATCGAAAAAGAACCAGATATGAGCCCCGTTACCGGAACGCGAACGCTCAACGGCAGAAGGAATATCGTATTCATGGAATACTTTCGTTAAAGCAGAAACATCATCACGCCAACCTTCATCGTCAAAATCAATTGCTAGAAAATTGCATGTTTCATCATGCAGCATCGGATAAATACCGATAATAATATTTCCTCTGAGATGTTTTTCAATTATCTCTTCATTCAATTTTTCGTAAGCTTTATTTGAACAGACGGAGCATTTAACATTCGGTTTATCGCATACATCACTTATCCATTCATTTAAACAAACCGGCGAATAACCTGATTTGCCTGCTTTACTAACCCATCTTTTTGCGTAAACATCATTTCTGCCATTAAACAGCGACATAAATAACCGAACTTTTTCCTCAACGCTGCTGTTCATATTAACGCCGGATAAAGATTTTTTTAAATTCGCTGTACTATAAGAATCATGAAAAGTTAAAGAAGCAGAGTTGACTTCTATAAGTTTATCCTTCAAACGTTCATTTTCGTCCGATAATTTTTTGTTTTTAATAAGTAAGATTCGATATTTTTCAAAAATATCCATGTTTGGAAAAAATGATGACCGCCTTCGTTAAAAAGATTGTTTTTCATTAAATATATCTAAAGTTCTTTCATTTTTATGTTGTAATTCACTTAATAATTCTTTCATCAATGTTGTTTTACCAACTTGACGAGATCCTATAATTATTGATATCTCTTTTGCAAAAAGATGTTCTTTCAACTTAATTATTATTTTAAGGTGAATTTTCATGTTTATTTTAACCCGATTTTTTCATCAGACATTATAAATAATTCTCGGTTTAAATGCTGATAGAACTTATTTTCTCTTTTTTAACGAGCAACCTAATTTGTTTCAAACACATCCTTAACAAATTCAAACTTTTTTCATCCATGAGCGAAGATTTTGTATGTCACGACTTTTTAAATATTGTTCTAAAGTTAAATCCTTCCCTTTTATTTTTTTTGCCTTTTCTAAATCAGATATATCTTCAAGTAGTTCTAAAGCATCAAAAAAAACCGGATTTTTTTTTATTTTTTTCCACTCTTTCAGCGGTATTTTAACTTCTTTTTTTTTATTAACATTTATTTGTTCCTCTATTTCTCTTTTATTAAAAAAAAATTTTTTAATGTCTAATCCAACTTTGTTCGATGAAACCGAACTGTACCATGAGAGTATGTATGAGATCTTTTGAAGTATGATTGTCGAATGATGTATTTTGAAATGATGATTGTCGGATGACGAATTATGAATAAAAATAATTCATACCTCATCAATCCTACTTTTTTTTCTGTGCGGTTTTTGTGAAGGGGAAAAGGTGCAGAGGTTCAAAGGTCAAAAGGTAAATAGGTTTATTTGAATGATCTTCGGTTTTGATTAATGTGCTTAGCATAATTTATAAAGTTCAACAGCCAAATCTTTACTCTTTACCCAAACTTTCAAATCTTCAAACTTCATTCATTTCCTTTGTACTTTTTAACCTTTTATCCTTTGAACCTTTGTTCCTCTGAACCTTTTATTCTTTTATTTGAATGATCTTCGGGTTTGAATTAATGCGCTTAGCATATATGAAATTTCTTTTGATTCGGAAATCAATTCATCGGCTTTAGCAACTGGGATAGAGCTTATTTCTTTTCCTATTATTAATTGTGTCCGTAATTCTCCGCAAGATCCTTTTGCTATGAAAAGAAACCGGATTAGCTCTTTATTTGATTCCCTTTCATAGCCTTCTGCTATGTTAGATGGAATTGACAATGCAGAACGGGTGATCTGGTCTTTGAAGCCAAAATCTTTAGAGTCAGCAAATAATTTAAAAATCTCAACAGCCAAATCTTTACTCTTTACCCAAACTTTCAAATCTTCAAACTTCATTCATTTCCTTTGTACTTTTTAACCTTTTATCCTTTGAACCTTTGTTCCTCTGAACCTTTTATTCTTTTATTTGAATGATCTTCGGGTTTGATTAATGCCCTTAGCATATATGAAATTTCCATTGTTTCGTTAACCGATTTATCAGTTTTAAAAATTGGGATATAATTTTTTCTCGGTTGTCGAAGAATGGTTCTTGACATCATGGAAAAATATCTAACTGTCCTAATAGAAAATCTAAATCATTTTTATCAATATTTTTCTGCTCATTTACCCACTTAAAAGTTTTACAATCGAATTAATTATAATGTTAAATTTCTCTTGTTTTAATAGGCCAATTTCAGATAATATTATACTCTCGTTTGCCGTAAATATTTTAGTGAAACGCACAAAACTTTCGTTCCTTAAAGAACCTCTTTTAAAATCTGATTTTATCAATTTAATAGCTTTTGCATCACCATATTTTTTACTCGTTATTTGGCACAATATCCAATCATTTTTACCTGCCGAAGCTAAAATTAGTGCAGAACGCAATTTTGATTTTGATAAATCAGAAAATGGAAAACGAATTAGTACTACTGAGCATTTTGAAGGTAATCCCAAGCTTCCTCCTCTTCCGGTCGTTCCCAATCTTTTGCTAGTACAGCTTCACTAAACAACGCTTCTTCATTAATTGGTTTTTCATCTAATATTGTAATTAATATATGAGATGGGAAAGGCAGTTTAATATTTTCTAATAGTCGAATATTACCTTTTCCATCTATTATTGCTTTAAATGTCTGTATCATAATAATCACCTTTTTTTAAGAAACTTAAAATAAAAAATATGATTTAAAAACCAAAATCCTATCCTCTATTTTTATCTTTTTACTTTTGAGGAGCCATTTTATTATAAATTAACTGTCTGTGCAAATTCTTTCACTGCCTTTTTTTTGTTAAATTTAAATAAATTTTCTCTTTTTTTCGTTCTTCAAGAGGTGCAGAGGTCAAAGGGGAAAAGGTGCAGAGGTTCAAAGGTCAAAAGGTAAATAGGTTTATTTGAAT
>CAZXJG010000056.1:0-18026 GCA_964640985.1 uncultured Melioribacteraceae bacterium | reverse complement strand
AAAAAGGAAGGGGAAGTTTTTCAGGTGGGCTGATTAATTTTATATTCACTGATGTAGATGAGTAATCCTCGACAGTTAGAATGACTCGTTATTTGGTTATTCGTATTCCGAGCGTAACGAAGTGGAGTCGAGGAATGATACTCGGCAACCCGAGAAATCTGTAAATAATTCGTGTCTGAAAAATTAAGTTTATGATTATTCCTTTGTGTACTTTGTGAAATTCTTTGCGAACTTTGTGGTTGAATTTTTACCACAAAGAACACTAAGAATGTTGAATGTATTTTTAATCCCTAATTCCGGGAATCTTAATCCTGAATCTTTCAATCTTTCAATTTGTTAATTTGCCAATTTGTAATTTGCTAATTTGCTAACCTTCAATCCCCACAATCAAGGGAACTTTGTATTTTCAGGAAGCTTGATTTCAGAACCTTTGTTCCTTTGCCCCTTTGCCCCTTTTCACCTTTGCTTTCAGTAGAATTATTACCCCACCCCGAAGGGCGAGGCTATTAAAAAATAAATTTTTGCGTAAGGTGAATTAATAATTATATTTTAACCATTTAATAACTTCAGACCATTTCGGTTTTTTGCCTGTTCGTAAAATTCCAACACGATAAATTTTTCCTGCAATTGGGAATATTGCAATAGCAGTTAAAATATTTACAACAATTGCAACAATAAATTGCCAACTCGGTACATCTACTAACATCATTTTTGCAGGCATAACTATTATAGATGCAAATGGAAACATCGAAGCGATTTTTGCAATTTCATTTGTCGGGTTCTGCATCAGTGTTAATGCTATGAAAAACGGTACAATAATTAAAATCATTATCGGCATAAGTCCCGATTGTGCTTCTTGTGCGCTTTCAAAAATTGAGCCTACACTGGCAAATAATCCTAAAAATGTGATTAATCCGATAAAAAAGTTAAACAGCAAGAAAATTATTTGTCCGGCGGATATATCAAATGAAAATTTAGCAGGCAAAACAAATAAAGTTGTGGACATCAAAAGAATTATTGGAGATAACCAAACTGCCATTTGTAATAAACCTGTAACCGCCGAGCCGAATATTTTTCCCGCCATTAATTCTTTACTATTAACAGATGAAAGAAGTACTTCAACAATCCGGTTGTTTTTCTCTTCAATAACAGACTGCATTAACATCTGTCCTATCATTAGTAAACTAAAATAGAGTAGGAAAGTAAAAAGATATGATAGTGCAATGTTTCCATAGCCGGCTTCCTTTATTCTATCGGTTTTGCTTACTTTAAAACCTTGTATCTTAACATTACTACGGGCATAAGAAAGATCTTTCCCAGAGATATTTTTCCCTTTAAAGTAATTTTCGAGCAGTACCTTGTTGATAGGGGTTTTTAATCTTTCGGAAACAGTAAAATTATTTGGCGTTTTCGAATAATACATTATACTTTTATTTTTTAAAGCATTTTCCGGGATAAATAATAATCCGTTAAGTTTTTTGTTGAGAATAGCTTCCTTTTTTATTTTTAAATATTTTTGAAATTGTTCTTTTTTTACGGTTTTATAAGAAATTTTATACTTCCCTTGTTTCACAAGCGGAAGATTTGAGAATTCCTTTTTCAAGCTCTGCGTAAGCATATTTGAATTAGAAACAATTTCAATTGCTACATTATTATCACCCTTATAGCTCATCAGCAAAGCCTGCAATCCTATAAAACCCAACATAAACAGCGGCACCAGCACAGTTGTTGTGATAAACTTTTTAGACATTACTTTTTCCCGTATTTCTCTTTTAAAGATGGCAAGTACTCTGTAATTAAACATGATTCACCTCCCTTTCCAATAAAGCTTTATCATCTTTGCCGGCTAACTCAATAAATATTTCGTGAAGGGAAATATCATTAGCATTGAATTTTTTGATTTTTATATTATGTTCAACTAATTGTTTAAGAAGTTCCTGTGTTTGTGATGCTTCTTTAACTCTAATTCCGGTTGTGTTCCCAAAATCCGATATCTTTTCTATTATCGGAGAATCTTTCAAAAAAGAAATATCACCTTCGTGTGTCAGACTAATATTTTGCTGTGCATATTTTTCTTTTATTTTTGCAAGTGGACCTTTTAATATTATTTTACCGTAATCTATCATAGCGATATGATCACACATCTTTTCTGCATAATCCATCAGGTGAGTTGAGAAAATCACTATTTTCCCTTTCTTTTTCATTTCAAGAATTATTTCTATTAATAAATCCACATTGATAGGATCGAGTCCGGCAAACGGTTCATCAAGAATAATAAATTCAGGGTCGTGTAAAATTGTAGTAATAAATTGTATTTTTTGCTGATTCCCTTTCGATAGGTCTTCTATTTTAGAAAGCTTCCGGTCGATTAAACTAAACCGTTCAAGGTAATTTAACGCTTTGTTTTCAACGTCTTTTCCTGTTTTCCCTTTAACTTCGGCGAAAAAAAGAAGGGTTTCGAGAACTTTCATTTTTTTATAAAGACCGCGTTCTTCCGGCAAATAGCCGACTTTTCCTTTAAAATCTTGCCCTATTTTAGCCCCCCTTAAAATAACTTCTCCTGCATCGGGCATGTAAATATTCATCATAATCCGGATAGTAGTTGTTTTGCCTGCCCCGTTGCGCCCAATTAACCCGAATATAGTTCCTTCGGGCACTTCGAATGACGCATTGTCTACGGCTTTAACACTGCCGAAAGATTTCGACAAATTTCTAATTTCTAATGCATTCATATTCCCTCTAACGTTAGTTAATATTTCAACAGTTTATTTAATTTTGAAAATGGTCTAAATCCTGCAATTTTTACATAATTTCATTTATTCGTTAAATATTATTTTATTTTTTTACCAGGCAAAACTCTTCCGTTCTGATATAAAATTAGTTTGTTTACTTTACCGTTTTTGTTTTTAATAAATTTAATTTGAGCGTTAACTATTTTGTAATAGAATTTTGTTTTAGATTGTGGGAAAATTTCAAATTCAGCTTGACCTGTTGCCTGTGCAAACAGATGATTATTTTTTACCTGTATCGTAATTGAAAAATTTGGGAACAATTCATATTTGCCAACGTAGCTTTTCAAAATTTTTGGTGAAACGGTTATTTGTCTCTTATAATTAACACCTAATTTTTTTAGCTTTTTTATTGCATTTGTGTTGCCCGGATTTAGTAACAATGATTTTTTATAATATTTAATTGATAGTTTATTCTGATTATTTTTCATATATGCTTCACCCATACTGTCATAATAAATTAATTTATTCATTACATTGTATTTAATCCGGTTTTATAATTATTAGGTGACTATATATATATGAGTTCACTCCGAAAAGTTATGTTTTCATTAACCCCACGTTTTAGCGTGGGGAAAACAAGCCAAAAACACACTCTCCCAAACAGGAAACAGGTTTTAACCCGTTTAATCAATTCCAAGGTAAATTATCCAAATCCACATTCCCGCCCGATAAAATCAATCCGACACGTTTGCCGGCAAATAATTCATTTCTATTGAAAACGGCAGCTAACACAACTGCAGAAGACGGTTCAATAATTATCTTCATCCTTTCCCAAATAAGTCTCATCGATTTAATTATAGACTCGTCATTGACGGTTATGATTTCTTTAATATATTGTTGTATAATCGGAAAGGTTTTCTCGCCGAGAGATGTAAGAAGCCCATCTGCAATTGTATTTGGATTTATCATAGGAATAATTTTTCCAGCTTTTATTGATCGAAAAGCATCATCGGCACCGGCCGGTTCGCAGGCAATTACTTGAGTTTCAGGTGAAAAATAATTCGCTGAAAGTGCCGTACCGCTTGCCAGTCCGCCGCCGCCTATGGGTGTTAAAATATAGTCCGGTTTGTTTGTGCTTTCAATTAATTCTTTTGCTGCGGTAGCTTGACCTGCAATAATGGAATAGTTGTTATACGAAGGGATAAAAACAGCGCCTGTTTTATCGGTAATATTTTTTAATGACAATTCACGTGCTTTTAATGTAGGTTCACAAAAAATAATCTCGGCACCATATCCGGCTACAGCTTTCTTTTTTATTTCAGGAGCGGTTCTCGGCATCACAATATATGCCTTGGCATTACGTACTTTGGCCGACAAAGCAACAGCAGCAGCATGGTTACCCGATGAGTGTGTTGCCACGCCGTTTTTAAGTTCGCTATCACTTAATGAACGTATTGCATTTGCAGCACCCCTTAATTTAAATGATCCGGTTTTTTGAAAGTTTTCACATTTGAAAAATAGTTCGCATTTAAGCATTTTATTCAATGCTTTCGAAGTTAAAACAGGCGTATGATGAATATAATTTTCTATTTTTTCATGCGTTTCGGTTATCTCTTTTCTATTAGGTATGTGATCTAAAAACATTGTGTTTACTTCTATTTTTTTATTTTATCCCAAAAAAAATCTATATGTGAATTTACCTTCCGGATGATTTTTTTATTATCGTTGTTTTTATCGGTAAGCGATTTGATGCGTAATAAAAAGATATATGACAAAAATTCATCCACTAATAGTTTTGGGTCTAACTTTTTAATTACGTTATGTTTAATCATTTCAATAAAAATCATTTCCCAAATTTCTCTTACCGGTTGAAAATATTTATCTATTGTAGGTATAGTTTCGCTTTTATTACTAAATTGTTCGAGAATAATGATTTTAAAAATCATCGTTTCTGTTTCGGAATTCCAAATTTCAAAAAGTTTATTAAAAAATTTTTTCATAAATACCGGCGGATTAACAATTTCTTCCAGCAATTTATCGTCTAATATTTGCCCTCCGATTTCCCCCGAATTAAATTTATCAAATATCTTATTTAGCAAATCCGCTTTTGAATTAAAATGGTTATAAATAGCGCTTTCACGAACACCGGCATTTTTTGCTATCATCCTAATTGATGTTCCTGTAAATCCATATTTTGAAAACAAATTTAGAGAGATTTTTTCAATTACCGCTTTTGAACTTTGACGTTTTCCCATTTAATAATTAACTATTTATGTTATAAAAATTTTACAATCTAAAATTATTATTAACCTTCTAAGAATAATATTATGTGAACGTTCGTTAATCTACTGATATTTTAAAAATTAATCAAGTTAAATTAAATTTGTTTCAGTTTCTTGTAAAATCTTTCCGGCTTAAACAAACGCTTTATTATATTAAACTTTTAATATTTACTTAACCGGCTTTTTTTGTAAATTTAAATAATTAAAATTACTTGGGTTATGAAAGTAGAGAAAGCATATTCTTATTCAAATAATCTGCAGATTTGGAGACTTCTAATTACTCAGACCGATAAATTAATTATTGAGACTCGTAATAAAGAATCGAAAGAAGTTTTCTTTTCATGCTTAAATATATTTACGGGCGAGCCGGTTTTTGAAAACATCCAATTTGATGAAAAATCGTGGATTGGTATTGAAAACACCTACAAAGATATAATTTATTTTCATAAATATGCAAAACCGGATATGCCGGAGCATAGACAAATAATAGCTTTTGATATCGACAAACAAAAAATTATTTGGCAAAAAGAAGAATATTCTTACTATTTTGTTGATAACGATAAAGTTTATTCATTTATAGATACATTTAACGGCAGACAACTTTATGCATTAAATTATTTGACCGGCGAATTGGAAGAAAAGTTGAGTGATGATATGCAATTGATAAGAGAATTAAGAGATACGGCTGCAGAAAAAATTGATTTCAGCGATTATAAATTTCCGGAAAAAATATACAATGATGATGAATATTATATTAACATAAAAAAAAGTATTGAACAATATTTAAAGAATATCAAAACAGTTGGTCAAATTGAATTTTTACAGTATGATAATTTTTCCTTTTATTCATATCATGTAAAAGTTCAAGACAATTTAATGAATAACAAATTTGTTATTCTTGGCAATTTAAATAACAGAGAAATATTTTCCGACATAATAAACGATAAAATCAAACTTTACGCAACCGATTCTTTCTTTACATATAAAACTCTGCTTATTCTTTTGAAAAACAAAAAACAACTTGAAGTTCATAATCTAATTGAGGTTTAACATGGAGCTTTCAACCGAAGAGAAAAAAATTTTATTAAAAGCCGCAAGAGATTCAATTCAAACACTTTTTAATCATAAACCTCTTCCAAAAGCTGATTTAGAAAAACATCCTGTATTTAATTCGCATGCCGGAGCTTTTGTTACACTTACTCTAAGAGGAAAATTACGAGGCTGTATAGGATATATAATTTCTGAAGGTCCGCTTTTTAAAACAGTTTGCGATGCAGCAATTCAAGCAGCCTCCGGCGATCCGCGGTTTTATCCTTTAACGGAAGCTGAATTTGAAAAAATTGAAATTGAGATTTCTATTCTTTCGGAACCTTTCCCAATGAAAAAATACGATGATATTATCATCGGCAAACATGGTCTTATTTTAAACGAAAAAGGGAGAAGAGGATTGCTTCTGCCGCAAGTACCTGTTGAATATAATATGAATAGAGACGAGTATTTAAGTGCGCTTTGTCAAAAAGCAGGATTTGATAAAGATTTTTGGAAAGAGCGTACTTTAAATATCAGCATGTTTACAGCAACCGTTTTTTCCGAAAAAGAAATGGGAGTTTAAAATGAATGTAATTCGTGAGCCCGCAGTTGCAGGAATGTTTTATCCTGCAGATACCGAAAACTTGAAAACCGAGGTGGATTTATTTTTATCAATTGCAGATACCGAAAAAAAATTTAAAAACGCAGTCGGTTTAATTTCACCTCATGCCGGGTATATGTATTCCGGCAAAACAGCCGCATTCGGTTTTAATGCCGTCTCAGAAAAAATAATTGATAGTGTAATTATTATATCTCCAAGTCATCATGAATATTTTGCCGGTGTATCAATCTATAATGGGGATGCGTATCGTACCCCTCTCGGAGTAGTAGAAATAAACAAAAGTATTAGTAGAAAACTTTCCGAAGAAGGTAAGTTTATTTTTGAAGGGATAGAGGGACACCGGAAAGAACATGCAATAGAGGTGCAAATTCCGTTTTTACAAAGAGTTTTTGAAAACTTTAGTATTGTACCTGTTGTAATGGGTGATCAAGGAGATGTTTTTGTTAATAAACTTGCCGATAAATTAGCTGAAGTAATAGATGATAAAACTTTGATAGTTGCAAGTTCCGATATGTCGCATTTTTATACTAAAGAAAAAGCAAATCATCTCGATTCTATTGTTGAGGAACATGTAAAAAAGTTTGATTACACCGGATTACAAGAAGATTTTAATAATAGAATTTGTGAAGCCTGCGGCGGCGGACCAATTGTTGCAATGATGAAAGCAGCAGATAAAATCGGGAAAAATCGCTCTAAAATATTAGCCCGTTCCGATTCGGGTGACGTTTCCGGTGATGATAAAAGCGTTGTCGGATATTTATCGGCTGTTGTTTATTAACGCGTTGAAGTAAAAACAAAATTTGGTTTGTATATAAATAACGGATTTCCGGGGTCTCTAAAATTAATTTCTTCGTTTCCACAAAAATGCCTGCTGTATGAAAGAATTAAGAATGATGAATTATGAATTGGTAAAATCTGAATTTTCAATATCCTTAGTGTTCTTTGTGCCTGCTCAGTGTTCTTTGTGGTAAAGGGTTAACCACGAAGTTCACAAAGAATTTCACAAAGCACACAAAGGAATTATGAAGAAGAACTACTTGCTGCAAAGCGAATAAAAATAATAGAAGAATCAAGATTCCCGGGATCTCCGGCTTTACCATCATTTTGTGGGAACGGACTCATTGGGGGGATAAATAATATTATTTGTTCGCAATGCGCGGGGAAACTGACTTTTAATTCCTCCATCAAACGCTACAGCCGAACCTAAAACGTAATTTTTATATTTAATTATTTTTTGCCCCGGCGTAGTTGTTAATCCCTTAATTATGCCGCCGCTAAAATATGTCTGAAGCATATTTAAATTGTCTAATGTAATAATATTTTTATTGGCAAAAGAGAATAAAAGCTGCACTGCGTGTGTGTGAAAATGGATATTATCTCTATTATCAATTTTACCGAACTTCATTCCAATACGGTTAAATATTTCCAACTTTTCAGCTTGCCAATTATTGTTGATAAAATAAATATCCTTCCCTTTCAATATATATTTATAGGCATTAAAAGTTTCGAAAGCAATACCAAAATGAGCTTCAATTTGTTTTAAATATTTTGATATATTTTTATCGGAGAAATTAAGAAACTTTTTCCCATCCTTTTTTGTTTTTTCCTTTTTGGTTGGTTCGGTTTCTCCGGTTTTTCTTAATTTAGCAATGAAAAATCCTTCCGAATTAACTTCCCAAGGAACTATTCTTTTACTTTTGCCGATTTGCAAATTTAATTTTTCACTGCCGAATTGAATAAATCCTTCATTAAATTTAAGCGGAATATCGAAATCAATTATTTCCACGGGATATTTTTTCAGTACTTTATTTAAAATAAGTTCATTTTCTTCAATAGTAAGTGTGCAAGTTGAATAAACAAGTTCCCCGCCTATTTTCAACATTTTAATTGCAGAAATCAATAATCTTAATTGAGTATCTGAAATTCTATTTACATGTTTATTGTTCCACCAGTTATTTACTTCACCTTTTTTTTGAATAATTCCCAGCGCACTGCAAGGGGCGTCAACTAAAATTTTATCAAAATAATTTTCGTAAATTTTACTGAGAAGCTCACCTTTGTATTGAATTACTCCGACATTTAACGCATTAATTTTGTCTAAATTGTGAACTAAACTGCGCAGCCTTTGAACGCTGATTTCATTTGTGTACAAAGTACCCTTGTTATTCATCAGCTCGGAAATTTGTGTCGATTTGGAACCCGGGGCGGCACAAAGATCAAGAACTATATCATTTTCCGAGGGAGCTAAAACCAAAGCCGGAATCATTGATGATAATGACTGAATGTAATATTTACCGAGTGTAAATTCAACTGTTTTCCCTACTTTATCTTTTCCCTGTTCAATTCGAAATGCATTTTGAATGTTAGGAACCTTTTCTAATTTTATGCCATATTGCAGCAAATTATTTAACAGCATTTGGTGGCTGTCAAAAGGATTAAAACGAATGTAAAATTGAGGTTCGCTTTTAATGTATTCGAGATATTTTTTTAGATAATCATTCCCGAACATTTGTAAAATATAATTTGAAATATTTTTGCTTAGTTCAATCAATATCTTCGGCATTATTTCCGCCGAAGGTTAATTGTTTAATATTACGAAGATGAACTTCGCCTGTAAACCTTAACGAATCGGTTAATGGATTATAATTAGCAGCCCTTAATCCGGAAGAGTTTTTACCTGAAAATTCTTGTTTAAAAAGTTCTGTTTCAGGTATAGAGAAAAAATTAAAAGAAACTAAAAACGTTAACAGTGCAATACTTAATAAAGCAGTGTTTTTTGAAATCATTTATTCTTATTTTTATGTTTATGCCGGATATTTGTTTTGTTATTATTTATTGGTTTTTCTTTTTTCTTTTTCTGTATTTTCCAATACAAAAAAACTCCCACTATTATTAAAGGAATACTTAAAAGCTGTCCCATATCCAAAATCATTCCTCTTTCAAAAGCAGATTGATCAACTTTAATAAACTCAACAAAAAATCTGAATGTAAACACTAGTATTAAAAATAAAGAAAAAAGATAACCATCTGGGAATTTCCCGTTTTTAGATCTATAAAGTTTCCAAAGGAAGAAAAAGATAGCCAAATAAGCTAACGCTTCGTAAATTTGAGTCGGATGACGCGGCACATTATCAACGCGTTCAAAAACAAATGCCCAAGGCAAGTGGGTTGGTTTTCCAATAATTTCCGAGTTGAATAAATTCCCTGTTCTTATAAAAAATCCTGCAAGTGCAACCGGGATAGCTATTCTATCTAAAATCCATAAATAAGATTGATCAGGTTTCTTTTTAGCGTAATAATATAATGCAATTAAAATTCCAATTGCAGCTCCGTGACTGGCTAGCCCACCTTTCCATATTTCCAATATTTCAATAGGATGAGATAAATAATAACTCGGGTCATAGAAAAAAACGTGACCTAATCGTGCACCAATTACAGTGCCAAGTATCATATACCAAATTAAATCATTAAGATCATCCTCGTTTTTCTTCTCTTTTCGAAATATTTTGACCATTATTTCATAGCCGACAATAAACGATGTAGCAAATAAAAGTCCATACCATCGGATAGTTATTGGACCCAACTTCACAATATCGGGATTAACATTCCAGTGAACCAAAATTTTATCCTCAATAATTATTATTAATAATTTATTTAATTAAGGCGCAAGTTAAAATTATAATTACATTAGGACAAGTTACTAATTAACAACTAATTTTAATTTTACAAAATACTTTGAAAAACATTAAATTCAAAAAAGATTTTTCGTTGGTGCTTTAAAGGTTTTTTAATATTTCAGCAAAAAATTTGGTTTTTTCTCAATACATCAATCAATAAACTTTTTAATAGAAGATATATCCCTTAAAAAAGTAAATTTAAATTTGTTTAATTGTTGCAATTTTTATAAATTCTTTGAATAAATTGATTGTATTTATATAAATTCATTCATCGTAATGGACGTATTTATATTATTATGATTAACAGAATACTCTTTAATAGAATTTTATCATCACTGCAGCCGAGGAAAGCGGTTGTTTTAGTGGGTGCAAGGTGCGTTGGAAAAACTTTTCTGATAAAAAAAATAATGAATGAAATAACAGAGCCTTACTTGTTTTTAAACGGGGAAGAAATCTCAACTCTTGATCTTCTTGAGAGAAAAACAGTCGGAAATTATGAGAATCTGTTAGAATCTTATCAATAATATTCGTGTTTTTTTTGGCAGAATATTTTTTATAACTTTCTGTACCCCTTTATTGATAAGGCATTACAAAAAAAATATTCAACTTATAAAAACCTGTTTGGTTCCGGCTTGTCCATGTGAGGAGTTCTGAAATTAGGAGATATCTTTATGAAACAGCAAAAAAAAATGTTATTTATTATAATTATTTTAGCTTCAGTATTTTCCTCCCAATTATATTCCCAAAACAGATCCTGGAACGCAATACTAAATATCACTCCGTTTCCTTCACCTTATACAAATGTTTGGGAAGTTAACCCCGGGGCTGTCGGTAGTTTAACAATATTTAATAATTTGCGGCAGAGTACATCAGTCAGATTAAGAGTTACACTTATGAAGGAGGGAACCGGTGTAGTTCTTAACAGTCTGTCGGATATTATCAATATACCTTCTATACCGACGGTTTTAATCAATAACACAAAAATTATTAAATTCAGCAGTGCAAGTTATTCACACAGCGATCTAAAAAATATAGAGCGAACCGGAAGAATTCCCGAAGGTCATTATACATTATGTATTGATGTTGAAGATGTTGAAGGTAAAGTATTAGTTAAAAATGTTTGTTCGGATTTTACTATTGTATATCCGGATCCGCCTCATTTAGTAACTCCGTTTGATGCTGATTCGCTTGAAAGTAATGTCAAGTATCCTGTATTTCAGTGGACCCCGGTTGTAGTACCGGCGGATTACCAGTTAAGATATTCATTAAGAATTGTTGAGATTCTCAACGGTCAGACACCTTTAAAGGCATTAGACTCAAATATTCCACAGTATGAAAATGATAACATTTTTACAACAACCCTAATTTATCCAATTAGTGCACTCCCTTTAGATACAGGTAAAACTTATGCCTGGCAGGTGCAGGTTTTAGATCAGTTTGGCTTCCCTCCGACACAGAATAATGGTAAAAGTGAAATATTTACATTTAATTATAAACATCAAAAAACCGTTATGCCATTATCCAGTAAGTTCCCTGTTTCATTTAAGTGCAAGCATAATGCACCTCCTCCACAATCAAACATAGTTAAAACTAACTTTACCGTATTAATTAATAGCAAATTAAAAATCGGAAAGTTTGATTTAACAATAACTAATATTACAAAACAACCGGGCAACGATGGAAAATTTAGTGGAAAGGGAACTATTCCTTTTCCGCTTATAAATTCAGGTTTAATTCCATTAAAAGTCGAATTTAATGATGCTCAAATAAACAAATTTAATGAAATTATAGGCGGAGCCGTTTATGCGGAAGTTAACGGTAATGTTAATTTCCTTCCTAAACAACCTAAGTTTAATACAGTCCCGCTTACAATTTCAAATGTTCAAAATTTAAAAAACTACTTCAATAAGTATCCGGAACAACTGGCAAGTAATGCAAAAAACAGCAAGAAAAGTTTTGATCTTCCAATAGGTATAGACAAATCTGTCGGCGGAAAAAAGATTACAATAGCGATAACCGGGATGACGTTCACACCAAAAAACGCGGCTTTTGACGCAGCCGTAGAAATTGATTTACCGGATGCAACTCCAAACGCAATAGCATTAGGAGCAAAGAACATTTGTATTGATAAACATATTTCCGGTACTCTTTTCCTCGCAAAGGATATTGACCTTTCAATCGGCAAAAGTAAACTGAAGTTAAAGGGCTATAATAAGAGCGGAAAAGGTACCTATGTTGTATTTGATAATAAAGGGTTTAAAGACTTACACATCCAAGCTTCATATACTTTCCCTAAATCGCTATTAGTTAAAAAAGATAATGTCTCTCCGGTTACAGCTACAATTACTGCAGATGCAAATTCGTGGAGCAATTGGATTGGTTCGGTAAAGATCGATCCGTTTAAAATAAAAGGCTTAAAAGATTTTACTTTTATTCCGTCTACTGTATATTATGATCATTCCGATCTTAAGAATCCTAAAAATATCCCCGGTAAATTTTTGAATAACAATGGGAGTTTGTGGCATGGATTTTTTATACCGCAGCTAAAAATAGAATTACCTGCCATAATAAAGAACAGTACAAACAAGCCGCTTGAAATAACTGCCGATAATTTGGTAATAGACAACCAGGGTGTTTCTGTAGATGCTGTTGCTGAAAATATTCTTTCAATCGGTAACGGCAGCTTATCCGGGTGGTATTATTCAATTGATAAGTTATCTGTTGAATTTATAAAAAATTCGCTAAGCGCGAGTAAAATGAGTGGAAGAATAAAGCTACCGATTTCCGATACACAATTAAACTATTCAAGCATTTTAACTTCTCTTTTTTCCGGTAAGAAAACGGAACTGCAATTTGTGATTAAACCGCAAGGTAATATAAATATCCCTATCTGGAAGGCAAAGATGAATATAGACAAATCTTCCAGCATCGCAGTTAATTTTGGAAGCGGCGGCAATTATGCAAAAGCTGATTTAAGCGGGAACCTTAGCATAGTTGTTAACAAACCGAAAATTAATTTTAAAGCTATAAAATTTCAGGGTTTGGAAATACAGACTACGAAGCCGTACATATCGGTAAAAAGTTTTTCAGCAGGATTTGCAAGCCCTCAAAAATCAGTTGGAGGTTTTCCTGTTTCTCTAAATAAAGTTAAACCGAACTCTAAAGAAACTAATAAAGGAACTGAGATCGGGCTTGGCTTTAACGTAGATATAAATTTAGCCAAAAGTATTAAGGCAGTGCCTGAGGCAAAATTAGGATTAACTATTTGGGGCTACGTAGATTATGATCTTAAGAAGAAGAGATTCACAGCCGGTTACGATAAAATCAAACTCAATTCGATAAGTTTAAAAGGGAACATTGGACCGGTGTACGTTAAGGGCAAAGTAAAATTTTACAATAATACTAAACTCGGTGAGGCAATAGGCGGAAGTGTTAGTGCAAAAATGTTGGCCGGATTGACTATAAAAGCAAAGGTTCTATTCGGCCACAAAAACAATTACTCCTACTGGTATGTTGACGGAAATATGACGGCCCACCCCGGCATTATTATGCCGGGGACTCCCTTAAGTATTTTCGGATTCGGCGGCGGCGCTTATTATAATCTTGCGCAGACAAAGGTGCCCTCGCCAAATGATGTTTTTAAAAAGAAATCTGTGGCGAGTGTTTACACGCCTAAAAAGGGTTCGTTGGGATTTTTAGCAACAATAATTATGGGTACTGCCGACGGTGAAGCTCTGCAAGCCGAAGGTACTATGAAGTTTGAATTCAATAACAGTCACGGTTTTTCGATTTCTAAAGTTTCTTTTGATGTTCATGCATATCTAATTACGCCTTTAATGCAAACTGAAAAATCAATGATAAAAGGCAGCGGGTTTATCTATCTGGATTTTGCCAAAGAGATATATACTGCCGGATTTGCAATGAAAATTACTATACCAAGAACTAATACAGTGATCAACGGAAAGGGTAGTATAGTTTTATACATTAATGCTACCAGCAAAAACTGGCATTTGTATATTGGTGAATCGGAACCAGTGAATAAGAGAATTTCTTTATCTCTTTTAGGTGTTGGTGCCACCGCTTACTTTATGCTTGGCAACCAAATTCCCGGTATACCTCCGCCGAACATACCCTCAGATATTGATATAGGTAGTTATAACACAACTAGAAAAAGTGCTAGCATTATTGGCTCGGGTTCCGGTGTTGCTTTTGGCGCTTCACTATCTATTAATGAACGTATTACATTTCTCATCTTTTATGCTAAATTGGAAGCCGGTTTAGGGTTTGATATTGCGATTAGACGACTTACTGCCCAATGTTCCAACGGAAATCTACCCGGTGTTAACGGCTGGTATGCGCAAGGGCAATTATATGCTTACGGTTCATTTGATGCCGGTTTACATGTCGATTTATGGTTTTTTAGCGGCGATATATCGGCAGTTAAACTCGATTTAGCAGCAATATTTAGAGTCTCCGGACCTAATCCTACATGGTTTAAAGGATGGGTTCACGGAGGGTATAGTGTACTTGACGGATTAATCCACGGAGAGATGAGTTTTAAAGTTGTTTACGACCCGAATGGAAAATGTGAACCTCCACTTTCTAACCCGCTTGGTGGTATTCCTTTGATAAGTGACATCAAGCCTGAAGGCAGCGGTGTTTCTATTTTATCTAATCCTGAAGCTGCTTTTACTTTCCCTGTGAATAAACAATTTAAGATTGATCAAGTTGACAATAACGGAAATACTATAAGACGATATTTCCGGTTGTTGATTACGAAATTTGATATCTATAAAGGTAAGCAAAAAATCTACTGGAGCGACCATAACGGTAATTATAAAATTACAAATGGAAATGAAGCTGCAATATACTACAAAGATGTTGCCTTCGATGCACAATCGAAATATAAAATAATTGTATCCGTCAAAGCTCAAGAATTGAAGAATGGCAAATTTGTAGACAGTTATGATAACGGCAAGCTTGTTCATGATTCAAAAACACAAACATTTAAAACAGGTGATTGTATTGTGGATCTTAATGCACCAGGAGCAGTATCGGCATCTTATCCGTTTGACAGGCAACGTTATCTTTTACAAAAAGAATTCAATAGCGGGTACATCTTACTTAGTCAGGCTATTCCTTGCTTAATGAACGATCCTAAATACGACTTAAAAGCAATATTTATCAGTTATGGTGCTAAGATAGAATCTCAAGAAACTAATATAACCAAGAGTGGTAGTTTTTTGAAATTTAATATACCTCCTTTACCAAACGCGACAATAACTCAAATTAAAATTGTAAAAAGACCAAAATTTACGAATTCAAATCCCAACAGTACTGTAAAATTGGAGTATATATCTTATAAATTTAATAATATCTATGTGAACAACAATTCCACTGCTATTCGTAGAACCCGGAAGATTACAAATGTTAGCAAAACTGCACAAGATATTACTATATATTCATACTTCTTTAGAACCAGTAAATTTAATACTCTCAAAGAAAAGTTAGATGCAGGAGATTATACTGCAGAAGCTCGAAAGTTGGGTTATGTAGCACATAGAAGTTATTATTCAGCCGAATATAAGATTGCAGAAGGATTCGGCATACATGATATTCATGGTGAAGTGATTAAAGGTGCGCCGGATAGATATATCCGCCCATTGATTTATTTAAGCGAAGATATTACAAAAAATCCCTGGTACAGAAATTATGTTGAACCGTTATATAAAGAAGCCTGGGCATACTACTGGAAATACTTACCCAAAAGAACATTTTATGAATTAGCACATTACGGCGGATATCCCCCAACAGGAAGACTTTCATTAGAGTATGTAGGAACTAAATTAATACTTACTGATGCCGAAATTTTTTGGGCTTTACCCCACTACACTGTTGGTAATCATACTGTTGGTAATCATAAGTGGCAGATTAAAAATGTCAACTTACATATAAAACATTAATGAGGATTAGTTATGACTTTAATTAAAATTATGAGATACTCAACGGTGCTGTTGTTTTTCTTGTTCAATGTTTCGGCAGCGCAAGTGATAAGAACTTCAGTTAACTATTCCGGTGTTAGTATGTCTTTTAACTCGGCTTACAATGCTTTAAACAGCAATAAGAATACAGGAAATAGCGGAGTAAATATGGGGGGGCTCAACTTAGGTAATATTTCATTTAACACCTCTAAGAAGAATCTTCACTTTTATGAACCAAGGAATGAATCAATGGGCATTATTTATTTAATACCTTTTACGGTGGGAACGGATGTAGCCTATTTGATGTCGATGCTTACTATTAAAGAATTTACATTGAAGCTCTTTGGCAGAATTGCTGCAGCTCAACGAGTAGCAAGTTTCATAAAGCGTTTTAAATACAAAGATATATCTTTATATGCTCCTTTGAATTTAACCATTGAATTCAGAACTAATCCCCCTTACCCGGTGGTTTATAGAAGAAATGTTTTGATGGCTCACAATGCCGCTATGCAATTTAAAGAAATTTCCGGCAAAAAAATTTTTTCAATTAAAAAATAAACAATATGAAAAAACTATTTATCACAATAAGTTTCATTTTAATCGCTTGTAAAATATTATTTGCACAAATAGATACATCGCAAACAAATTTGCCTTCAATAATAAGCGACAGCACAAAGACTAATCCGCCCATAATTTTAATTTCAAAAAATTATCAGGATTCAGTTGTATTGAGATGGGCGCCCGGTAATGCACTGTTTTGGAAATTTTCAAATAAGTATGGATATATATTAAAAAGATTTACCTTAAAAAACAGCGGCATTAAAGCCTTATCAAAAAGTTTACAATTAAATTTTTTTTCTATAAAGCCATGGACTCTAAAAGAATGGAAAACCAGGGCTGTAAGAACCGATACGCTTGCTGCAGTTGCAGCGGAAATTTTATACGGTAAACATTTTATGGCAAACCTGAAAAACGGAATTAACCTTAATGATATAATTCTTCAGCAATCGGACGAGGAAAATCGTTATGGTTATGCTGTAATGCTTTCGGATATATCTCCGCTTGTTGCCACCGGATTAGGTTTAAGGTGGGTAGATAATACAGTAGAAAAAGGTAAATCATATCTCTATATGATATATTCCCTGGTTCCTCAAAAATTAATGAAATCGGACACTGCGTATACATTTGTAAGAACAAGCGATCGTATAATAACCCCTGAAATGCCTAAGGTTAAGGTGGATGAATTGGATAAAGCAGTTAGGTTTACCTGGAGCAGCGAGGTTGCCAGAAGATTTTTCTCTGCTTATTATGTTGAAAGATCTGTAGATAACGGAATCACTTTTCATAAAATAAATTTGCTGCCGATTATTCAGAAAGGACCTCCAAAAAATATATATATGCCGGATAATATGGTAGTAACAGATTCACTAGCTCAAAATTATAAACAATATTATTATAGGATTATAGGTATAACCCCGTTCGGCGATTTTGGTAAACCTACTCCGAAAATTCCTGTAATGGGAAGGGATAAAACTCCTCCGGCTGCCCCGGTAAAAGTATCGGCTGAAAATATCAAAAAAAATTATGTGAAAATTACCTGGCTGAAGAAGAAAAAAGAAAAAGATTTTATCGGTTATTTAATAGGAAGAGCGGAAAATGTGAATGGACCGTTTATGCCGTTATTTCTAAAACCTTTGGATAAG
>CAZXJG010000055.1:3139-18154 GCA_964640985.1 uncultured Melioribacteraceae bacterium | reverse complement strand
CTTTCTAATTCCCTTGAACTTTATTTTTTACACGGTCTCTGAAGTTGACGGTAATCTAAGAAAAACAAACAGAGTCTGTGCAAAGATTCTGTGAAAAGAGAAAATATTTGAATTTATGATTTTAAGATTGTTGATATCATAAATTTGGTACTAAAATTTTTGGAATTTCCTTGATTATTGCTACTTTAGAGACAGACACTAATTAATCTTCGCCGGAAGGAGTCTTCGACTGTCCAAGGGACAAGAAATAACACCTGCGATAGTTCTACAATAGGTCCTATCACAAAGCGAGCCCTTTGGAAAAAGGGCGTGGTTAATGATAAAATCAACCTTTATTTAGAAAAGAGCTAATTTATTTTGCTAAATAATCGATCAATTGACTTAATTTTGCTTTCAATTCTTTTCTATGAACGATTAAATCGACAAAACCGTGCTCCAATAAAAATTCCGATCTCTGAAACCCTTTTGGTAAATCTTTACCGATAGTTTCCTTTATTACACGCGGACCTGCAAAACCGATTAATGCTTTTGGTTCAGCTACATTTATATCGCCGAGCATAGCATAACTTGCAGTAGTACCGCCTGTAGTAGGATCGGTCAAGACAGAAATATACGGAATTTTTGCCTCAGCTAACCGGGCTAGTCTAGCGCTTGTTTTCGCCATTTGCATTAGCGAATATGCTCCCTCCATCATTCTTGCTCCACCGCTTTGCGAAATAATAATAAGCGGGATTTTCAACGAATAAGCTTTATCAATAACACGAGCTATCTTTTCTCCAACAACAGAACCCATGCTCCCGCCGATAAATTTAAAATCCATACATGCAAATGCAATTTTTTTACCGTCAATTTTCCCAATACCGGTTTTAACAGAATCATTTATCCCAACTTTTTTTATTGTACCGCTAATTCTATCTTTGTATTTTTTTGTATCTTCAAATTCTAACGGATCGGCGGAACGCATCTTTTTATCCATTTCTTTAAACGAGTTTTTATCCAATAAAAGTGAGATATATTCATTACTGCCTATCCTAAAATGATAATCACATTTTGTACATACCCAAAAATTTAATTCCAACTGTTTAGCATGTATTATTTCACCACATTCTCTACACTTTACCCAATGACCATCGGGTATATCTAATTTTTTGTTATTTGGAGATATATTTTGTTTCGATCTTTTAAACCAGCTCATATTATTTCCGTTTTTTAATATTGACAAATAAAACAATTGTTTGTAACGGTTCTTCAGGATCGTTTGAATAAACCGTTACTGTACGCGTTATTTTACCCGAATAACCCGAAGTATCAAATTCAATTTTTAATTTTCCAACTTCTCCAGGTTTTAACGTTTTCTTAGTTAATAATGCAGCCGTACAGCCACATGAGGTTTTTATATCTTTAATTTTCAAAACAGCTTTACCAATGTTTTTAACTTTAACTGTCAGATCTAAAACTTTACCTGCTTTAACTGTTCCAAAATCATACTGCAACTTTCCCAATAATAATTTTGGCTGTTTTAGTTCTTCAGCTTGTTTGGTAAATCTTGGAATTACTTCACCTTTTAATTCTAATTTAAATTCTCTATTCTTTAAATCGTTACTATATATATAAACATATTTAGTTTGTTCCCCGGTTCTTCCCTGTGAGTTAAATTCTACGTGAATTATTGCAGAAGTTTTTGGCTTGAGATTTCTATTTTTAAGCTTGGCAACCGTACACCCACAAGACGATTCTATTCGATATATTCTCAGTAAACTATTACCGTTATTAGAAATAACAAAATCGTGCATTAAAATATCCCCTTCTTTTATTTTACCAAAGGAATATATTTTGTTTTTGGCAGAAATACGTGGACCCGGCACTTGAGCAAAGATATTTATAAAAAAGAAAAGGAAAATAAAACCCGTCAGTTTTTTCATTTTTTTACCTTTAGGACAAAATTCTTCAAATAATTAGGTTCTAAATAATCGTAATTCGAAGTTAACAAATCTGCACCAAAAAAATAAGACCATTTTGCAACATATATTGCTAATGGTAGAGGTATTTTTTTTTGGTTTCCATTAATTATAAAATCTCCAAATATTTTTACATCGTCTGTAATATATTCTTTAAGTTTACTTTTCTTAACTAATTTAACCGGTTCAATAACAGTATAACATTGTTCTTTTACCAAATATCTTCCAATATATACTTCTTCAATATTAGCGTTATTTACTAAAACAAACTGATCTTTCCCGGAAAGATACTCCGAAATTTGCAGCGCCGCTGCTTCATAAGTCGGCACAGGAACAATCGGTATCGATAAACCGAAAGCTAAACCTTTAACCGTCGACATACCGATGCGTAAACCGGTAAAAGAACCCGGTCCCATAGAAATTGCAATCTGTTTAATATCGTTTAATTTTAATTCCGACAAATCGAGTAGCGTATTTATTGAAGCTAAAAGTTTTTTCGAATGAATATTTTTTTTCAATATATTTATTTCGGAAAATGAGCTATCGGTTAACATTATTGCAGCACTGCAAAGTTCACCTGAAGTTTCAACAGATAATATCGGGAATACATTGTTCATAAAATTTTACTAAAAATTAAAAAATAATTAATTATACTGATATCTTTACGTAACGCGAGTTAATAAACAAAATTATTATTAAAATAATTCCGAAGCAACTACTACTATCATAAATTTATTTAAGTTTCTTGATTCCAATCTTCCGCTTGTTTTTAGATAAATATTCAAAATATATTTCCGTTCTTTTATCAGGCAAAATATCGCACATTAATTCTGCCCATTCAACAAATATAATCGCTTTGCGATTGTTTAAATAATCGTGAAAACCAATATCGTATAATTCTTCAAGTTTTTTTATACGATAAAAATCAAAATGATAGATTGTTTTTGTGCCATAATATTCATTAACAATTGCAAATGTAGGGCTATTCACATTAAAAATATTAAAATATTTACAGACATTTTTAACAAAAAAAGTTTTGCCGCTTCCCAAATTACCAATTAAAGCTATAAAGTCTCCTTCTTTTATCGAAGCTGCAAATTCGAATGCAAATATTTCCGTTTCTTCAAAAGAGCTAACAATTTTTACATTATCAAATTCCAATTAAACTTTACTCTCCATAGTAATAACAGGTAAAATCATTTCTTCCATCGATATACCTCCGTGCTGAAAAGTATCTTTATAACGAGTTAAATATTTATGATATTCTGTAGGATACACAAAATAATAATCTTCTTTTGCAATAATATAATTAATGGTTAATCCCCTATCAGGTAATTTATAATCAGCAGGATGTTTAATAAACACGGCATTTTTTTCGTCTGCTTTTAGATTTCTACCGAATTTAAATCTTAAATTTTTAGATGCTTCTTTGTCTCCAAGTACTTTGGCTCCTCTCATTGTTCTAATACTCCCGTGATCAGTTGTAACAATCACTTTAGCATTAGGCATTGATGCAATTATATCGAACATACCCAATAACGATGAATGTTTGAACCAGCTTTCGGTAAGTGAACGATATGCAGATTCATCGGGAGCAATTTCTTTTAATAAATCGGAATCAGATCTACCGTGAGCAATCATATCAAGAAAATTAACAACAACTGCCATTAAATGAGTTTTACGATGAGAAATTATGTTTTGCTTAAATGCTTTCCCTACTTCCGGATCAATTATTTTCATATATTTCATATCATTTTTAAGTTTAATATTTTTTTTATCTAAAAATTTTTGCAACAATTCCTTTTCGTATTTATTTTGACTTCTTTCATCATCATCCCCGCTTTGCCAAAGTTCCGGATAATATTTTTGAATTTCGGAAGGGAACATTCCGGCAAAAAGAGAATTTCGCGAATAAGGGGTTGCGGTAGGAAGTATGGAGTAATAATAATCTTTTTGAATCTCAAATTTTTCAAACAAATATTTTTCCATAACCAGCCATTGGTCTAACCGCAAACAGTCAAGAACAAAGAAAAATACAGGTCCTTTAGCATTTAAAATATTCGGAATTAGAAATTTTTCCACTACTTGAGTCGTTAATGTGGGAACGTCATCATCGTAAAGATTCTTCACCCATCTTTCATAATTTTTTTCAATGAATTTACCAAATTCCTGATTGCATTCTTTTTTTTGATCATATAAACTTTGACGTAAACCGATTTCCGGATGCGAATCAAATTCCAAGTCCCATTTTACCAATTTCAAATATAAATCTATCCATTCATTTACATCAATATCCATAGTTAGTTGACGAGATATCCGGTTAAAATCGATTAAATAATCTTGTACAGCATATTCCCCTGATATTTTTTTGCTTTCCAATAATTTTTTAAAAATCATTAAAACTTGAGAAGGCAAAATGGGTTTTATTAAATAATCGCTAATTTTACTTCCGATGGCATCATTCATTAAACTTTCTTCTTCGCTTTTAGTTATCATAACTACCGGAATATTAGGATTTATTTCTTTAATACGTGCAAGGGTTTCAAGTCCGCCTAAGCCTGCCATCATTTCATCCAATAATATCAAATCATAGTTTTTTTCTTTTACTAAATTTATCGCATCTCCACCATTAGTAACCGTATCTATTGTATATCCCTTTTCCGTAAGAAATATAATATGCGATTTTAATAATTCAATTTCATCGTCGACCCAAAGAATATTATTTTTACCCATTATATAGCCTTTTTGATAATTAATATTTTATTGAATTGCAATGTGAACATCTAATCCGGCAACATTAGTAGTAGTAGGCGGAATACGTGATGCTCCTTCGGGTGCAACAGAAGTTCTTTTATAAAACAATGCAATTGTTACACGAGAACTCATTACATATTTAATTCTCGGTTCAAGTGTCGTCCTAGTAGTACCATCTAACGGCTTTCCGTTTACATTAAAATGGTCCATCTCAAAAACTACGATAGAATTCGCCGTATTTGTATACGAAAAAGATATTTCAATATCATTTTTAAGTGAAATACCAAACAACGGTATCTTAAACCCGGATTTTGAAAAACTTGCAGTTAAATTTACATCCCTTGAAAATGAACGTGTTATATTTCTTGTAGAAATCCCTAAGTCGAATGATGTTTTGGTTGTATAATTAAAAGTACCGCTGAGATTTCCTCCCAATAAAGGTTTAAAAGTAATATTTATACCAACCAATGGGGAAAAACCATAAGAAATTCTTTGAGTTTGAACTTCTTGTAATCCATCTGGGTTAATTTTCCAACCTTCGGCAAAGCTTGATGAATATGCGTGAGTAAGGGATACACTTTTTGCAAACTTTTTTAAAAACGGCAGCCTTTCCAATCCGGACCAGCTAATTCTCCAATTTGGACGCGGAATAAATCTTGCAAATTGTTTAAAGAAAGGAATTCTTGTAAGTATAGGGAAACTTTCTAAACCCTGTGCAAATGCTTTTGATAACGTTTGATCCGGCCTGTTTGAATTTGCACCGCCAAGTTTTTCATAAACTTCATGTACTTTTTCAATTCCGCTATTAAAAAAGAAAATTTTCGGGAAACTTAAAAATGTTTTATTTATAGTACCGACAGAAGTTAAATTTGTAATAAAAATATTACCTTGGTCATCGGTTTTTATAGAAGTCGATTTATTAATTCCCCACCCTACTCTCCAGTTCAAATTCAGAGAAGCACCTTGCCATAACGGTTTCTGAGTTTTAAAATAGAGTGTGTTTTTTTGGGAAAAATTATCGGTAAGGTTACCGTTTGTTGCACGCGGGCCAATATTACGGGATAATCCCAACATAAATAAACGAGATGGAGCTTCTCTATCTTTTTGTGCTAATCCCCAGAAATTGCCAAATCCTGATTTTTTACCTGCTAACCCCGAACCGCTTTGTGAATTTTCTTGATTAAAAGTAACCGAAACATTTTCATAGTTAAAGAACATCCAGAAAATTGAATTCTTTAATATTTTAAGTGTATTTTTAAGTGTATGAGATTTACTTTTTGTCGTATCGGAAACCGATTTCGATTTCTTGCCTTTTTTGACATTATTTTCCTTTACAGGGATTCTTTGTCTTGCCTCTCTGTTTCTACTTCTATTATATTTATATTTATTATAATAACTCGAGCTTCTGCTTCCTTCGTTAAATAATGGCGAAAATAATGATTTTAACTTTAAAGTAAGCCCTAAATTAATTCGGTTTGCAAATCCGGCGCTTCTTCCTAATTGAGCTTGCGCAAAGTTATTACGCCAATTATAACTTACACTATACCCTGCATTTAATTGAAAATAACGGTCTAATTGCCAAAGCGTAGGCAGCCGCGGGTTAGTTCTTAAACTAAAAGTCTGTTGATAACTATAATCTCTGCCAAAAAATGCTCCGTTAAAAATATCCTTCCAAATCTCCGATTCCTTTCTCGCTTTCCCGTTAGCAGAAATTAAAAGATAAGCGAGCGAAGAAGCTACGTTTACATTATAATTCATACTAAGATTCAATAAACCCCCTTCGGTTAACTTCCAGCTAAAAGCCATACTTCTCTTAGCGAAAAAATCTCTTTGAATACTCGGCTTTGGTATCACTCTTTTACTTCCTGTAGGTCGGCTTTGCGTAAAATTATACTTTCTGCCGGTAGAAAAATTTGTGTTAAACGACTGCGGAGTATAATAAACTTTTACGTTTCTATAATCTTTAAATATTTGTAATAATCTACCGAAAACCGGAATATTAGCCGGATAAAAATAATTATCCCTGCTAAAATTAAGTAAATATTTCCCGCTGGTATTCCAAACCCAATTTGATGAAAGCAGAATAGTGGGACTTCTTCCGCGTGATTTATTAAAGTTAAAACCAAAAGTTAAATTATTTATGATATCATTGATATACCATTTTCGGGAAGGGACACGCAATTGAATATTGTTAAGCGACCAAGTATCTGAAGTTCTAACTGTTTGGACATCGGAAATTATTTGTTTTGCAATTTTTGAAGCTTTCTTATCCGGTATCCCTTCAGATTTAAGTTTTTGCTTTTCTTTATCGGCAGCAACATCTACCTTTATATCAGTTCCTGGAAGATATAATGGTTTAAAAATTGATTCCGTATGCGAATAATTGATCTTGAATTGGCTTCCCTTCATATTAAACGGAATTAGTTTCATAACATCCAAATTAGCCGTTACACCCCAATTTTTATTATCTACCCTTTTCCCAAATCGTTGTGCAAGCGAATGAAAAAACGGATCGGTGCTACCCATATTGAAATTAACAGTAAATAAATCGGCTAATTTTAATGTAGCAGATGCATTATATGCCCACCCAGGCGTATTGTCTGCGTTCACTACTCTTAATTCGTCAAGCCAGATATCTCCTGAAACTTTCCCGGCAAAAACATTTGAAGTATCTCTTCTTAGATTATAAACACCAAAAATAAAAAAGGATACTTTAGTTAAGGTAGGATTGCCCCGTACTCCGTAAAAATGCCCTGGTTTTCCTCTAATAGGCACTTCAAATAAAACATTGGCACTATCGCGCGCCTGTTTAATTGCAGTTAATTCCGAAAAATCTATACTGATATTATTTGCGTCCCATCCCGGTTTTAACGGCTCACGATACTCGTAATAATTTAGAGTATCAGAACCGAATTTAAGATAAACCTCAGATGCCCAGCCGGTACTATCGTGATGCGTTAAAGAACCGGCTTCTTGATTAGTATTGCCGTGAATAAACAATTTCATTTTATGATAATTAAACAAATATAAAGGTCGATAAAGATCTTTTAATATTTCTCTTTTATCACCCGGTTTTAAGTCTTTAATTATCAAATCGAGTGATTGTTCATTTTTATAAACTTGTTGATTAGGCTTGGTTCTATCTCTTTCTCTAAATACACCGCTAGGACTGTAATAATTAGGATTATCTTCAATATTAATAGTAGAAACAGTCAAAACAGAATCTCCAGTGGTAACTTTATTTGGCACTAAAACCTTTCTCCATTGATTACCAACAAGATTCATCTCTGCAAACCTTAAATGCACCGGTTTACTAACCCCGGAAATCCAAAACCTGATATATTCAATTAAAGTAAAACTCGGGTTACCGATTTTTTTAATAAAATCTTTCAATGGAATTTTAAACTGATACCATTTAAACTTAGTTTCTCCGCCACCTGCAATAAATTTACTTGTTGAATCAAGAGATACTTCATATCTAAAATAGCTGTTTAATCTATCTAAGCTAAGGTTGCCGTTAAGATCTTCGGTATCAGGTAATCTACCGGCATCAGTTAATTTAGAATTGCCTTCCGTTTTATTTATCCGTTCATAATCACCGCTACCAGGCACATAATGAAAATCGTCGTTTGCAGGATCATTACCTAAATGTAAAGTGTCTCTTGCTCTTTCTTGTGCATCGGTAAACCCATCTATGCCTGTATCTTCACCTTTATCAACCAAAAAATTATGATTTTTATCTTCTGAATCTAAAATCCCGTTAGGGATTACATCTTCACTTATTTGTCCTAAATCGATATATAATTTTGCGTTTTTCGGAGCATTATCAATATGCAGCCAAAATTCGATGAACTTAATATTTTGTTCAACAAGATTATTTGCTGAAGTTGAAAGATATTTCATAATGCCGCCCCAATTTTTTTTGGGGTCACCTAATTTAGGATCTTCATTATAAGAACCGCGTTTTAACGGATTATAAACCATGTCCAATACTGTGACTTGCTGGTCTTGACGAGCAACTTTTTTCCGGTTTCCCCAAATTTGAGTTACATTTACCTGGGAAGGCATTCTATTATACCAATAAGTTTCGGCTTTATAGCTCATTTCATCCGGTTTCGACATATCAGATGGTAAATAAGGCAATTGATCTGGTACACTTATATCGTGCCAGCTTGTGTAAGAAACTCCGAGCGGAATAATTCTTTTTGCTCCCTCAAAATCATCAATATAAGCAACACTTTTCCCTTTATCACTTCCTATTGTGCTTTTCTTTGTATTTGGATCAGGATTCATATATGCAAATTCACCTCTTAGCGAAAATGATGAATTTGTATTAGTCGAAATAATATTATTTAATCCTTTCGTAATAAAAGGCAAATTAAGAGACGTACTAAAATCGACCCCGTAAATCGAGTTGTTAAGCGGTTCTTCTCCAATTCTAACTTTATCACTTAATGTTTGTTGATTCAAATTTAAAAATGAAAACCCAAGTTTTGTCTCTTTGTTAAATTCATAAATTCCACGTAAACCTATTAAAGTTTTAGAAGCTAATTGAAACAGATCATTCTGCTCATAAGTAATTTTTAAATTAGCACCAGGTACCAAAGCGGCCGCGTTACGTATTGTTACCTGTCCAATATTATAATCCACAGAGTAATCAGTACCGGATTTTAATTGCCTACCATTTAAAAATACTTTAACGGAATTTTCCACCACATTAAAACCGATATTAAATGTTGATGTAGTTGAAGCGGAATATTGACCTGTAATAATGAATCTGTCCTTTGATTTATCCTGTTGAGCAAAAACTTTTGTAGTATCATAAACAGCTTGATATCTTAAAGATTGGTCAAGACTTTTGGGAAAGTTCCTGCCGAACGGTTCTAATACGGGAAAAACAATTTCACCTGTTACGGGAAGTATTGTTTGACCGGGTAAAAAATCGAACGCACCGTCAGGTTTGTCGCTTGAACCGCTCGCATTAGTTTTGTCAAGTCCAAAAACCGTTACTAATTTATTACCATTAATATTATCAACAGGATCTTGCCCGGGTAAAACATAATCGATACTTAACTTGAAACCTTCCTTTTTAATATCTCGCCCGCCAATTGGGTAAATGTTTTTCAATAATAGTTTCCAAGCTTCTTTAAAAGAAGGGTCAAGATTTGGGGGTCTGACCAATTTAAGAAGAATAGTTTTTGAAGTATCACTTGCAAACTCTCTATTAAATTCGCCATAATACCTATCAACATCCCCCGCAGGTCCTTCTATTCTGTAAGCTACAGCAATAGCATCTGTCGGCTGCAGCGGTGTCTTAAATGTTATAAATCCGGCGTAAGGGTCATAATCATAATCGCTCCCTTCAACTAATCGGACAAATCTTCCTCCAATTACATTTAATCCGTTTTTCAGCGTAATTTTATTTGAACGAAGTGAATCGGGATATGGAATGAAATGCCCCGGCGTTAAATCTCTTGGCGGTAAATTTAGAAAAGCATTTGCCCGCCTTTCTTTTTGGGGATTTATAATAGAAGTTGTGGTTTTCCAAACTTCCAAATCTTTTATGTGATAAAAATTTTCCAAAGGACCAATAATTCTACTCGGATGCCCGTAAATGTCGTTAAATATTTTTTTTGTCGGACTTGCATAAACAGTATCGAGAAAGTAATGATTTTCCGAATAATTATAAACGTGGATTTTAAAACTTTGCCTCTTTGAACCGCCTGTAACGGAAACTTCTCTAACCTGACTTTTTTTCTGAGAAGCCAAAGCAGTCAAACTAAAAGGTCCTAATTGAAATTTAGCTTTTATACCAAAAAGCGCATCACTACCGCCAACTAACCGACTCGTTTGTATCGAGACATTACCTGCTTCAATACTTTTTATTATTTCGTCTTTATAACCCGTGTACTTTATTTTAAGTTGATTCTCATATTCGAATGTTCTTTCGGTGTTCCAATCTGCACCAATTCTTAATTTATCGCCGATAGTACCATTTACGTTAATTTGAACTTGCTGTTTAAAATCCGGTTCGTTTCTTACATTGCCAAGTAATGATGCAGTTACGCCTTGTGTTTTTACGTTTCTCCAAGCACCGTGTATATCAACGGAGCCATTTATCCTCAAACTAATTCTCGGAGGCCCAAAAATGCTTAAAAACGAATTACTGGGCAACGGAATTTCGATATTTGTAATTGACGAAAGAAGAGAACTTAAATCGTTTTTGTTTTTGTTTAATGAATATTTGTGAGCCAATTTTTCCCAATTACTCTGTGTTATAGCCTTTAATTCCATTTTAATGTATTGATTTAATGGTATTTTCAAAAACTCTTTTGGTACTTGTCCTGCAATTTTTTCTTTGATAATTACGTAATTACCTGTAGAATCGAGCTGAACAGTTCTAAAAAAATATCTGGGAGAAGGATAAACAAAAAAAGCGGATTTTCTAGGTGGATGAAATTTTATGTAAACATGATCCTTTCTATGATTATTAAAATATTTCAATCTCGCTGTAGAATCTATAGCCATCGAATCAATCTTCGTAGAATCAATCACAGTAGTATCACGCTTAGATGGATTAGCATGTGTTTTGGAAGAATCGGGATATAGTTCCCTTAAAATTGAACTCGTGTTTTTCCAATTCAATTTATTTTTATTCTCCAATAAAATTGGAGAATTATTTTTTTGATGGATTTCAGCAGATAGTTTTCCCCTTTTTGTGGAAACTTTCTCTACTAAATTAGAATCGTTTAATTTGTCTCCTTGCACAATAATTAACCCTAAAGAAATAAATGCAAGAAGAAAAGGGAGTACAATAAAAAGCTCCCGCTTCGAAATCTGTTGGATATTTAATCTTTTACGCTTTATGGTAAAAAAACCTTAAATTTTAAGAATGTAATTATAGTAAATTCTTTCTATAAAACCTCCTATTTTTACTTATTAGGAAACAAAATTATTTATTTTTGGACTGATTTGCAATGATTTTCTTAATAAGAATTAATTTATACCCTATTTTATAATTTTTCAAAATACATTAAATTTTTATTTAAAAGAATATAAAACTACATACATAATTTTAACGATAATATATTTGTTTATTATTAAAATATTAACGCTGCCCACTAATAAATTTGGCTCTTTTCTAAAAGAGAATAGATTTTTATCACTAACAATATCCCTTTCTCAAAGGAATCACTACATGAAGGGCGTAGATTAAACAACTACACATACAGGGCTTTAGTCCAATATTTTTATTAGTCAGGTTAAATTATATCGCTTAAAACCGTTTTTACTTCTAAAGCATCAACAATATCATTTTGATGGATAATTACCGCACTAAGTTTATTCCCTACAAAAGCCCCGGTATCAATATAAACCGAATTGGATTCCTCCACAAATACTATCTCTTTCTGTTTAGAATGCCCCACAACTTGTAATTTGCCCAAATTTAACAATTCATCCCGATTCCACAAAACACCCGACTCATTTTTATAATCGTTGTAAATCAAATCTTTTAGCTGATTCAAATCATTCTGAAAATCGTCGGGCAGAAAATTTTTGTAGTGCGCTGAAATACCGGCATGAGAAATAAAACAATCGCTCAAATTAAAATAAAGCGGGGCATTTTTAATAACCTTAATATGTTCAAAGACAGCCTCTTCATGTTCTTCATAAGAAGAAATAGTTGCTTCATTACCATTAAAAACCCAAGAACGAGCAAATATACTTGCCGGATCCTTAAAAAAATGATAAAACATATAATCGTGATTTCCAGGTGTAAATTTTATTTTTTTATCAATTATAAATTTCATAGCCTCAAAACTATGATTTCCCCTATCAACTATATCACCAACGCAATAAATCGGTATAGAGCTATACTTTTGTTTTATCTCGTTAAAAAGATCAACAAGTGTATAAAAACAGCCGTGGATGTCACCTATAACAGCGATCATAGAATTTCAAATATAATAATTTTCTTTTGCAAATTTGGTAAGTTCATCTTTAAATTTAGGATGAGCAATATTAATTAATGCCTTAGCCCTTTCTTTAACCGATTTCCCAAATAATTGTGCAATCCCATATTCGGTTACAACATAATGGACATCACCTCGTGATGTAACAACACCGGCACCTGGCTTCAGTGTAGAAACAATCTTGGAATATTTTAAATCTTTTGTAGCTGAGGAAAGGGCAATAATCGGTTTGCCTCCTTCAGAATGTGCTGCTCCGCGGATAAAATCGACCTGCCCGCCTATTCCGCTATAGAACTTTGTGCCGAACGAATCGGAACAAACTTGACCGGTTAAATCTATTTCTATTGCTGAATTTATTGCTACCATTTTTTTATTTTTTGCTATCACAAACGGATCATTTACATATTCTTGCGGATGGAACTCAATTATAGGATTATTATTGATAAAATTGTAGACTTTTTTAGTACCCAAAACGAAACCGGCAATTATTTTCCCAGGGTGTAATGTTTTTTGTTCGCCGCTAATAACTCCTGCTTCAACTAATTCAATAATCCCGTCGGAAAACATTTCGGTATGTATACCTAAATCTTTTTTGTTTTTAAGATATTTCATCACGCTGTCAGGTATCGCTCCAATTCCCATTTGTAAAGTTGATCCGTCATCAATTAAATCGGCAACATATAAGCCTATTCTATCATAAACTTCCAACATTTCTTTGCTTGTATTAGGATTAACTTGAGGCAGTTCCAACAACGGCTCGTTATGTTCTACGATATAATCAATTTTATTAATATGGATGAAACTGTTCCCTAATGTTCTCGGCATTTCTTTGTTAATTTGTGCAATAATAATTTTCGATTTTTCGGCAGGAGTTTTAATATTTCCCACATCAATACCGTAACTGCAAAAACCGTGTTCATCCGGTGGAGAAACGTGAATTAACACTACATCCGACTGAATTATTCCTTTTTTAAAAAGTTGAGTTATTTCAGAAAGAAATATCGGTATAAATTCAGCTCTTCCTTCATTAACCGCTTTACGAGTGTTGCCTCCAATAAAAAACGCCTTGTGGTGAAAATGTTTCTCCATACCTGGATATGTATAAGGTAAATCGCCCACAATTAAAACGTGATATATATTAACATCAAAAAGTTCATCTTCCCTTTTTACCATTGCATTAATTAAAGCTAACGGTGCAGCACAACCGGGCTGAATTACCACATTGTCGCCCGATTTTATTACTTTAACCGCTTCTTCTGCCGTAACAATTTTTGTGTTATAATTTTTCAACCAAAACGCATATTGAGTTTTTTTTGAATTTATGTCTTCAATCGTCATATCCATCTCATTCATTAATTATTCCGGAAAAAATGAAGCCGTCTATATTCCAAGCCAAATGTTTCGGCAATAGTTTCATTGGAACAAAATCCATTGAAAGTACAAACGCCTTTTGCCAAACCTTTTTCACTCAATAACGCATTAGCTAAACCGTTATCCGCAATATTTTTGATATATTCTATCGAGGCATTTGTAAGTCCGTAACTCGCTGTTCTGGAAACCAAAGAAGGCATATTAGGAACACAATAATGAATAACATCGTGCTTTGTAAAAATCGGGTCGTCAATTGTAGTTCTATGACTTGTTTCCACACATCCGCCTTGATCAATAGAAACATCTATTATAACGGCACCTTTTTTCATACCTTTAACCATTTCCTCGGTAACAATATGCGGTGTTATTTCACCTTTAACCTGAACGGCACCAATTAATATATCGGCAAATTTTACACCGCGGGCAATTGTATAGGAATTAGCAACCACAGTAGTAATATTTTTTGATAAAAAATTTTCTATTCTTTGTAATCTCCTTAAATCCTTATCTAATATAATAACTTGAGCACCACGTCCTAAAGCCGCTCTTGCAGCATTAAAACCCACAATACCGGCACCAATAATTACAACAGCAGCAGGAGCCACACCTGTAATTCCCCCTATTAGTATCCCCCTCCCGCCAGGGGTACAACTGCAAAGCAGTCTCTCCCCTACTTCTATTGCAAGTTGACCTGCAATTTCACTCATCGACTGCAAAACCGGCAAGCGATCATCTTTTTCTATTAATTCATAACTGATAGCAGTAATCGATTTTTCAATAAGTTTATTTATGATCGGTTTACCCGCAACGGGTAATTGAAGAAAAGAAAATATTATTTGATTTTGCTGAAGTAATTCAGCTTCATCTTCGTGAAGAGGTGCAATTTTTACAATTAGTTTGGAACGTTGATAAATTTCTTCACGAGTATAAACAATGTTTGCACCGACTTTGCGATATTC
>CAZXJG010000055.1:0-3129 GCA_964640985.1 uncultured Melioribacteraceae bacterium | reverse complement strand
ACCGGCGGGTACCAAGGCAACTCTCTTTTCTTCTAATTGAGCTTCTTTCGGAATTCCTATTCTCATACTAAATTTTACTCTTTTTTTAAGTTAAAAAATACTCATTAATACTTATAGAGACAATGAAAATTAAAATTAAACAGGGGTTATTGCTTTTTTGCCGGACAGCACATTTACAACATTTTTGGCAGCTAACCGTGCCATTTTATTCCGTGTATCTTTACCCGCACTGCCGATATGCGGCAGCAGCACAACGTTTTCCATTTTGGTAAAAAGTCTATTATTTCTTTATCTATTTTATCATACAAAAGAGTAATTAACGCATCTGCATTTTTACCCTCTTTAATTAATCTGTTTTTTGATAACGGCAGTTTAGATTTATTTACAAAAGTTGTTATACCCTTTGCCCGGCACAGTCTCTCAGCAATGTCGGGAACTTTATAAGTTATCAGAACTTTCATTTTTATATACTAAACAAAAGATTTACAATAAATGTTGCTCCGAGAATACCGGCGAAATCTGCTAACAATCCTACGGGTACTGCGTGTCTTGTTTTTTTAATATTAACCGCTCCGAAATAAACCGCGAGTACATAAAATGTAGTTTCGGTACTTCCGTAAAGTGTAGAAACCAAAACTCCGATTAAAGAATCGGTTCCGTAAACAGACATAATTTCAGTCATAACGCCGGTTGAACCGCTGCCTGAAAGTGGTCTTATTAAAGCCATTGGCAAAGCTTGAGGCGGCATCCCAATTAATTTGGCAGGATAAGCTAAAAAGTTTGTTAATACTTCCATCATACCGCCGGCTCTAAAAATTCCAATTGCTACAAGCATCCCAACTAAATAGGGAATTATTTTAACCGCTATATCAAATCCTTCTTTAGCGCCTTCAACAAATGATGAATAAACATTTACTTTTTTAACAAAACCATAAATTACAAAGGCAAGTATAATGCCGGGTATAGCTAAAATTGAAATAACTTGAATAATAGATTTAAATAATTCGGGATTGAGAAATTTAAAAATTACCGATAACCCGGAAAACAAACCTGAAATAAAAATTATAACCGCCGCTGCAGCAATTGATAAAAATATTCCTATTTTTTTTAAATTTGTTTTGAACCATTTAATGATATCGGATATTTTCATAGGAAATTTTTCAAGTATTTTTGCCGATGCAATACCAGCAACAGTGGCACAAGAAGCACCAAATATTGATGTCCCAATTATAATAGTCGGGTCACTACTTCCTAATGTTGCACGAATTGCAATTGCAGTTGCAGGTATTAAGGTTAAGCCTGCAGTATTAATTGCTAAAAAAGTTACCATAGCATTTGTAGCTGTCCCTTTTTCAGGATTTAAGCTTTCAAGTTCTTCCATTGCTTTTAATCCGAACGGAGTTGCGGCATTACCTAATCCAAGCATATTGGCAGATATATTCATAATCATCGAGCCCATTGCCGGATGGTCTTGAGGTACATTGGGAAATAGAAATTTAGTTATCGGTCTTACTACTTTTGCAATAATTTTAATTAAGCCGGCTTCTTCGGCAATTTTCATTATCCCTATCCAAAGAGCCATAATCCCAATTAAGCCAAGTGCAATTTTAACCGCTATGCCGGCATAATCAATAACGGAATTAGTTACTTCTTTCATTTTAACAAATGAAATTCTTTCCAATATTATTGATGCTTGGGCTGTAGTTGAATTTTTAAATTTCAACGAACTGACAACCCCTGTTAAATCATTTTGTTTCCCTGTAACCGACGCCATATAATGCCAAAACTTCGGTGTACTTTTATTTATTTTAAAATATAAAAGTATCTTATGTTTGGCCGCATTTACTATAACCTTAGCATTTTCAAAAAAATCGGACTTGATTTTAGTGCCATAAAAACGATTAAACACCGAAGCTTTTACTAATATTTTAGCTTCGTATGAATGGGTTACATTTTGTTGATAAGGTTTTTCGAAAACTATTTGTACGGGGAGGGGGTCTCCATTTCGGTATTTGTTGTCGCTTTGGTTAACAATATCCGTAGTAAGAGCAGCACCAATTCCCAAAACAATTAGTGCTAACCAAATATAATTGAGCATAAATTTTTTCCCTTTGCTTTGAAAGAAGCATTATTAGAATTAAAATAATAAATCATTCTATTTAATTTACATTAACTTTTTTATTTTGAAATATTAAATTATTATTTTTTATTAAAAAATAAATTCAAATTGAAATGAAAATCGGTTTAATCCAATATTCACCTGAATGGGAAAATCCCGAAGACAATTTAATTAACATTCACGAACTTATTAAAAATTCTGCTTCGGATGAAGAAATATTAATTTTTCCTGAAATGACACTAACCGGCTTTACAATGAGTGCTAAAAAGTTTTCCGAAGAAATAGACGGAATTGCAACTGTTAGTTTCATACGACTTTCACAAAAACTCAAAAAACATATCTTTGCCGGAATAATAGAAAAAGATAATAATAAAATTTACAACTCACTTTACCATTTCGATAAAAACGGGCTAATTACCGCCCGATATCGAAAAATTCATCCTTACAGCCCTGCTAAAGAAAATAAATACTTTGATGCATCAAAAGAACCGGTTGTAACTTATATAGGAAAAATTAGAATCGGTTTAAGTATTTGCTACGACTTACGTTTCCCGGAACTATACAGATTTTATGCAAAAGAAAAAGCAGATATACTTATAAACATTGCAAACTGGCCGGTACAAAGAATTCATCATTGGAAATTACTACTAAGAGCACGCGCAATTGAAAACCAATGTTTTATGATTGGTGTAAACCGTGTCGGTAACGATCCTTTTCATAAATATAATGGGTACAGCTCTATTTATGACCCAATGGGGAATGAAATAATTTCAGTATCTGATGAAGAAAAATTTATTTCTGCCGAAATCGATATCGAATCAGTTAAAGCAACAAGAGATAAATTCCCCTTTTTAGATGACATTAAGCTTATTTAACCATATCTAATTTTCGCTTGTTACCCTATTTTAATAATTGATTTCTGCATGCTATTTGTAAACAATTTATTTCATATTAAAACGGAAGTTCCGCACAAATATGAATCCAAAACCCAGCAAACGCAATACAGCAAA
>CAZXJG010000054.1:0-18478 GCA_964640985.1 uncultured Melioribacteraceae bacterium | reverse complement strand
TTCAAAGTATTAAACATAATTACAACACAAGCTCACTTGAAGATAATGCTAAAATTAGCAAATTAAAAAACAATAATGCCACGAATTCACGAATTTATACGAATAAGAAAAATGTAATTTATACATTCGCAGCTAATTTTTTTTACAAAAAAAATGAAGAAGCGATTTTTAATACAGTATAAAATAAGATTTCGAAATCTCTATTTTGGTACTTTTTCGTAAGCCGCTACGGTACGATCGTGACAATCTAAAATAAATTTTTAGTGAATAGTGTAAAACTAAATGTTTCTTGAAAGCTACTCTTTAATATCCAATTTAATTCTGCGAAATTTAGTATAAGTAAAACGATTATGTTAAATTTCGAATCTGATTTAAAAAAATAAATTCATTAATCGTAAAGTCTTTATGCATATACCATAAATTCAATTGAACCCAAATCTTAAAATTTACATCAAACCAAATGACTGAAGCTGAAATTATAAAAAAGGCACAATCGGGCAATAGAGAGGCTCTTTCTTTATTAGTTAAAAAATATGAGCAGACAGTTTACAATTTTTCTTTTAAAGTTTGCAGAAATAAAGAAAAAGCCGAACATGTTATGGAAGAAACCTTTTTTAGTATGATAAAGTCAATTGGTCAATTTTCCGGTAAGTCAAAATTTTCAACGTGGCTTTACACAATTGTTTCGAATCATTGTTTGATGATGGCAAGATCAAAAAAGAGACAAAATTTTGTTTCGTTAGATGATGAGGAAAATCTAATTAATGAAAAAAATATTGTTGATTGGAAAGTTACTCCGGAAACAATAGCCGAAAATAACGAATTAAAAAAAGTGTTGGATAATGCTATAGAAAAATTATCTTATGATTATAGGATTGTATTTATTTTACGGGATGTGGAAGGGCTTTCTACCGAAGAGACCGGTAAAACCGTTAAACTTTCGGTGCCGGCGGTAAAATCCCGTTTGCATAGAGCCAGAGCATTTTTAAGGAACGAATTAAATAAAACATTAAAAGATGAAAAAGCATAAACAAAAAATTACTTGTAAACAAGTGATGTTTCATATATGCGAAAATATGGGCGAAGATTTGGACTCGCCAAAGTGTGTCGAGATAAAAGAACATCTCGAAGAATGCGATAATTGTAAAAAATATTTCAAATCGCTCGAGTCAACTATACAATTTTATAAAGTGTATAACGTTCAAATTTCCGAAGACGCCCATAAACGTTTGTTAAATGCCCTTGGATTGGATAATTGATAATGACTCGTTATCTCTTGGCATTCATTAAAAGCCGCTTTTCTTTTTTTGTTAATTTTTGTACACATAACGAATAAGAGTCATCGATCATTTCTAAAATTAAAGTATCTTTTAAAGTGCCGTTAATGTCTATTGTGTTCCAATGTTTTTTATTCATATGATAGCCTGGTGTAATTTCCATAAATCTTTCTCTAAGATCTATTGCCTTATCCGGGTCGCATTTTAAATTGATGCTTAATGGGAAAGTTAAATTACAAAGACAAAACATTTTTGAAATTACTTTAAACACAAGTGTTTCATCATCGAATGGGAAACTTTCCGTAACTCCGTTTTTGTTTAAGCAGTATTCTCTTATCTTTTCTATATCCAAGATGATTTGCAAAGATTGTTAAAATTAAATTTTAATGTATCTATTTTTTCATTCAAATTTTTAATATAAATTAGAAACCATTTTCTTTGATAGTGGAAATGTTTATTAAATAAAAATAAGATAATATTTAATTAATTTCCTTTTGCGAAAGAGGGAAAACAACTGTTGTTTTGTACGTGAAATGAATAACTGGATTGCAAAAAAATTATTTGTACTCGTAAAACTATTTAAAAAATATTACTTTTGTGAAACTAATCGGCAGTAATGTTGTATTATTATTCAAAAATCAATTTTATGGTTAATCTTATGAAAAAACTTATTTTTTTGGTGTTAATTTTATTTTCCGCTGTAGGCTGTAAAGCTCAAACTGCATCTCAACTAATTGCCCAAAGCGGTAAATTAGATACAAATAAAGTGATTACCCCTCTTCCGATTTATTCAACTGAAGATAGAGTTATTACCGCAATATTTACCCGCTATCATTATAACCGGGTAGATTTAAATGACTCGTTGTCTTCTGTTATTCTGAATAACTACATTAAATCGTTAGACTATAATAAGCTCTATTTTTTAAAATCAGATATAAAAAGTTTTGATCAATACCGGAATAAATTAGATGATGATTTAAAATCCGGTAATGTTAAACCTTTTTATAAAATTTTCAATGTATTTAAAAAACGGCTTAATGAAAGAGTTAAATATATAACCAAGCGTTTAAAGAAAAACTTTAACTTTTCATTAAAGCAAACTTTTAAGCCGGATAGGAAAAATGCGCCGTTTGCTTCTTCTAAAACCCAATTAGATTCGATATGGAATAAAAGATTAAAAAATGATGAATTAAGTTTAAAACTAAATGGGAAAAAATGGAAAGGTATAGCAAAAATATTATTGCAAAGATATCAAAGATTTCAAAGAGCACTTTTGCAATATAAATCGGAAGATATTTTCCAATTAGCAATGAATGCTTTTGCAAGTGCTATCGATCCGCATACGGATTATTTCTCTCCTATTACATCACAAAATTTTAAAATCAATATGAGCCTTTCTTTAGAAGGCATTGGTGCGCAGTTAACGACGGATAATGATTTTACAAAAATTGTAAGAATAATTCCCGGCGGTCCGGCATTCAAAAGCGGTAAACTACACGCTGATGATAGGATTGTAAGCGTTGGTCAGGGTAATAATGGAGAATTAGTCGATATTATCGGCTGGCGCCTCGATGACGTGGTTCAATTGATAAGAGGTAAGAAAGGTACGGTTGTCCGATTGGGTATTCTGCCTGCAGGCGCAATATCGGGAATGCCGATTGATACAATTAAATTGGTGCGCGAAAAAGTTAAATTAGAAGGGATGTCGGCTAAAAAGAAGATAATAAATATTAAAAATGACGGGAAAGATTATAGAATAGGGGTTATTGATGTACCGGCATTTTATGTCGATTTTGAAGCTATGCAGAAGGGTAACCCGAATTATAAAAGCACTACACGTGATGTTAAAAAATTAATAACCGAGTTGAAAAAAGAAGGAATTAACGGATTAATTATAGATTTAAGAAACGACGGAGGAGGCTCGCTGGAAGAAGCGGTGAAGATGACAGGTTTGTTTATCAAAAAAGGTCCTGTTGTGCAAGTCAGAAATTCCAGTGGTGTTATTAATGTTGATGACGATCCCGATACGACAATTTTTTATAATGGTCCTTTAGCCGTGCTGGTAAACAGATATAGTGCATCCGCCTCCGAAATATTTTCCGGTGCTATTCAAGATTACGGCAGAGGAATCATAGTTGGAGAACGGACTTACGGTAAGGGCACTGTACAAAATTTAATTGATCTCAATAGATTTATTCATTCTAAAGAAAAACTGGGACAAATAAAATTAACTATTGCGAAGTTTTATCGAATTACAGGAAGCAGTACTCAAAATATGGGTGTGATACCTGATGTGATTTTCCCTTCACCTGTTTCTGCTGCGAAATTTGGTGAAAGTGCTCAACCAAGTGCACTTAAGTGGGATAGAATTAGACCCACTAAATTTCATCCGTATGAAAACATTCAAGCGCTTTTACCTGAAATTATTAAAGATCATAAAGAAAGAATTAAAAAAGATTTGGGATTTCAATATTTAATAGACAATATAAAAGAAGCTCGAAAGTTTGGAAAAAAGAAGTTCTTCTCACTCAATTTTAAAATACGTAAAGAACTGCGGGATTCTCTTTCGGCAATTAGGAATAAACGGGAAAAAGAGATTAATAAATTGGAAAAGTTAAAACTTAAAGGTCTCAAAGAAAAGCCGAGTAAAGAAAAAACCAAGCCGGATCCGGAATTAAACGAAACCGGACATATTCTGGCTGATTTAATCCGGCTTACTAAACATTAATTTTAGATTGGAAAAGATTCTCGAAATCTCTCTAATAAATGCGGCTAAAGTCGTTTCTCTTCTATCGCCATCAACTCGTTATTAAAGCGGACGAAAATGGTGGTGTAATTGTTTGATTGAAGGGAAAATATATTTCCATTGTACTTTAAAGGTTGTAATTTGATAACTTATTTTATTTCACCCCCTTAGCCGGCGGTTGACGTGAATGAAAAAACTTCATCCGGCTTCAGCCTCATTTACACTGAGGGGTTTTCCAATTTAAATCGAATTCTTAAAACACCGTTATCAAATCCTGTTGATATAATTTTGAATTTACCGATTTCTTTTGTTGAATTTACATGATCCCCGATGCAGGGACAAGCATCGTAATTGCCGACTCGTATAATTCGAATATTTTCACCTGCATTACTTGGAAGTTTTTCAAGGTTAAAAAATTTTTCTGCATCATTAATATTCATATATTCTTCAATAACAGGCATATCTTTTGCAATTACTTCATTAACACGTTTTTGAATTTCAGTTATTTCGAATTCGGTTAAATTTCTATCGAAATGATAATCACATTTTGATTTTTTCTTTTCGATATGAGCGCTAAACGATCTTCCTTTATTAAACATTCGCACCATTGTTTGGTTTAAAATGTGTTCGGCTGTGTGCATCCGCGGGTTGTATTTTTTACGTTCGTCCATTTAATTTCATTTTTCAAAAAATGGTTTTTCACTTATTCAAATAAGTTAAAGCTTGCCGGATAAGTTCTTCGATACTAATTGATGCTGACGTGCTTAAAATACTTCTCACGGTATTCTCGGCTATTTTTCTATTATAGCCTAAATTAATTAAGGCAACAACAGCATCGGATTTAACGGCAGAAACCTCCGATGGAAAAGATTCTAATTCTATGGCGATAGATTCTACTTTATCTCGAAGTTCAACTATTAAACGCTCAGCGGTTTTTTTGCCTACACCGGGTATTGCAATTAGTCTTGAAACATTACCGGTAATAAGAGCATCGGTCAAACCGTCAATTTGTATGCCCGAAAGAATGCTTTGTGCTAATTTCGGACCTATTCCGCTAACACTAATTAAAAGCAAAAACATATCTTTTTCCGCTAATGTTGAAAAGCCGTAAAGTGTAAGTGAGTCTTCCTTAACCGATAAGTGTGTATAAAGCGAAAGTGTTTCGCCGCAATCGGGAAGATTCTCGAATGTGTTGGTGGAAATATTGATTAAATATCCCACACCGTTTACATCAAGCAGTAATACGGTAGGTTTTTTTGAAATTATCTTTCCCGTTAAATAGCCAATCATTCAGTTACTTAAATTAATTAAAATTATCATTTTAATTCTATTAAAATCTCTTTTACAATCCTAATTATAAAATATAATTCAGGGAATAAATATTCTATGATATTTAATTTATCATTATAAAATTTCCTTGTGAAAAATAAAACACCGCACCTTCATTAAAAAGTTTTTTTTGAAATTTTATACGCTGTAATAAACCGTTATTGGAAAACCCTTTTTTAAAAAATTTATTTTTAATCCCGTTAAAAAGAATGAAAAAATTGGATTTTGTATTCGAAAGAATTATTGATGAATGAAGTTTTTCTAATTTAATTTTATCATAAAAAGAAGAAAGATTGCTGTTTGTTAATACATCAATTTGTTTATTGTTTCCGATAAAATGATTTAAGTAAGTATTAAATTGAAGTTGAAAAACAGGGATACCATCTACTTTTGCAGGAACGGTCAAAAAAATTAATTTTTGATTTCTATCTATAACGGTTTTGTAATGAGTTAAAAACATATTTACAATTTTTTTACCTCTGTTTGTAATATTAATCCATCGATATTCATTAGCAAAAGTACCTGTTGTATAAATAATTATAATTAAAGAAACCATCACAACGGCAAAATGAAAATGTTTTTCTTTTAATTGAAAAATTAAGTAAGAGATTAAAATTACAAATCCTGCAGAGGGCAGGTAAAGATACCATTTCATCAAGACCCTGCTTGCAGGTAAAATAGTAAATAAAATAAAAAAGACAAGGAAATATATAAATTTGTTGTTCTTAAATTTTTTGTAAAACAGAGCAGCAATAAAAAAAATGAATAATATCCCTGTTAAACTCGCTAATAAAAAATGAGTTTTCACAAAAATATGAATAGTAGTTGTAAAAATAGGAATAATGAGAAGTCCCAAAAAGAAAATGTAATTTTTAAGAATATCGATAATTCCCAAGTGAGCATAAACGCCGTGAGATATTAAAATATTATTGTTAAATAGAATAATTCTTAACAGTAAATAAATTGCAGCAAGTATAACGTAAGGCAGCGATTTAATTATGCTTTGTAATAATTTTTTTTGATATAAAAAGTAATTGGTGATTATAATTATTAATGGCAAACTAAAGGCCATTTCTTTACTTAAAAGAGCCGATAAAAAAAACAGCAGGGAAAGGAAATTGGCTCTAAAAGAGTGCATAAAATAAATTAAGCTAAGTAAATAAAAGGGGAAAAGGAGTCTGTCGAATAAATCGGTATGCCAAATGATAGTTAGATCGCTAAGTGGGAAAATCAAAAAGAATAATGCCGATACAAAAGCTATTTTGATTGAATCCCGATTTAGTTTAAATAGATATTTAGTGAAATAGAATAAAACAATACTATTTATTATATGTAAAAATATGTTGAATATTCTATAATAAACAACGTTATACTTAAAAAGCAGTGTAATAACACCGGATAGAAAATTTCCCAAAGGGCGGTAATAAATCCAATCGTAATTTTTTTTAAGGAAAAGTGAAAATAAATCGCTGAATAAATGAATTTGGTTTCTGTTGATAAAAGCAATTTCATCGCCAAAAAATTTTACTTCGATTAGAGGTAGAAAAACAATTAATCCGAAAACAGCAATAACAATTTGAGGGAAGTATTTTTTCTTTGTTAGGAGAATAAAACTGTTAATGCCGCCGGAAAATTTTGGTTTTAAGAAGAAATTTTGAGACAATTTAAACTCAAATTAATTTCCCATTAAGTTGCTTAAAAAATGTAAATTTTCGGAATTGGAACGGGTCATAATTATTTTAATTACCGCAGTAATAGGAATTGCGAGGAACATACCTACTATTCCCCAAATATAACCCCAAATTAATAACGATAAGAGAATCACCATAGGGTTAATCCCAAGCCGGTTACCTAAAACCTTCGGTTCAATAATATTTCCGATTAGATTTTGTATTGCCACGAGAATTGCGGCTACCAATAATGCTTCGCCAAACGAGCCAAATTGTACTAACGCCATTAAAGAAGCGAGTAAAACCGCAATACTTGGACCAATATTAGGGATGAAATTTAAAAGAAAAGCGAGTACCGCCCAAACCACAAGAAAATCGACTCCGAAAATTCCCAAAACCGTTGCAAACATAATGCCATCAACTAAACTAATAAGTGCTTTGATGGAGATATATTGTTGTATTTGTTCGATTATATCTTTGAAAGTATTTTCCACTTCGTTTGATTCTCGTTTTTTAAATTCAAGTATTGTGTCTTCATCGCTAATTAAATTTCTGTTTTTATTTGCTTTCTTTAGGCTATCCAAATCGGTTTTCATTTTCATTTGAACATATCTTCTCTTAATAACTTCAATAAAATTTTGATAGCCTGAGCGGACAAAAATAAAAAAGAAAAGCACAAAGAAACCTGCAGAAAAAACCGATAGTGTAGAAGTAAAAAATCCTCCGGCAATACTGCCGTAATTTAAATTTTTCAAATATTGTGATATGTTAAATTCAGTGAAAAATTTATCTTTAATTCCTAATGAAATTGAAAAATTACTTATAATATGATTTAATTTCGATTCATACATTGGAAGTTCATTACCGAATTCGCTAAAAGAAACAATAATAATCCGTGAAACACCCCATAGAAATCCTGAAATAATTATAATATCTACAATTGTGGTCATCCACGAAGGAATTCCGTATTGCTCTATAAATTTATTCAATGGTTCAAATAGGAAAAATAAAAGGTATGCAATGAATAGGGGAATAAAAATATGCTGTAATTCTTTCAAAACAATACTTATAACTACAACTCCAAGTATTATTACAAAAAACCTTAATATGGGATCGTAACGAATTGTTTTCATTTTTTTCTTATCTTAAAAATTTCAATATATAAAATATCAATAAAATTTTGTTTTTAAAGTTATTAATTTAAAAAACAAAACTTTTCATTATAAATAGGAAAAACAAAATGTTCAAATTCAAGAAAGTCATTACAAAAATAATATTATTTCTTTTCATAATGCCAATATTTTTATTTGCTCAAATTCATTCCGTTAAACATCCTGAGTGGAGTTATAATTCGACAATTTATGAAGCAAATATTCGTCAATATACACCCGAAGGTACATTCAAAGCTTTTGAAAAACATCTTCCTGAATTGAAGAAAATGGGAGTAGATATAATTTGGCTTATGCCTATTAACCCTATCGGTAAAAAAAATAGAAAGGGTATATTAGGCAGCTATTATTCCGTTGAGAATTACAAAGCTATTAATCCGGAATTTGGAACATCTGAAGATTTTAAAAAATTAGTAGAGCGGATTCATAAAATGGGGATGCATGTAATAATAGATTGGGTAGCCGACCATACAGCATGGGATAATGTTTGGGTCAAAACGCATCCCGATTTTTATAAAAGGGATAAAAATGGAAATTTTGTTCCGCCGGTTCCAAATTGGACCGATGTGATAAAGTTGAATTATAAAAATAAAGATTTGCGCCGCGCTATGATAAATGCAATGAAATATTGGGTTAAGAAATATAATATAGACGGCTTCCGCTGTGATGTGGCTTTTATGGTGCCTACTGATTTTTGGATTGCTGCAAGAAAAGCACTTGATAAAATAAAACCGGTTTTTATGCTGGCTGAGGCTGACCAAGTTGAATTGGATGCGGCATTCGATATGACATATAATTGGAAACTCAATGATATGATGAACAATATTGCTAAGGGGGAAAAGGATGCAAATGATTTGGAAACATTGCTGAAAAATCAAAGCCAAATTTATCCTCCCGATGCTTATTTAATGAACTTTACTTCAAATCACGATGAAAATTCATGGAAGGGTACTGTTTTTGAAAGACTTGGTAAAGGAGCTGAAGTGTTTGCCGTGCTTACCGCTACAATAAAGGGAATGCCGTTAATTTATGGTGGTCAAGAAGCCGGACTTAATAAAAGACTTAGATTTTTTGCTAAAGATACAATTATATGGAAACCAAGTAAATTTAGAAAATTATATACTAAATTATTTAATTTGAAAAGGAATAATCCGGCACTGTACAACGGCATTGAAGGTGGAGCAATGATTCGTATTAAAACAAATGATGATAAAGATATCTTTGCTTTTATTCGTCGGAAAAACGAAAACAAAGTTTTAACTATTTTAAATCTTTCTCCCAACAACGTAAATGTTTTTATGAATTCGAATTATTTAACGGGTATTTATACAAATTTATTCAACAACACAAAGGAAAAATTTGGGCATAGTGGAAAAGTATTTTTAAAAGCTTGGGGATATCGTGTTTTCTATTTAACCTTGAAGAAGAGAAACAAAATGTAAAAAGAGAGTTTTGAATTTTGCGGTAACAATATTTTTAAAGAATAATCAAATGCGGCGATTTTCTATAATTAAAATGATAATTAAAAAAGAAGAATATTAACTATGTGATTACATTAATTTCTTCCATACTTCTTCGCGTATCTTAATGTATTGTTTTATCATCCTCTGATCTTCAGCACCTAAGGAACGAAACCAATTTGCGGAAATAGTTCTGTCTCTTCGTTCTTGCTCAAGGTCTAAACTCCTTTCGTACTCGGCAATTATTTGCAGCAGTCTATCTTCTCTTGACATCATAATATTTGTACCTCCATTAAAAAAAATTAAAAGCAAATATAAGATAGGTAAATAAAATTTTCAAATTTTAATTTAAAATAAAAATAATATTGAAAGTACAATTAATAATTATTTTAGGGGGTGGAATAAGATAACTTACGATGCTACAGGTTACAAAGCAAAAGTATTTATTCCAAGTACAAAATTATTTTTACCGCGATAATTTAATTTCCAAGTGAACTCTAACTGTAACGGAAATAAAGCATGCCCCAGACTGAAACCGATTTCGAAAAAAGGATGTTTAAATATTTCCCCGACACGAGGAATTACCGATGCGGTTTTATTTGATATATTTAAATAAGCACCTGCGCCGTGTATCATAAACTGAATATGCGAATTTTTCAAATATGGTATTTTAGAAATCTTGAATAACTCATCCCGTAAATTATATTCAAATTCCGCAACTACCGCTTTATCACCAAAGGCTTCACCAATTCTTAATGTTCTGAATGAAAAATTTTTACCTCCGTTTTGAATATTACCTGGCAAAGCATACAGCATTTGATAAGGGACAATACCTGTTGAATAAATCCCCTCGATGTTAAATTTCAGCTCTGTCATCCGAAATAAATTTAATGTGCTGTATAAATTAAGTTTATACGAGTTAAAATTAAGAGCACTTTTTAACAAAGACCGGTTACTGAAAGTAGCTTCTCCATCCAAAATAAAATAAGATTTACCTTGTGAAATTCTTCTTCTAAAATATCCGTTTTCAATATATTTTCTAAAATCGAGAGTAAAGCTTGCTGTTATATCATTTATTTTCGTATTATAAATTGAAAGGTTATTATTATATTTTTTACTTCTGTTGAAGATTGAAAAATTAGTATTATTTACGGCACTTCGATCAGTTCTGTTCAAATACCCGACACCTAATTTCAATATGGGAAAAACTTCGCTTGATGTATTAATATAAAAACCTTTGGAATAATAATAATTCCTGAAGTCGTATTTACTTACCAAACTCATAATAGTTGACGTAAGTCTATTGTAATGATCAGACTTTGAAAATAATATTCCTAAATTATTAAATCCATGAAAAGATAAAGCAGTTGTACGATAATTCCCGAATAAATATTTCGAGTAAAAATTATATTTAAATTTTTTATCCGCAAAACCGTATCCAAGTTTAAGTGAAGAACTTATTCTTTTATTAGAAAAATCATTAAAGTAAAAACCAAAGCTCAAGCCGTTTCCTTCAACTTTATTAAAATGGTAAAGTTCCAACGGTCCGCTAATTGAAAAATTTTTTGTCAATGATTCTCGTGTTGATATAAAAGAAAATCGTTTCCAGAAGCTTTTATGAACAGTTGCGAGACTGTCGATTTTTTTGTATGCTTTAATTTCAGCTTTTGTATATGGAATTGTTTGTGTGTTTTTCCAAAATAGAGAATCTTTATTATCTGCACCGGGCAATACGGTTAAAACTGCCATACCGAAAACGCTGTTATTAATTGGTACATTTATCTTGTAATTATAAAAAATAGTACTCACATCAAACCCGAATTTAGCAAGTCCTAAAAAGTTGCCGTTTACAAAAAGCCTATAGTCTATCGGCATGTAAATGTTATCGCCATAAGGCATAAATTGTTGAAAAACATTAATCTTTTTGAAAATACCGTTGGGTTTGGCTGCAGAATTAAGATAAGCATCAATTTTAATAAGACTGTAAAGACTATCGGCAATATATAATTTACCGTAAAACCCGGGTTCGGACGGATCAAGTGTATTAAAGTATAATTGGAAAATAGTACGATGATCCATTGCCAAAGTATCTTCAATATAATAATAATAGTGATTAAGAGCATCATCGGCAATAGGGCTTGGCAAAGGCGTGTTGAAGAACTGAATTGTATTATGATAAAAATTTTGCATAATTCTACCGCCGGTTAAAATATTGATAGTTGGCGGGAAATTGGCTGTTTGTTTTCTCGCAATAATTTCAGTTTTATAATAATCCGGTTTTTTAAAATAACCTTTACTTTCATTTTCCATAATAGCGGCTATTTTTAATTTGGCGGTATCTTTGACTCCTATAGATAAGTTAATGCCGTTATTAGTTGCTGTAAATTTTTTAGTGAATTTAAATATTGCTTTAGTGTATGCTTTGAAAATATATGATTTTAATTTTTTATTACGCTGCTTTTTTGCTTTTAGTACTTTTTTCATAAGGGCAATAGCAGGATTTATACCCGGAAGAACCGTGATTTCGGGAAGTCTGATTGCTATCGGGTTCAAAGCAAAATTAAGAGTCTTATTTGAATGTATGTTTATTTTGATTGTATCGGATTTGAAACCGATATATGAAGCAATTATACTATATTTACCCGGCAGCAATTTCAATTCATATTTGCCGTCTGAACTTGCTGCGGTTCCAAATGATGTGTCTTTAATTCTAATATTTGCAAAACTTAATAATTTTAAGTTTTTTGCGTTTTTTACCGTGCCTGTTAAATCGTATTGTTGAGCAAAAATATTGGTAGTAAATAAAAAGAAAACCGATATAAAAATTATTACGGTTCGATAAAGAAATTTTTTAGTATTTGATAATAAAACCTTGTTGCCATTTTTTATCAGATAAGTTATCATTATTCGGTTTCTAAATTTCGGATGTATTGTTAACTTAAATTTATAATTTAACTATACAAATATTAATAATTAATTGACAAAAGAAATATGTCGAAAAAAATATTTATTACAGGCGCAACGGGACTAATAGGTACATCAATAGTAAATAAACTTATAATGCGCGGGGATGAAACTACTGTTCTTACAAGGAATATAGAAAATGCAAAAATAAAAATTCCCGATGCAAAATCTTTTTTCAAATGGAATCCTAATAATAATTTTGAATCTGAGAAAAACAAAGAGTGGGTTAATGCCGTTGAAGATGCCGATGCAATAATAAATCTAACCGGTGAAAATATTATGTCGAAACGCTGGAGTGATTATCAGAAACAAAAAATTTTTTCAAGCCGTGTTAATGGTGTAAAATTACTTTATTCCGCAATATCCCAAAGCAAAAGAAAACCGGAAGTTTTCATTTCGGCATCTGCTATCGGTTATTATGGAAAAAATCTAAAAGGTGATATTACCGAAGAAAGCCCTGCGGGTACAGATTTTCTATCCGATGTTGTAAAGCGGTGGGAAGGTGAACAACGAAAATTTGAAAATTTAGGTATTAGAACTGCAAGCATTCGAATTGGAATTGTACTTGATAAAAATGCCGGAGCACTAAATAAAATGCTGCTGCCGTTTAAACTTTTTATTGGAGGAACCTTAGGCAAAGGGACACAGTGGTTTCCGTGGGTTCACATAGATGACGTTGCTGATATTTTCCTTTTTGTTTTAGACGGCAAACAAGTCCATGGTGAAATAAATGCAGTATCACCGCATCCGGTAACTATGAATGATTTTGTGAAAATATTAGGTAAAGTTATCAAACGCCCGTCGGTTATGAAAGTACCTGAATTTGTTTTAAAAATTGTTATGGGTGAAGCATCGGGCTTAGTTACAAAAGGAGTAAAAGTTATACCTAAAAAGCTGATAAAATATGGCTATAAATTTAAATATGATAATGTAGAAAAAGCGCTTATTAATTTATTGCACAGTTAATAAAATTAACGGTAAAGTACAAAAGTTGAAAATATATTCAGCCAGAGAAAACCAATCGAAATTATAACTTTTTAACTCATAAGTTCACATAACATTTTTGATATTATTATTAGAATCTACGAATACTAATTTTGTTTTATGAGAAGCAGTTTCTTTTTCACTGTAGTCAGCATAACTGGCAATAATTATAAGATCGCCTTTTTGAACTTTATGAGCTGCTGCACCATTTAAACTAATTACGCCGTCATTCGCATAAATAACATAAGTTGAAAATCGTTCACCGTTATTAATATTATAAATATCCACTTTTTCGAACTCACGTATATCGGCAATTTGACAAAGCTTTTTATCAATACCGATAGATCCTTCATAATTTAAATCGGCATCTGTTACTGTAGCACGATGTATTTTTGATTTTAATAATATTCGTTCCATTATTTTTCTCCATTGTTTAATTTCAGTGCTTCAAATAAACCTTCTAAAACAAGATTTGGAATTATAACATCGAACAAATTTGCACTTTCAAATAAACTTGAAAAACCACCTGTTCCAATAATTATAGGTTTATCACCTTGAAATGTTTCAACAATTATTTTATTTGTTAATTCTTTTACCATCCCGATTTGTCCGAAATATAATCCCGATTGTATACTTTCAACAGTAGATCTTCCAACAACACTTTTTTCTTTTACCTCTTTAATTTCAACTCGCGGTAATTGAGCGGTCTGTTTTTCCAAAGCTTCCATCGATATCCTAATGCCTGGAATAATTATCCCGCCCAAGTATTCTTTATGTTTTGAAATTACACAAAATGTTGTTGCGGTTCCAAAATCAACGGATATGATATTTCTATTAGGATATTTTTTAATAGCACCAATAGCGTTGGCAATTCTATCGGCTCCAACTTCCAACGGATTTCTATATTTAATTTTCAAACCGGTTTTTGTGCCCGGTTTCAAAACAAACGGTTCAACGTCAAAATATTTTATGCAGCCGTTACGAAGCGAATGCACGCGGTCGGGTACGACAGAGCAAATTGATATTCCTTCAATTTTTTCCGGGGCATAACCGTTTTCCCTAAGTACGCTAACTAAAAATATACCGACTTCGTCGGATGAAAACTGTTGATGTGAAGTTTTTCTGAATTGGAAAACCAAATTGTCATTTTTAAAAACACCGCCGAAAATCTGAGTGTTTCCAACATCTAAACAAAGAACCATTTTATCCCTGTTCTGTTAAAAGTTTTTCTAAATTTTTTGATAAATCTTCTACGTTGTTTGAATTGGAAAAATCGCCGTTTTTACAAAGAATTTTAAAGTTTGTTTGTATACCGTTTTTTCTGTCGTTTAATGAATTGAAAACTATATAATCACTATCATATTTTTTAAAAAATTCACCAAATTTTTGTTTTGAAATTTTGTTTATGTCGTTACTGATAAATTTAAATGAAACAATTTTTAGATTCTTGTTTTCGGTAAAATTTTTCAGTTTGTTAACAATTTTATAATTAGCCTTTAATACAAGTTTTATTTTACGGTTGGAAGAATCAATTTTTTCATTTAATGGAGCTTTTAATTTCTTGTTTTCAGTTTCAACATAAGATAACGAATAATCGCTAACGGCAGATAGATGAATTACGGCATCATAATTGTTTTTCGACAACTCCAATTTCAATAAACTCTCTAATTCATTAAATGAATTGTATTTTAATGTATTAACCGGAGCAATAGGGGAAACCGCATCTTCGGCTTTTATGAGAGTAACATTGTGTCCGTTTACAAAAAACCAATCGGCAAGTGAAGCACCTGTTTTGCCTGTCGAGAGATTTGTCAGAAAACGAATACCGTCAATGTTTTCTTTTGTGCCTCCGCTTGTAATTAAAAGTTTCATTTTTTCGGAATTGCTTTTGAGCTTATTTAATTCATTAAGAATGAATGTATAAATTTTATCCGGATCCAATAATTTACCCTTACCTGTATCGCCGCATGCCAAATGTCCAACTTCAGTGGGCAAAATAACAACACCCCATTCCTTTAATTTTTTAAGCGACACTTGTGTAGCAGGATGATTGAACATATTGACATTCATAGCAGGTGCAATTAAATAAGGCTTTTCCCATATATGAGCCAAAAACAATGATGTAATTAGGTTATCGGCAATTCCATTAGCCAATTTATTTATTGTGTTGCCCGTAGCAGGGGTTAAAATTGTTAAATCAGCCCATTTTGCCAAATTAATATGACTCATTATTTTCCCGGTTTCAAAAATGTCGCTAAATACAGGCTTTCCGGTTAAGCCTTCCAAAGTGGCTTCACCGATAAATTTAAGTGCACTTTTGGAAGCTGCAGTTTGAACTTCGAATCCGTTCTGAACTAATTTAGAAATCAAATAAGCGCTTTTATATGCAGCTATCGACCCGCTTATTTTAACAAGTATTTTATAATTTAACATTATCTATTAGCCTTATTTTTCCGAGATAAACAGCGCCGAATCGTCTTTTATTTATTGTTTCGATATAATCGACTTTAAAACCGTTTTGCCGTAATTCTTTTTTGATATCTTCATTACTTTTTTTCGACATAAGTAATGTAGGAAAAAGTGCTGCTTTTTCTCTATTTTTTTTCGTTAAACGTAAATTTCTCGAACTGAGTGCCAGTCCGTCTTTTTCTCTAACTATTGGACAAGGAACAATTGTTACATCCAAAAAGAAAGCTTCTACCATTCCTTTTATTAATTGAAACTGCTGGTAATCTTTTTCTCCAAAATAAGCTTTTGTAGGTTTAATAATATTAAAAAGTTTCATCACAACCGTTAATACGCCTGTAAAATGACCGGGGCGGAAAGCACCGCACAATATTTTACTGAAATTTGTTTCTTCTATTTTGTAAGTAAATTTATCTAAATATAAAATATCGTAATCCGGAAGAAATAAATAATCGACATTCATTTTTTCGAGTCTTTTAATATCATCTTCCAAAAGCGATGGATATTTTTCAAAATCTTCCTTATTGTTAAATTGTGTCGGGTTAACATAAATACTAACTATGGTATAATTGTTTTCATTCTGAGAACATTCAATAAGTGAAATGTGCCCTTTGTGTAAAGCTCCCATTGTAGGCACAAAGCCAATCGATTTATTTGTAAGGGTTAACCTTTCGGCTTTCCATTCTTCAGGTGTTTTAAAAATTTTCATAGTTAATAACTTTCAACTTTTGAAGGGAATTTTTCTTGTTTTACATCAACGTCAAAATTATCCAATGCATTTTTTATTAAATCATAGCCATTTAAATATTTCCGTAAAAATTTCGGGCTGAAGGCTTTAGTTAATCCTAATAAATCCTGCAGCACTAATATTTGTCCTGAAGTAAATTGACCCGCACCGATACCTATTGTAGGAATGCTCAATGTTTCCGTAATTGATTTTGCTAATTCCGATGGAACCATTTCGAGCACAATAGAAAAACAACCTGCTTGTTCAAGTGCTTTTGCATCTTCTAACATTTTAAGGGCGGCCTCATTTTGTTTGCCTTGCAACTTGAACCCGCCGAATTGATGAACAGATTGCGGCGTTAAGCCCAGATGTCCCATAACAGGGATTCCGCTTTTCACCAAATATTCAATATCGTTAAGCGTTTCGCCGGCTCCTTCAATTTTTACTGCTTGTGCTCCGGCTTTAAATAATTGGTCAACCGACTCAATTAGAAATGTGCGGCTTTTTTTATGCGCAAGAAAAGGCATATCGGCAACCAAAAATTTATTTTTCAAACCTCTGTGTACTGCAGCAACATGAAAAGCAAGCATCGAAACATCTGCATTTATAGTAGTATCAAAACCATGCATCACCATAGCTACGCTGTCTCCAACCAAAACAGCATCGATTTCGCTTTCATCAATTATTTGTGCAGACCAATAATCGTAACAAGTTATCATCGATATTTTTTTTTGTTCCGATTTGTATTTCGAAAATTCTGTGATTGTTTTCATTTTAATTCTCCTGAATTTGAATTTAATTTTTTATATAAGTCAAAAAACGAATTATAAACTTCCTTAAACGGGTCTTGTTTTAAGCTATTCAAATGTTTTTGAATAGTTACCGAATCATTCCGGACAAATGGACCGGTAACCGGGTTTTCCAATTCTTTAAGATTATTAAAAATAGCTTCCATATATGGGAAAGCCGCTTTTTTATTGATATTAAATTCGTCTTCTAATCTATCGAAAAAATTCTTCCACAATATTGAAGTGAAATTACCGCTTATTGTGCACCAGGCATGATAAAGTGATTTTTTGTCGGCATCTATTTCATAGGATGGATTTGGAAGAGAAGGGAATAATTCTGAAAATTTTAATCTGTCTTTTTCAATTACAAAAGGGATTTTCTTATAAAAATCTAAGGAATAAAGTTTGTCTGAAAATGTCATTAAAGGATGAGCGCCGAAAGCCAATTGAGTATAAAGACTGCCGGAAAAGTGGATAAGAATTTTATCGGTAAAGTTCGGTTTATTTTCAGTAATAAAGTTTACAATAGCATCATCGCTAATGGGCAGCAAAATTTTAGTGACTTGTTTAATCAATTTATTGATGTTTATATCGGAATTACGATGCCAGCTTATATAATTAACCCCAAGCAGCTTGAAATAGTAATGCAAGTGTTTAGCTAATTTGCCGTTACCAATTATTAAATATTCGGTTTTCATTTTACACACGGTACCTGTTAAAAAATCAAGTCCTGCAATTTTTTCTGAAGTTTATTTTATGTAACTGTCTTTTAATAAAGATCAGTTCAAATTTTATGTTGTAAATATATGAAATATAATCAAATGAAAAAAATAATATACAGCGATTCAGGGACAAAATACCGGCAACGCACAAAGTTAGTAATATCGGGCTAAAAACA